>JAAFHV010000049.1 GCA_013297655.1 Myxococcales bacterium | reverse complement strand
CAACGAAGGCGGCCGGGATGACGCGGCGACGACGACGCGAAAGGCAGCTAATCCCGGACGAGGGATTGGCCGACGACGCTACGAGTCCGCAAGTTCGTGACGAGGACGAAGGAAAACCGACGCGCTGTTGGGGTCGTGGTCGTTGCCCCCGGCGCCGATTGGCAGTCACGCGCGTTCGTCGGAGTCGACGGCGCGGGCGCGGCGGCGACATGCGCGGTTCGTTTGGCGCGGTCGATGCAGCCGCGCGATTGGCGCCGTTCCCTGGTAGCGAAACCGAGCGCGCGAAGCGAGACAGCTCCCCATCGAGCTGCGTGGCGAACCTGTGGAGCGGTGACCGAACCGGGCGCGCCTCGCCGCGCACCCTCGGCGGAGGTCTCTACGTCAACGTATCCGCGCGAGGCGCTCGGGCACCTCCACCGGAGCGCTCACCTTGCGCAACCGATGGCTGCTCGAGAAGCGCGAAAGCTGGTTCAGCATGGCGACGAGGCCGGCCTTGTCGACCGAACGGGAAATGGCCTCTTTCGGCGTGACGAGCTGGCGCTGGACGAGCGCGGCGAGCGACTCGTTCAGCGTGCTCATGCCGAGCGCTTTGGAGGCCTGCATGATACCGGAGACTTGGAACGTCTTGCCCTCGCGGACGAGGGCGGCGACGGCAGGGGTGCTCATCAGCACTTCATGCGCCGCGACACGACCGCCTGCGACGCGCTTGCAGAGCGCCTGCGCGACTACCCCTTTGAGCGCACGGCTAATCATGAGCCGTGCATAGGTTTGCCCATCCCCCGGGAACATGTCGACCAACCGCTCGATTGCGCTCACGGCGGTGAGCGTGTCGATTCCAGCAAAAACGAGGTGCCCGGACTCGGCCATTTGGAGGGCGAGCGCGACGGAGGGGAGGTCCGCGAGCGCTCCCAGCATCACGACGTTCGCGTCTTGCTGCAGGCACGAACGCATCGCGGCGACGAACGCGCCGGCCTCGGCGCCTACGGCCTGGTGACGCACGAGCGAGCGAAGCGACGGGTGAACATGCTCGACGGGGTCCTCCACGGTGACGATGTGCTCGGAGCGGTCTCGATTCACCTGGTCGACCATCGCCGCGAGCGTGCTCGACTTCCCGGAACCGGCGGGGCCCGCGACGAGCACGAGTCCGGCGGGGAGCTGGCAGAGCTCGAGACAAGCCCGCGGTAGCAGAAGACGCTCGAGCGTCGGGACTTCGTTCGGAACGACCCGAATCGACGCGCCGAGCCCGTTGAGCTCGGAGTGGATCGCGACGCGAAAACGCGCGACGCCAGCGACTTCGTGAACGAGCGCACGAGCGCCGGCGACGAGCGGGGTCGGGAACATCTGCCGGAGCTCGGCGACGAGGTCGTCCACCGGCGGGATTCCCACCGCGCGAGCGGGCCGTAGCTCGCCATCGATCCGCGCGAACGCCGCTCCCGCGCTCGAGAGATGGAGATCCGAGACCCCGAGAGCGACCGCGCGCAGGAGCGCGGACCGGAGCGAGCCGCGGTCGGGTCCGCTCGTTCTCACGTCGGAAGCCAACGCGGGCAAAGGCGCCACCGAGTCGCAGTGCCCGACGGGCCCCGAGGGGCCGATATCGACGTCGACGTCCACCTCGACGTCGACGTCGTCCTCACACACCGCTCCCGAGGACTCGGAGCGCGCGTGGAGGGTAGGACGAGCTGCCACGTCCGCTCCCTTCGGTCTGCGAATGCAAAGACTGATTCCGGACTTGGCACGCACGATTTCGACCACCCACGCTCCCCCGTCATGGTGGTGCCGCACCACCCGAGCGCGGTCCGTGGGCAGGCAGCGGAGCTCCTCGATCGGGACGAGCTCGGAGGCTGCTGCGAAGACGAGCCCAGCGCTCATGGGGTGCGACCCAAGTGGCGTCTTCACCCCTCCGTGAACGATATAGGGCCGCTCTCCGATGGTGAGCCAGAGCTCGTCCCCTGGGACGCGACCGAAGAATGACAGCAGCTGAGTGAGGCTCGACATCTCCGTACGAACGGCACTACGCAGGTCGAGTAAAGCTTCCTCGATGCAGAATTGCGCACCGGAGCCCTCGGCGGACGAACGCGAGATCGCCCCGCCGAGGCCAGCTCGACGGGGCGTCACGGTTCGTTCGACTCGATAAAACTAGGCAGCGCGACTCTGCCCCACCGCGCGATTCACCTCCTTCGGCACGATCGCCGTGACCGTCGCCGTACGTCGTGGGGCGGCGAGCACCGTCGGCACGAGCCCACTCCCCGCCTCGTTCGTGGACACCACCGGCACGACGGCGCGTTTGCCGAAGAGAGCGGCGAACGATGGCATACGGAAGATGGCGCGGGGCTTCTTTCCCGTCGTCCAGCCCTCGAAGCCACTCGGCGTCCACGCAGTCTCGGTCCACCCGAGCCAGAACGTCCCGAGCGGGACGTCGCCGTAAACGACGGACCGGAGCGCGAGGGCGAGGAAGCGACGGGCGCGGAACATCAACGCGATTCGCTCGCAGCCACCCTTCGCCAGCGTCCACTCCGGAGCGAAGTTCGTAGCGTTTCCGAAGAAGAAGATGTCTCGAGTGACACCGTACACGCAGCCGAACGCGTTGATACATATCGAATAGATCGACGCAAACGGCAGGCACATGACGACTCGCCAATACCGCGCTCTGTCACGCTCGAGCGCGAGCGCCATCACCGTGTACATCGAGAACGCCAACGTCTGGGCGGCGTAGCCGAGCACGTATCCCGTGAGAGCCTGCGAAGTCCCCACGATGTAGTACGGAAGCACGATGTAGTAGCCGACGACCTCGAACACCGTGTGCAAAAGGAGGAGGAGGTGTGCGCTGACAGGAAGGCCAATCTCCCAGTGAAACCAGAATGCCCTCCAGAACCGCCCCGCGCACTCCACTCGTGACGAGTTCCAGCGGACTCGCTGTTTCCACAAGCCGGACAGGGTCGGCGGAGTGTACGTGAATACGCGCGCTTCGGGCTCGTAGTCGTGCGACCGATCGTACGTGTACGAAGCGAGGAAGCGAACGAAAGCGTGGAGCGGCGTGGGCGGAGCATCGAAGCTCAACTTGTCGCCCTTCCACGACGAGAGGCTCGCGAGGAAGGCGATGCAGGTGTCGTCCGACGCACCAGTGAGCGCCTCGGGCAGCGGTTCGCAGTTGCTCTCGGAGAACTTGGGCGCGCCGAGCCCCATCCACCAACGAATGTAGTCTCGCGCCCGCAGCCCGTGCATGAAGCGCATATACTGCGGAGCGGCGAGGAGCAAATCGGTCCACGTGCAATAGAGTGCCCCCGGGATACCGATCCGCGGCGTAATCTTCCAATTGTAGCGCGAAACGTTCGATACGATGAACTCGCGCGCCGCCTGCATGTAGAGCTGTCCCTCGACCGTAAAGAAGGCACGCCAACCTCGCCACGCGAGGTCCGGACGAATGCAGATCTTACCGGCGACGACGCGGCGCATTTTGCCAGTAAACGGGCTCCTCGACGTAAGGCGGTGTGCGAGGCGCTCGATGGCGTGGTCGCCGAGGGTGCCATCCCCGTCGATGCTGAAGTAGATGGTGGGAAAGGACTCGTGCTCCCCGCTTTGGACGCGCTGCTTCATGTGCTCGACGCCCGCCTCGACCGCCATCATCTTTCCGAGCCGGGTCGGTGTCCCCGTCACGTAGACGAAGACGTTCGACGGATAGGAGCGCGTGGCGACCCACGCCTCGAGCGCCGCGTAGAGCTTCGGATACTCCGTCTTTCCATCCACGCTCGCGACGATCACCAGCTTCCCCGGGTACCGATTGGTGGCTGCGCTCTCTATCGTCGTCGTGATCGCGCCCAAGTCTTCGTCGTTGCGCAGAAGCGACGGGATGACGACGAGACCGGACGGACGTTCGCCGGCCGCGAGCGGGCGGAAGCTGCCCGCCAACCCGAGCGCGCCGCGCGCGAACACGTAGCCTAGAAGCAGCAGGAAGTCCGTCTGCGTGACGACGAAGCAGATCGCCAGATTGAGGAAGATCGGCGTTGCGAGCAGCAGTGGGTCGAGCGTCTTGAAGCTCCAAAAGAGGGATTCCATATCATTCGACCGTTGCGAGAGTGGACGGCCGAACAATCTTCTGTGCCGTGCGGACGGGGACGACCGTCGGCCTGACACGAAGCGTCTTCGAGCGCGCGGAGTCCTGTTCGTCGAGGTCGAGGACGGCGTATTGGCCCCGCGCCTGGTTTCCCCACGGATCGGGGAGGACGACCTCGCCCGGCACGAGCTCGGAGACGGTGCCCACCTTGTGGCAGTGGAAGATTCCCCAAATGCAGTCGTAGACCGATGCGCCCCGTTCGAGCCCGTCAATTTGGGTATACGGCACGAAGGCGACGTCGAGCGAACGGTCGAGTGCGCGAAAGATCGGCCGCGTCATGAGCTGCTTTTCGATCCCGACGATCGCCGTCAGCTTGTCGTCGAGCACCTTCCGCTCGGCGCGCTTCGACCTCTGTTCGGCTTCGAGCTTCATGCTCTCGAGCTCGATCCGGACGAGCTGTTCGTCGCGAGCGATCTGCTCCGGCATCGCCGGGCCACCATGCGCGAGCGACTTACGCGCGACAGCGACCTCTTGGAGCACCAGCTTCGCCTGCAACGACGAGCGCTCCGTCTCTAGGAGCGCGACTCGCCAGCGACCGGTCGCCTGCTCCTCTCGTGCGAGGTCCAGCTTCGTCACGAGGCCGGCCCTCACGTTCTCCCGTACCTGCTCGGTCACGCTCGCCTGCTTTCCGAGCAGGTCGCCGAGCGCGGCCTTCTGTTTTTCGAGCGACGCGAGCTCCTTCGTGACGGCCGCACCTTGACGGTCGGTGAGCTGCGCCGTCCAGGCGAGGGCGTGGCTCGTCGTCGCGTGCAGCGCATGAAGCCGGTCGAGCGCGCGCGCGGACGCTTCGACGTCGGCGTCGACGGCGGCGATTTGGGCGGAGGTCTTTGCCTTCTCCACGGTGAGCTCGGTGAGCTTGAGCTTGCTCGAAATCACGGCGTCGTTGTCCGGCGAGAGGATAATCGGCGCCACGAAGGAGTCCGTCGCAGCATGGTAGCCTTGATTGCCCACGTAGCCGAGGACCGAAAGGAACGCCGTCAGGGCGCCGAACGCGAACAGGCGAGTACGCCCGTAGCCGGATGCAACGGGGGTTTGTTCATTTGCCATGGTGGTTTTCCTCGAGGTTAGAAAGCTCAGAAATCAGCGAGTTCAAAAATGCGTTATCTGCTTCGGCGCCGATGATCTCCAGATCGAGGACCGCGAGCACGTGCGGGGCGTTCGGGGAATCGGAGCCGGCGAGGACCTGTCGAGCCGCGAGGAGCGAGGCGACGCGATTGGATACGATCGCGGACTCGCCGATTGCCTGCGCTCGCGCAGTGCGAAGCTGAGACTTGAAGCGCTCGAGCTGGTCACGAAGCTCGTAGCGCGCCTTCCGAAGCTCTTCGGTGCGCGCGTCCATGTACGAGCTCTCGCTCACGATCCGCGCGATGCTGCCCACGTTGAAGCCGAGCTGCACGAATCCGAACACCTGCGGAGTGTCGTGGGGAATAACGCCTCCGGAGACGCGGAGGTCCCAGCCGTCCAGCTTTCGGAGCGCCGACACCTCTCGCTCGTAACGGATGCTCTTGGCCTCTACTTCGACGGCGAGACGGCGAATATCACCACCATAGCTCTCGACACCACGCGCCTCGAGGCGCGCCACCTCTGCCTGCGCAGTCACGCGCTTGCGGTCGAGGTCGGCGGCGCGAGCCCTCAGCTCGTTGGTGTCGAGGAGCGACGTGACGTGCGCGGCGAGCCGCTCTTCGCTCTTCGCGAGGAGGAGCGCGATGGCAGACTCACGCGACGCGAAGTACGAGACTTGGCTCCGGCGCGCATGAAGACGACCGTAGTCTTCTCCGTAGTGAAGGAGCCGCTGTGCGGTAATTTGCGCGTCGCCGCGCGCGCAGTCGGCGTCGCCAGCGCTCATCACGCCGAATCCGCGGTAGAAGTCGAGTGGCGACCACGAGACCGAGGCGCGCGCTTGGAGCCCGGTTCCCGACGTCGTGCCCGCGTCGATGGTCCCGCCCGCGCCAGTAGGGTATCGAATCGCCTGCGCTTGGATCGTGGGCGCGAACAGCAGAGCAGCGTCGCCCGTCGTTCGCGCGTGGACCTTCTTGCAATAGGACGACTCTTCCGCCTTTACCTCGGAGGGGACCGAGACGGCCACCACCGCGGCGCAAGCAGACAAGACCGATACGAGCTTCGCGCAACGCAAACGGCGCGACGAGAGGGACCACTTCATGTGCGGCTCCGGGAGGTTCTCGCTCGGCGAGGGCCGAGGCGGACGAGGTGCATGGATTCGGCCGGCTACTGCGCGGCTCGCACGGCTCCCTTTTCACCATCCGTGCCAGCGGCTACCGGCGTCATCGATCTGGCTCGATTTACCGTGAATACCGCCACACTTTCGATCACCGCGGCGACGCCTACCCTCCGCGCGGGCCCTCCGCGGCGTCAGACCGTTGGCTGCCGTCAGACCGATGACGTCCCGACCCGCGTCCCGCGCGCCGGTGCTCGTGGCGCTCTTCGAACGCACGGAGCAGAGCACCTTCGGACCCTCGTCGTCGTGCCGAGGAACGGCATTACGCACGCCGTCGGAGCTCCCTCGCGACGCGCCGAGCGATGAGCCTCACGGGACCGATCCATCGCGCTCTCGACGAACTCTCGACTTCGAGAAACGGGCCGCGCGATCGACGGCGCCACGCGACGCTCTCGATCGCTGGCGACGACGGTCAATCGGCGCCGCGCCGGCTGCTGCCGGGCTCGCGAAGCGGGACCCTCGGCCGTCTGCGAAAGCGGATCGTTGCCAAATTGCGTACGGAGAGGGCAGAACCGGGCTCCGCTCTTTCTGGACGTAGCGCGCGATGGCAGCGGCGCGGACGACGATCGACGAGCATCTTCCAACGGGGATCAGGCGACGCGGTGAGGCTTACGCCGCTCACGTATAAGTCAGGCATCGCCCACCGCGCGCGGCGGCGGGCGGTGGGCGAGAACCCGCGCGGTGGCGAGCGGTCAGAGGAATGACGCACAATCGTCGAGCGTGACGAGCTCGTCGATTCGCTCGGCGCAGACGCCGGTGCAGAGTCCGGTCGTGCACTCCCCACCGAAGCGGCAGGCCTCGCCCAAAGCCAGCTTCGCTTTGCACCGATGGGCGACCGGGTCGCACGTCCGCCCGTGTCCGCGATAGCTGCACTCCTCGTCGCGGTCGCAGGGCGCGGCGACCGGCTTCACCGGCATGCAACGGCCGGCGTAGGGCGCCGTACCGGCCTGATTCGCGGGCAATAGGGTCGGATCCGTGTGCTCACAGAAGAAGCCAGCCTGGCACTCGAGGCTCGAACGGCACACGCCGACGGGCCGCAGCGTGCCGTGGAAGGTGCTCGCGCATTGATTCGCGACCGACGAGTACGTGGCGGCTTCGATCCGGACGCACGCGAGCGCGCGGATACGAACGTGGCAGCTATCGCTCCGCGCGCGGTCGAAGGCGACTTTGCCGCCGCGGAGAACGGACTCGTCGACGTCGGCGAGATCGCCCTGCATTCCATAGCTGCGATAGGCAGACTCGCACTTCGTCATATCGAATGTAGGCTGGCCTGCCGCCCGGCAGCAGCTGCGAGTGAGCGTGCAGAGGGACTCGATCTCCTTTTCGGCATGGGCCAGCATCGCGGACACGTCCGGCCTCGGAGGACCGGCGTCGACGGGCGCGCTCGGCAGGGCCACTCGAGAGCGCGAATTCGGGTCCTCGATCGGGCCTGCTCCCGAGTCGACCGAGGAAGGCGCCTGCGAGGCGTCGCCCCCCTCGCCGGGCTCCGACGCGGGCACGGCCGAGGCACAACCGGTCGCGAAGACGTGGAGGGTCGCGGCCACGAAACAGACGACGAAAGACGAGAATGTGGTGCGCATGAAGGGTCTCCTCGACCTCTCACAACGGCGGCGAGGTCAGCCCGTCCGAACGGACGGACGCGAGCGAAATTAACGTGCCGACACTCGCGGGGGCTTGCGTGGAGGCCTGGTCGCGAGCGGCGCGCACCAAGCCGGCACGAAGGATGCTTTGTCGCCGTCGAGGTGCACGATGAGCCAGACGACGAACGATTCGCTACCGAGAACACTACCCCCCACCAACATCACCGAGGACGCCGCGAAGCTCCGCGACGCGCTCGAGGCGCACCAGCACGTCGTGGACCGCGTGCTCGCCCGCGAGATGCGACGGCTCCCCCGGTGCGTAGACCCGCGCGACCTCCGTGCGGCCGGCATGGCGGCGCTCCTCGCCGCCATTCGTCACAGCGTGCATTCGAGCGAGGAGATGTTCGTGGCATATGCCCAAATTCGTATCCGCGGCGCCATCATGGACGAGCTGAGGCGCATCGATTGGTCTCCGCGACGCCGAAAGCAGGAGCCGGGAGCGGCGGCGCGCGGCGAAGCGACGAGCGCCCCTCTTCGCATCGTCGGTATCGGGGAGCTCGATGATCGTGAGGGGCAGCTTCGACAACCTACGACCTTCGATTCTCCACTCGACGAAGTCATCCGCCGGCGCGACAGCGCCGACTTGCGAACCGCGGTTCGTAGCCTCCCTGCCCGCGAGGCAGAGGTCGTACGCCTCCGGTACTTCGAAGAAATGCCGAGTAAGGCGATCGCTGCAGTGTTGCGTGTCAGCGAAGCACGTGTCTCGCAGATAAACGCCAGCGCGACGCGAAAGTTGCGCGCGCTCCTCGCCGATCGCACCGATGACAGCGCGGTGGCGGCGTGACGACCCGGCGTCACGCCGGTGGCACTTTCGTCAGTCGCGCGACGCTCGCTCTTGGCTGCGCGGCTCGCCCACGCGAGGATAGAGCACGTTCAGGCCGTTCGTCGCCGCTCCGTCCGTGGCACGTCGACTGCAGAGGATGGAAGGCGAGGCCGTCGGCCCCGGCGTCTACCGCCGGAGCAGGGATTCGCTGCCGAAGAGAGGTCGAGCCGACATGAAACGTCAGCCTATTTTAGTCGTCGACGAAGACGTTCGAGTACAGAGACTCCTTGCCCGCGTGCTCCGGGGAGCACGTTACGAAGTGGCGATTGCGGCGAGCGCGCGGGAGGCGCTCGCGGTGCTCGCGACGCGGCGCTTCGGGGTCGTCGTGAGCGATCTTCAAATGCCCGATATCGACGGCATCGAGCTCCTCCGCGAGATCCGGCGCCGCGACATCGACGTACCGATCGTCTTCGTAACCGACACTCCGGACGCGCAAAGGGCGGACTCTACGTTCGAAACCGGGGCCGTTCGATACATGGCAAAGCCGGTCGATGCCAGCCTGTTCCTCGCCGCCGTCACCCGCGCGGAGACCCTGTCGCGGCTGGCCCGAATTCAGGGTCCTCTGGGAACGACCCGCGCGGCGCGAAAGGCAACGGGAGACGACGGCAAGCTCGAACGCCGCTTCGAGGCTGCGTGCGCCCGGCTGTGGATGGCGTACCAACCCATCGTGTCACAGCGCTCGGGCACAGTGGTGGCGTTCGAGGCGTTATTGCGATCGGACGAGCCTTCGCTCGCGGCGCCAGCCGCGTTCATCGGCGCCGGGGAGCGACTCGGACGATTGGAGAGCATCGGTCGACGGGTGCGCGCGGCCGCCGCCGCGGCGATCTCCGAGCTCCCTGCGGACGTCGAGCTGTTCGTCAACCTTCACCCTTTCGATCTCACCGACCGTGAGCTCGCGCGGCCCGACTCGCCGCTCTCGAAGGTGGCATCCAGAGTCGTCCTCGAGATTACGGAGCGCGCGTCACTCGAGCGGGTGGGCGACGCGAAGGCGAAGATCGCGGCGCTCCGCAGCTTGGGCTTCCGAATCGCCATCGACGACCTCGGCGCCGGGTACGCCGGGTTGAGCTGGCTCGCCACGGTCGAGCCCGACGTCGTCAAGATCGACATGGGCCTGATTCGAGGGATCGACGTCGACGTCAAGCGCCAGCAGGTGGTCTTCTGCTTGATTGGATTATGCGAGAAGCTCGACGTCCGAGTCGTCGTCGAAGGAGTCGAGACGGAGGCCGAACGAGCGACACTCGTCGAGCTCGGCGCGGATAGCTTGCAGGGCTACCTCTTCGGGCGTCCGGAGCGGCAGTTCGGCGGATCGTTGGCTATTCGCGCCGCGAAGCTCGCGCGATCGCACGCTGCGCCGATCGCAGGGGTCGCCGACTGCGGCCTCGAATGTAACTGCGGATCGTTGCACGAGCGTCTCGCGGGCTAGCATCGCCTTCGCACGAATCCAAACTTCGTCCTCACCACCGAAAGCAAGACCATGTTCTCGACTACGCTCGACCACGACGCACTTCGGCTCTACACCGCACTCGCGGACGGCGGCATCGCTATCGCACGCTCGACGACGGGTTACCTCTTGTTGGCGATGAAGAGTGAAGCTTTGGCGCGCGCCCTCGCGCTAAAGAGCGAAGGCTCGAAGGGTGAATACGAGCCTACCCTCGTCATGGGAACGATTCCAGTGCTGGAAGACGTCGCGGCCAGCGTCGGGCCCGTGACGCTGGGCCGGCTCGCGCGAGCAGCACGGGCGCAGCGGCCGCTGACGGCCATCACGCGCGCGAACGCGACGTCGCGCCTCCTCGCCGGAATCGAGGCCTCGGTGGTGAACCATTGTACGAGAGAGGCGCGGCTCCACGTCGCGCTCGGGGTCGGCGATCTCATCGCGCGGACCGTGCAGATCGCGAGCGACCAAGGGCGCCTCGTGGTCGGGGCGGGCGCAAGCCCGTTCGGCCGCGCCGCTTGCCTTTCCCTCGATTCGGTCCCTGCCCCGATGCGACACGCCGCCGCGATCGCGATCGATCATGGACCGGTACCACTCCGCGCGCGCGGTAGCTTCGGCTCCGAGCTCGTGAACCTCGCCGTCACGGCGATCGAGCGGCCCTCGGACGGACCGCCGGCGGCCTCGTCGCTTTGGGACTCGGGGACCGCCTACCCCGAACGCGAAGCCGACCGCGCGGCGTAGTGCCTCTCTGCGTGAGGCGAGCCCGCTCTCGCATCGACGGCGAGCCCGAGTCGTCTCGCGTCGCCCATTACCCGCGCCGAATCCTCGACGCGGCGCCGCACGCGAATCGACCGCCCCGTCTCGACGCGTGGGCGCGTGTCACCGAGAGCCGCCACCGAGAAGAGCGAGAGGTTCCGTTCAATGTCATCGAGATCAGCCTATTTTCGTACGACGAGGTGGTTGCGATGCTGTGCCGTCCTCGTCACGATATCGACGCTCGTGAGTCCGGCGATCGCGCGCGCCGCCCCCCCCGACGTGAAGCGCCCTCGCGACGCTGGCGTCTTGCCTGGCATCCGCCTCGGGGCGGCGCTCGGGCTAGGAGCGCCAGAGGGGCTCGCTTTCGCTGTCATCGTCCGGTCGTTGCACTTCGGCGTGGGGGGGCGCGCGACGTACTTGCCACTCGTCGCCATCCCTGGGCTCGGCGTCGAGCTCGCACGATTCTCGGCGTCCGGGGATGTACGGGTATACCCTTTTGGAGGCGCGTTCTTCTTCGGAGCCGTCGCGGGGTACGGCCGCTCGCTCGCAGTCGTGCCTCGTTCGGTGGCGGTGGCGGAAATGCCCACTCGCGTGCGGGCGAGCGTCTTTGCGGCAAGCGCCTTCGCTGGACCGGAGCTCGGCCTTCAATTCCGCATCCCGCTCACCCCATCGGCGCGTGGCCCGGAGCTCACCATCGGAACCGACCTCGGACTCGCGATCCCTATATGGACTAGCGAACCACGGGCGACGCTCACCGCACAAGGACTTACCGTCCCCGTCGCGCAGGACGACGCGACGGCCAGTACGCTGAGGAGCCTGGCACGCACCCCCCTCCCCTGGCTCGGGCTGCTCAGCGTCGGGGTGCTCCTGTGAGGCGCCGCTCGCTCCTCGGCGTGGTCGTTTCCCTCGGCATCGTCGCAGGCTGTGCAACGGTCCCGGAGCCGGTCACCCTGTATTGCGACGGGTTCGAGGTCGGCGCGGACTTCGACCGAAGAGGCGTCGGGCCGCTTCCCGCGACGCCGACCTATTCGGCGCTCGCGCAGGCGGTTTCGGACGTCGCGGTACTCGCGAGTAGCCTCCTTCAGTCCGTGGATGCGGCTTGCTCGGAGTTGGCATTGGACTTCGGCGCCGACGCCTCCGGCGAGCGCCCCAGCACGGCTCACGAGAGGGTCACGCTCGACTGTGAGCACGCCGCGGAAAGAATTCGCGCGAGCCGACCATCGCTCCGCGAGGCGAAGGTGGCGGTGTGGTTCGCTCGTCAGGCCTGCATCGCCGATACGGGCTATCAGGTCGCGTGCGAGGCGACGTGCCGCACGGATGCAAACTGCATCGAACGCGATTCGGGCGAGCGCTGCGAAGCAGGCAATGTCATCGGGCCGTGCGATGGCTCGTGTAGTGGGGAGTGCGAGGGTTCCGAAGGAGCCCCCATCGCCTGCGATGGAGCCTGCACTGGCGAGTGTGACGGAGCGTGCCTCCACGCCGGGAGGCCCGTAAGAGACTTTGCCTCCGGCGGGCGCTGCGCGACTCGCTGCGTGGGGCGCTGCAGCGCGACGTGCACGCCGCAGGCAGGTCGCCAACGATGTGAAGGCGCATGCCGCGGCGTGTGCGAGGGCACGAGGCTTCCGGGCCGCTGCGCCACTCCACTCGAGGCCCCTCGGTGCGCGGGGGAGGCCGACTGCCATCAAGCGTGCCGGGCGAGCGCGTACGCCCGTGCGACGTGCCCCACCGTCGCCTTGGCGGTGACGAGCGATGGCGCCGCCACGGAGTCGACAGTGCGGAAAGTACGGGCACTGGAGCGGAGCTTGCCGGCGATCTTCGACGTCGCGCGCGGACGCGGCGACGACATTCGCGACGCCGCACGTCGACTCGAGAGGACCGCACGCCATGTGGCGACCTCCGACGAGCTGAGTGGCGAACGAGCGGCCTGCGGCGTCGTGATCGCGCGCACGGGCTCGGTAGCCGACGAGAACATGCGCGCGGCTTCCAACGCGGCAAAGGCTGTGTCCGCTGCGCTCGACTACGCGACGAAGCCGTGAACGAATCGTACCGGGCCCCTCAATAGAAGTAGCTCGAGCACACGCCGCAAATGCCGTGACTGACCCTCGGCGGCGGCTCGACCGTCCATTGCGAAACGAAGTCCCACACGTCTGCGTCGCCGCGGAGCGTTCGACGGCAGTTGCTGCACATGACGATGACGCCCTGCGCGTTTCGGTAGCAGCGCTCGTCAGCACCGACGAGCGGCTCGACGCGAGGGCGACCGACACGAAGACTGTGCTCCGCGAGGACACCGATATCGTGATACGGCAGCAGCCTCATGCGAAACGTGCGGACCTGCGATCGCGAAGAGCACTCGTAGTCCGCCTCCAAGATTCGGTCTCCCTCGATGCACGCCTCTACCGCGCGAACCAGCCAAGGGCGGGCATCGCCAGCGATTGCAGCGAAGTAGCTCGTGCCCGCGGAGATGGCGCGCATGTCGGCGCCGTTCTCCTGGCCGAACGCGAGCCAAGCTCGGTTCACCCATTCTATCGTCCCGTCGCGGCGCACGAGCGCGATGGAAGCAGGATCGGCGTCGAGGAGATCGAAGTCGAGCTCGGACGGACGCCCACGCATGGCGTTCACGGCGCCTCCTTCGCAGCACGTGCGCTGCCGCGACAACGACCGCTGGCAGCGCGATCCCTATCGAGAGCCATTGCAGGAGTGTCGCAGATTCGCAATTTCGGCGATAGCCTTTCGGGGCACCGAGCGGTCGCGTTCGGGTGCGGCGTGGCGGCGCCGATCGCGACTCTCGTAGGCCGGACCCTCGGTTTGGCCTAGCGGTCCATTCGAGAGGTGCAGCCTTTTGCGGTTTCCGCGCAGCGGCCGGTCAGCGGGCCGCCGCGCGCGTCATCCCACACTCACTCCCCCGCGCGCACTGGCCGCCGTGAAGAGCTCCCGCCGTCAGGGCGCGCGCGGCTTCGAGGTCGCGGAGGTTCTCGCAAGCGCGGCCGTTGCCGCGATCGCATGCCCTTCGATAGAGCGATGCAGCCTTGGATGCATCGCGTTCGACACCGCCGAGCCCGCGCTCGTAAATGATGCCGAGACCACTGCACGCTCCCGCGTCGCCGTAGCCGCAAGCCTCGCGAAAAACCACCGTCGCCTGCAGGGCCGTCTCGTGGTCGACGTCGCCGCGGAGGGCGTGCTCCGCGCACGCCTGGGCGTCGTATCCCGAGGGATCCAAAAAGAGACCACGCGCGCAACCGGTCGAACCGACCGACAGCGCCAAGGCCGTCAAGCCAACGACAATGACGGATGCATCTCCGCGGGAATGCAGGTGGGGAACGCAGCGCATGAGCGACCTCGCGAGCCGGGCACACCGAGACGGCGCGAACTTCGGCTGTAGCCTCGCGATTGCAGCGCTCGTGCCATCGCGCGGAACGAGGATATCGCGCGACACTCTCGTAACGCGTCGTCGCGAGCGTCACCCAGACGTCGATTTCGCCAATCCTCCGACGTAGAACGTCACGCCGAGAACGGCGCGGCTCCGATCGGGCACCTGCGGGATGGCACGAGCATCGCTTCGTCGGAGTCATGCCCCCCCCGAACACGCTGCTTCGCTGCTCTCTAATCTTCGCGCTCTTCACCGCGTCTTGCCGTCACCGGTCCGTCGACCTCGAGCCGAAAGTGGCTCTCGCGCCCGCACGCGAAGCGCCCGTCCCGCTGCGGGTATCGGCTGGCAGGCTCACCTCTACGAGCGAGGGTTGGTCGACCGTCTCCGTACCTGGGATGCGCGCCGAGTCGGCGATCGCCGGAACGAGCGACGTCGCCGAGCTCCGCTTCGTGTACCGCGGCCCGACCGCGGCCAGCTCGCCACTCGCCGACGGCACGCTCCGCCGGCAAATTGGAATCAAGCTAAGAGCGAGGGACACCTGCAACGTGGTTTATGTCATGTGGCATATCGCTCCCACCGTCGGCATTCACGTGTCGGTAAAATCGAACCCGGACGCCGAGCGTCACGACGCGTGCGGTGCGCGCGGCTACGCGAACGTGCTCCCCGCGCAGTCGCGTCCCGTAGCCGAGGTGTCTCGATTCGCACCACACGTGCTGCGCGCGACCATCCGCGACGACCTCCTCGAAGTGACAGTCGATCGGACGGTGGCGTGGCTGGGCACGCTTCCACCGTCGGCGCGCACGCTGCGGGGACCGATTGGCGTGCGTTCGGACAACGGAGAGTTCGATTTTACGCTTCGCGGGCAATGAACGACGGACGGCGCGCGAGCCCCTGGCACGTCGCCTGCAAAGTCCACGGACATGCAGCTTGTCGGACTTTCCCGCGCCAACCTCTCCTCGCCGACACATCGTCGTCACCCGCCGCCCCGGACTGCATCGACCGAGCGTGGGGGACCACGCGAGGTAGCTACACTCGATCCGTACACCCAACTCACCGGCGCCGCCGTAAGCGACTATCTCCGCGGCAGCGGGCTCGTCCTCGTCATCGTCGCGTCCTCGGCCGCGTTATGGTTGGCAATCGCGCGGTCCATTGGCGCGTGCATGGGTCGCTGACGCGCCCACCAGAAAGGACCGAAGATTCGTTGCGGAGAGCGAACGACGGCGACCGCTTCGAGTCCGCGACTCCTCACGAGGGACGGATCGCCTTCTATCTTGGGAGGGAGCAACGCCACACTACAGGTCCGCAAGTCCTCACGAGGGACTGTATTCAAACCTTCGTTCGGCGCGGTGCTGACGACCCCGGGCGGTGACGGCGCGCGAGCACCATCGACCGAGTAAGGCTGCCGCGCCGAGCAGCCGGAGCCAGCAAGCAGCGCGGGGCAACTGCGGGAACGGAGGTTCGCGAGTGCGACCGACTGACCTTCCATCCGCGCCTGCTTCCGCCGCGACGACGGCCCGGCCGAACGCCGGATGCCGACCTCGAGCATAGCTCCGCTACGTGCCCCCACCGTTCCGTGGCTCTTGCACTCGTGAGTTCACGAGCGCATGCTCAAGCTCGGAGGGGTGATGGCTGTCGTTCTTTTGGTCGACGATGACGCGAGCGCGCGAACAGTGCTCGGACGCATCGTGACGCGACTCGGGCACGAGGTCATTGCGGCAGACGGTTCCGTTCGCGCGGCCACCGTGCTCTCAGCTCGTAAGGTCGATCTCACGCTGACCGACATGGAGATGCCCGATGGCTCGGGCTTCGATGTGCTCGAGGCCGGTATCCGCGCGAAAGTACCCGTGATTATCGTGACCGGTCACGGCTCTGTCGAGATGGCGGTCGGCGCGATGCGAAAGGGAGCCGCGAACTTCCTCGCGAAGCCCTTCACGCCCGATAGCGTCGCGAGCGTCATCGAGGACGTGCTCGGCCGAGGCGCCGCCACCGCGACGGGGGAGTCGACGCCGGCCTTCTTTCCGGCGAGCACGAACGCCGAGCTAAAGCGGGTGTTGGCAACCCTCGAGCGCGTCGCGGACACCGACGCGACCGTGCTGCTCACCGGCGAGAGCGGGACCGGAAAGGAGGTCATCGCGCGCGCGATTCACGCGACGAGCAAACGACGAGGGCGAGCGTTCGCGGCGGTGAACTGCGGAGCAATCCCCGAGGCCCTCCTCGAGAGCGAGCTGTTCGGACACGCCCGCGGTGCCTTCACCGGAGCGACGACCGGTCGCCGCGGACGGTTCCAGGTCGCCGAGGGTGGGACGCTGTTCCTCGACGAAATCGGTGACATGTCACCGGTGCTCCAGGTGAAGCTCTTGCGCGTTCTTCAGGAACGCACCTACGAAGTGCTTGGCGAGTCGACTCCCGTGACCGCGGACGTACGGTTCATCGCCGCGACCCACCGCAATCTGACGAAGATGGTGGCCGACGGCACCTTCCGCGAAGACCTCTTCTATCGATTGAACGTCATTCCGCTCCACCTCCCTCCCCTCCGCGAACGTGTGGGCGATATCCCGTCGCTCGCGAGGAAGTTCGTCGCCGACGCAAACGCTGCGCACGGCCGGAATGTGTCCGGCATATCGGACACTGCGATGACGATCCTCGAGAGCCACTCTTGGCCCGGGAACGTGCGAGAGCTCTCCAACGTGGTGGAGCGCGCCGTCGTCTTGAAGGGCGCCGGCGTCCTCGAGGCCGACGACGTCCCTCCGCTCGACGAGCGCCAGGTTCGGAGCGACATGGCCCTGCCCCTCGCGGGGCTCGATCTCGCCGACACCCTCGCGCGCCTCGAACGGAGCCTGATCGAACAAGCGATGGAGCGCGTTCGCGGCAACAAGACGCTCGCGGCCAACCTCCTGCGGATCAACCGAACGACGCTCGTCGAGAAGCTCAAGCGGAGCGAAAGCGGCGGTCGCTAGAGACCCGTCGGGCTGTTCGGTGCTCGAATCTAGCCCTCGTCACCGGTTGCCCAAACGTGGGATCGCCATCGATGTCCCCGCTCGTTGACGCACGACCCGCGCGTCGACGTGGCCGACGTTTCGGGCCAGTCGCGGACGCGCGTCCATGCCGCGACGGCAAGGCGACGGCGACCCGCGGGCGAGCGTCGCCAACCCGGTGACGGGCACTGTCAGACCTCCCCCAAGCGGGAGGCAGACGGGCGACACGATCGTCACTGAAATGCCGTACGTCATGAAAGTGCTGGTCTGGCACGTCACCTGCAATCCGCCAGATATGAGCAAGTCAGCGCGCCTTTCCGTCGTTCCCTCCGCCCTCGACCCCGATTCGATCGATTGCCTCCTGTCGCTCCCGCAAATCGCGAACGTCACGGCGGTGGCGTTTGCGTGCCGGGTCACCGCGCAAACCTTCCTGGAGCAGGGAGGGCGCTGGGGCAAGGAGCAGCTCGGGGCCTGGCTCATGGGCCCTTACGCGACATTGACGCGACTTACGTCGATTGAAGCGCCCTGCGTGGCAGTGCCCACCTCCGTTCCGGCGGTGCTGCCGGACCTCGACGAACCGACCATTCGCCGCTTGATCGCGAACGCGCGACTGAGCGTCACGGAGACCATCGCCGACGTTCGCCATGCGCGGGCGGGGGCGAGCTTTTCGCTCAACATGTTCTCCAAGGGCTTCGTCGCGGCATTCGAGGACGGGCAGCGAGCGGTGGGATGGCTTCCAACGAATCACGCGAGCACCCTGACCGACCGCGTGCTCTCGCTCGTGGCCGCGGATTACCTTACGCGCCCTGAAGACTATCGCCCCCGGCAACGAGCGAGTCACGAGCCGAGCCGCCACGGCGGCTTCCGTCAGCGGCACGAGGACCGAGTCGATCTCGTGCTCCCACTCCCGCGCGCCCGCGCCGTCTTCGCACGAACGAACGAGGCGTAGAAGTGAAATACGCGAGCAACCGCGGCGCAGCGAGCGCCTCACGTTCCTTCCGCGCAATCGACGAATTCCCGCACCGGCGACTGCGCGCTTCGAGCGTGCCGCCAGAAAAGGAAGTCTCCGAAATTCGCCTCGTCGCGCTTGCCCTCCGCGAGACGAGCCGCGGTCCGATGATAGGTCACCACCCGTCGATCGCCGCGCTCCTCGATACGATCGACCGCGTGGCACACTCGATGTGCACCGTCCTCGTGACCGGCGAGAGCGGCACGGGAAAGGAGCTCGCGGTCGCCGCTCTCCACGACGCAAGCTCGCGCGCAGAGGGGCCCCTCGTCACGATCAACTGCGGAGCGATACCAGCCGATCTCGTCGAGAGCGAGCTGTTCGGCCACGTGCGCGGCGCCTTCACGGGGGCACAACAAACGCGCCGCGGTCACATCGCGACGGCCGAGGGCGGCACGCTGTTCTTGGACGAGGTGGGCGAGCTTCCGATGGCGGCGCAGGTGAAGCTCCTGCGCGTGCTGCAACAGCGCGAGTTCACGCCGGTGGGAGAGTCCCGCGCGATTCGCTGTGACGTACGCATCGTCGCTGCGACGAACCGGGACTTGGCCGCCGAGGTCGCGGCGGGTCGCTTCCGCGAGGATCTTTACTATCGATTGAACGTGATCCAGCTTCGCTTGCCCGCGCTCCGAGAGCGCGGAGACGACGCGCAGGTGCTCGCGCAACACTTCTTTCGCAGATTCTCGATCGCCTCCGGACGGGAGGATCTCGAGGGCTTCGCGGCGAGCACACTCGACGCCATAGCTTCGCACTCGTGGCCGGGCAACGTGCGCGAGATCGAGAACGCGGTCGAGCGGGGCGTGCTTCTCGCGCACGGTCCGCGCCTCGAAATCGAGGATATGTTCGGAACGACGGGGCCCGAGAGCGCGCGCGGATCGCGACCGCCCCCGCCCCCGCCTTCGATGCGGACGCTGGCCGCCGCCCCGACGCAATCGACGCCCGAGCCGAACCGTGAAAGCACGGCGCCGAAGGCGCGACTCGACGGCGCGTTCCCGGACGAGCTCCCCGCCGCCGGAGTGAATCTCTACTCGTGCACCGAGACGTACCAAAACTCGATGATCAACCAGGCCCTCGAGCGCACCGGCGGAAATAAGAACCGCGCCGCGATGCTCCTCGGGCTGAATCGGACCACCCTCGTGGAGATGATTCGGCGCCGCCAGCTCGGGTCGAACGATTCCTAAGCCGACTGGGGTCGAGAGCGACCGGTGTCGTGGCTCTGCCTGCCCTTCCTTCGGCGAGGGAGGCCCGCCGCGTCACGCTTCACACGCGAGCGCCCGTCGCACACCGATGCTCGGTCCTTCGACCGGTTCGGCGACTTAGAGCGCCCACGAGAACGTGCCGACGACAGACCCCTTGTCGAAGTTGGGCACGAACGCCTTGTTGGGGCCCCAGTTGGCATACGCGAGCCCGAACGTGAATGGGTGGTAGCTCGAAAACCCGAAGCCGTAGAACCACGTTCCGAACGTCGACGCGAAGGGCGACATCCGAAGGCCAGCGAGGACGTACAGGTCGCCGAATGGTTTGAGCACGGTGGTGACGACCGTGCCCGGCGCAGCGGAGAACGGGAAGTTCAACGACACTCCGCACGATAGCCAGCGACCGAGCGCCTTCGGCAGCGGCACCTTGTACCCGAGATCGACTGCCGCCGACGCGAGGTTCGGGCGCGCCTCGAACGAACGAGGTCCCCAGTCGTTGAGCTGCGCCGAGAACGTGCCTTCGTGCCAGTCGTCGTAGCCTAGCCCATAGCTGTAGGACGTGGCCTCCGGCCCCGCGCCGAGCCTCTGCATGACCCCGACCCGGGCGAAGTATCCGGGCCGCGGGCTGTACGAGACGCCCGCCCCGGCAGATGGGACGCCGTCGAGCTTGCCATCGATCACGAACCGCCCGGCGAATCCGAGTCCGCTCGCGTCGTTCGATGTCGCCATCGCGGCCCCGAGCGCGCTCGCTGGAACGGCGACGATTGCAGCCGAACGCGATGGGCTCACGGCGCGCACGGGCGCCTTCGCCGGCCGCGGAGGCGCGGAGGCGAGCGCGCTCGACGACGGGGGTACGCTCGGGCCGTCGCACGGTTCACCGATCGCGGGCGCGGGCTCTCCCGTCGTGTCGCTCTGCAGTTGCTCGAAGCTCGGACGCTCGGTGCGCTCGACTCCGAAAATGGGGTGTGGAAAGCAGCGTTCGGAAGCGAGCTCGCCCAAATACCAGCCTCGCTGATCGTGTCCGAGCGGCCCGTCCTCGACGAGCGCCGGTGCCGGACGACGAGCGCCGAGGAAACCCCAAGCCTCGAATCCGCGCCACACGGGCCAGGCGGCTGTCGGGCGAACGCGACGCGTGACACCGCCGTCCGCGACGACGTCCCACAATGTGGTCCCGTCGAAGATGGCGCAGTAACGATAGCCTACGACGAGCGCCTCGGCGCTCGCGGCAAGACGCGGAAATCGCGAACGAACCACGTGGAGCTCGTAAAGTATTTCGTCCACCTCCGCAGCAGAGGCTCGATGCGCGTGGCCGTCATGCTCGAGGCTGGGCGGGAGCTCGAGCTCGGAATCGCGTGTCGCGGCGAGCCGTGCGAGGGCGTCGCGCGCCTGCGCTTCGTCGCTCGCGCAACGAACCGCGGTCGACAAGCGCTTGGGTAACGACGAGGCGTTCGGCGCGACGAGCAGAATCGCGACGACCAAGGCGCCGCTGCGAGCGAGCCCCATTCGCGCTCACTTCCCCACGCGCGATGCGGCGCATCCGCAGTCGCGCGGCGGAGGAGTGATCTTCAGCGCCTTGCCGCAGCGCGAGCAGAGCGAGCCTACCGCGCCGAGACGCTTGAAGAGGATCGCCTCCAGGACGATCCCGTTCGTGTTGACCGTCGTCGCGCGATTGTAGCCAATACCGGATTCGTAGACACCGGAGAAGTACCCGCGGTCCGGATCGTACGCGTTCGCGACGCGGTCGACGAGCACGTTCGAGTAGGATTCCGTCGGGTAGAGCGCGGCGAGGGAGTACGCAGCCTTGACGGACACGGACTTGAGCGCGTCGTGGTCGACCCCCGTATCGGTAATGGTGTTCCACGCCGAGCCTGCAGCGTAGATGGTATTGTAGAGAAAGTACGGCGCGCGGTCGATATTGTCCTCGGACACCGCAGTCACGATTCCGGTCTTTTGCCACCGACGCTTCTGCACCTCGAAGATATTTCGCACCAGCGGCGTATTGACGGAGTCGAGCCCGAGCTCCATCGCGTCGAGCGCGTACGACTCGGTGACGACGTAGTTGTACGCGCCGAGCTTTCGCGGGTCCCGGAGGTCGACCGCGATTGGCACGCCCAGAATCGTGACGGTCGATGCCGAGACGTTCCGGTAGCTCGCCGCGACCGACTGGTCGAAGCCGAGTGAGGCAAACACCTTTCCCCCGTACTGCTCGTAGCCGAGCCTCCCCTCTTGGACCTCGCGAACGGCCTTGGTCGCCGTATCGACGTACGTTCCGAACATCTGCCCGTCGTGGAGGACGCGGCCGAGGTTCCATCGCTCGATCGCGAGCTTGGCGGCATGCGCGTGGCGAGGATGGAGACACGCGAGATTACTGAGCCACGATACGAGGCGTGCGAGGTCGAGCGCAGAATATCCAATCCCCTCGGACGCCCTATTGTTATAGTCGACCATCGCCCCGGTGATGGTGTTGTACGCCTTGTTGGGCGCGACCCCCCCGAACAGCTTCTGCGTGTTCATCGTGGCGAGGAACGCGGTCATCCGATCGTCGAACTCTTTGGCCGTAATGATATCGAGCTCGCGCGCCGCGATGGTCCCCGCGAGCGACGACGCCGCGTCCCACTCCGTCGTCGACGGATACTTGTCGGCCGCGTTGACGAGTCCAGTCGTGGGTTGATAGTTGTTTTCGAAATACTTCCAAGCGATCTTGGCGACACGGAGGTCGCCATCGCAGGTAGGACGCGGAGCGAAGCACGAACGGTCGAGCGCAGGCGTGAAGCAGGTGGAACGCGTTGCCTCGGGTCGCGCCGCGGCTGGCGGCTGCGACGCTGGCGGCGAAGCGACACAGACGGGCGCCGCGTCGGGAGGTCCGGGAGGTGCCGCCGCATGCGCGGAGTGCACCGTGGAGAGGACCCACGCGACCAGGAAGCCGAGCCGCGCCCGCGCCGACCCTACGCGGGTCACGGTGCGCCCGCGGAAGTCTGCGCCGCGCGGACGACGGGACCTCGCTTGGCGAACGCGAGCACCTCGAGAACGATGCCATTCGTATTCGCAGTCACGGCCGAGTTCGTGCGCGCGCCCTCCTCGTAGCGCCCCGAAAAGAAGCCCACGTTGCCATCGGAGAGCCCGTCGAGGCCAGCGCGAAGGCGCCGCGCGTAGGGCCCCTCGAATACATACGACAGGCCCATCGCGGCCTTCGTGGAGAAGGTTCGCGCCGAGAGAGCCTCGCGGCCGTCCGGCGAATAGACCGCCCACGGACGACGATCGTCGACCACCGTCGAATAAACGAAGTAGGGAGCACGGTCGATGTTGTCTTCTGACACTGCCGTGAGGATTCCAGTCGCCTCGAAGCGCCGTTTTTGAGCGAGCAGAATCGAGGTCGCGATCGAGGCCGACTCGGGCCCGAAGCCGAGCTCGATCGCCTCGAGCACGTACGGCTCGGAGAGCACGCCCGCGTGGGTGCCACCGTGGTCCGCGGACCGACGCGCGTCGGCGAGCACCTTCTGGCCCGATACTTCCACGACCTCGGAGTCGAGATCGACCCTGCCGGACCGACTCGCGTCGTGACCGAGGAGGACGAGGGAGCGCGCTGCATACTGTTCGTAGCCGAGGCGCCCCTCTTGGACTCGCTCGAGAGCTCCGGTCTCCGTGCGGCGCGCGCCGACCAGCGCCCCGCCGGCGACGAGGGAGGACAGTCGCCAGCGGGCGAGGAGCCTCTTCACCGCCGGAGTGTGCTTCGGGAACCGCCACGCGACGACGGTGAAGGGGACGCCGATGCGCGCGACGTCGAGAGCGGACCACCCCACACCGTTGGGCGCATCGTGGTTTTCGTAGTCCACCATGCGGCCAGTTACCGCGTTGTAGGCCTTGTTCGGGAGTATGCCTTCGACGAGCTCGAGCTTCTCGAGCCCGGCGAGCAGCGCTGCCATTCGCGCGTCGAACTTCGCTTCGTCGATAACGTCGAGATCCCGCGCCGAGATGAGCCCGAGCGCATACGACCCCAAATCCCAGAGCGTGGCCGACGGATACGCCCGGACGGAGCTCACGAAGCCCGTCTCGGGGTGGTATTCGTTCTCGAAGTAGCGCCACGCGGTCTCTGCCCACCCCTTCTCCTTTTGGTCGAGCGGGCGAAAGACCGTCGTGACCCGCTCGTCGCTCGACGAGGTGCCGAGCGCGCTCACCACGTCGACGGCCTTCGCGGGCGTGGCGGGGCCCTTCGTGGCGCCGAGTGCGCCCATCGTGCCGAGGGCGATCGTGAGGCCGACGAGGAAGGCGAAATGGGAGCGGGCAGCAAACAGCCCTTCGACGAACTTCATGACGGCTCCACCTTCCGAAAGGCCGCGCGAACGATGATCGAAAGCGCGGCGACGTTGTTTACTGCCCAGAACAGATTGACGAGGAGTGGCCCGAGCCCCGCTCCTCCCGCGCTCACCACTCGATGCGCGCCGACCAACGATCCAACGGCATAGAGAGCGAGGAGGATAAGGTGCGGCGCGACGAGCCCGGCATGATTGCCGGATTGTTTGGTTTTCGGCGTCACGTGGAATTTGACGGGCCGGCCCAACGCGACGTCCCAGAGGGCCTTGATGTTGAGCCAGAAGAACGCCAGGTAGTACTGCTCTCCGCGGTGGGTCGACACCCCCCAGGTCGCCAACATGAAGGCGAGCCGATTGATCACGAGGAACGGGACGAGGTGGGCGTAAAAGTCGGCCTCGTAGGCGTTGACTGCCGAAACGCCAGCGAACAGGTAAACCAGCGGCGCAAGCAGAAAGACGACCGTCCACAACGGCGCCAAATACGAATAGGCGGTCGCCCCGTACGCGAGCTTCTGCCACGGGTCGAGGCCCGCGCGCCGGAGCGGGCTGTCATGGAGAAAGATATCCAGCGTACCGCCCGCGTACTTGAAGCGCTGAATCGACCAGGTCAAAAGATCCTGTGGCGATAGCATCTTCGACACCGCCGTAGGGTGAAACACGGACTTCCAACGACGCTCCTGGTCGGAGTGGAGGACGATGCTCGTGTAGATATCCTCCGACACGTGGAACTTGTACGGGGTGAGCTCGATTTCGCGCGCCGCTTCGGACGCCACCGCGGTCGCGAGCATGTCGCGCGTCGCTTCGCACGCGATGTCGCGCTCGAGCGGAGCGAGGGTCGCCTCGACGGACGAGCCGAGCGCCTTGAGAGCCGCCTCCATGACCGCTTCTCGCCGGTGCACGCTGCCCGCGCCGCAGCAGAACGCGGCGTTGGCCCAATTGCGCCGCCGCTGGATCACGTCGTAGAACATGCGCGGGTCGTTCCCGAGGGGGTCTTCCCCGAGCATGACGGGGCCGATGCAGCGTTCGACCGCGCGACCGAGCCAGCGACCGGGCGTTCCGGCGCGCGCCGCGAGCCATTCGGTCATCGAAGTGCCCTCGTCGAGATCGTAGAACCACTGCGGAGTTTGTACCCACGCGACTTTGGGGTCGCGAAAGAACCCGAGCGTCTCCTCGAGGAGGCTCGGGAGCGGGCGAGTATCGGCGTCGCAAATGACGAGGAGATCGCCCTCGGTTTGCTCCATGCCGTTTCGAATGTTTCCCGCTTTGAACCCGACGTTGACGGACCGCGTGATGTAGCCGACGCCTTCCTCTATGGCGACGCGCTTCATCTCCGCGCGCTTTCCATCGTCGAGGACGTGAATCCGCACGTCGATAGGGTGCGGATAGGTCATCGCCTTCGCGTCGCGGATCGAGAGTCGCACGAGCTCTACGTCTTCGTTGTACGTCGGGAAGAAGACGTCGACGACGAGCGGACGAATCTCACCGTCGCAGGTTCCCTGAACGTCGCCGACGTGGACTGGGCACGCCGGGCGGGGCGTATCTGCCGTGCGCCAAATCGACAGAAAGAACAAGACCGTCCCTACGAAGGCGAGCGTCTCGGCTGCCACGAGCGGAACCCCGATCCAGAGCGGAACCCCGACGAGCGAGCTGCGCCACCGCCAGACCAAGTAGTGAATGCCGAGGAAGAACGCCGCCGACGCGAGCGCTTGGAACGCGAAGTCCCGCGTACGGCTCGCCGGCACCGGACGCGGCGGCTGCCGGCCCTCGAACTTCGCGAAATAGTGCTCTTCGGCAGCGGCGGTGGGCGACGCCGGCGAAGGCGCCGCGATGACCGGTTTTGCCGTATCGACCGTGACTGGAGAACGGTGGCTGGCGGTGGCGCTCATGGTTCGAAATATCCCGCTGCGTAGGTATTCTCGGAGACGACTATCCCGCTCGCGTCGACGAGGGAGAGGCGGAGAGACGCGTCCCTCGAGGGACAGGCGATGGCGTCGACGAGCCGCACGACGTCGTTCGCGCGGGTGGCGACCGGTAGCTCCACCGTCGTTCTATCCTTCTCTCCCTCGTAGACGACGCGGAGCACCGCACCGGACGTACCGACGAGCCGATCGTCGACCACGTCGATGGCGAGGAGGGCCGACCGCGGTAGGCGGTGGGCGACCGCGAGGACGGGCTGGAATGCGCGGCCGAGCGCGCCGTATCCAGGCTTCGGTCGGCGAAGGTAGTCGACGACGCCCCAGCTCACCGAAGGCCAGTGCTCGACGAACATGAACTGGAAGATACCCGCGACCGGCTGCCATTTCTGACGACGTAGATTCTCGGCGGCGAACTGCGTGAGCTTCGATTGATACGCCTGGGTGCCCGCGACGAGGCCCTCGATCGTGGTACCGATTGGCACTCTCGCGATGTCGCGCGTCTCGTGGAGCTGGAAGTTGTGATAGTCCCAGGTTCGCGCGTTCTCGCCGCGAATCGGCCACAGCTCGCGATCCTGGAAGATCGTCCTCAGAGTCGACAAATCGGGCAACGCCTGCGCGCCGAATTCGGTAATCAGCGGCTGCGCAGTCGCCTTCGCGAAGTCGCGATACGTGCCTTCGTACCAGCCCGACCAGGCGTGCTCCGCGGGGTGGGCGTTCCCCTGCGATGGCCGACCGGGATCTTCCTCCGCGAGGCGATTGGCGAGCGCGGCACCGAGCGCGCGATTCTGGTCGGGGTCGTAGTCGGGGTACTTCCACTTCATCCAATCGGAGGACCACGGAGCTTCGTTGTCTGCGCTCCAAAACACGACCGAGGGGTGCCGATCGAGGAGCGAGACCATCTCGCTCACTTGACGCTCCGCCTCACGAATGAACGACTCGGAGTCGTCGTATCCCCACTGGAGTGGAAAGTCCTGCCAGACGAGAATGCCGAGTGCGTCGGCCAAGCGATAGAACGCGGGCGACGTCACGTGCGCGTGGACTCGCACTGCGTTCACGTGTGCCGCCACCATGAGGTCGAGGTCGCGCCGAATCTCCCGCTCGCCGAGCGTCGCGAGATAGAGCGAGCCGATGTAGTTGACGCCGCGGAGGAACGTCGGCACGCCGTTGATGACCACCCTGCTGCGAAAGTCCCTGACGACGGTGCGGATGCCGAACGGTACTGGCGCCGATGTCGTCCGCGCCCGCTCCGACACCACTTCGACGACGACGCTATAGAGAGGCTGGCTCCCGAGCTCGCGGGGCCACCACAAGCGGGGGCCGACTACGGCGAGGGGAACCTCCGCGACGCGCGCCGCTTCGTGGGCAGCGACGTCTGCGAGCGAGCCCTCCGCGACGACGTTGCCGTCGGGGTCACGGACGAGATACCGGATGCTCGCGGCCTCTCCACGCGGTGCGAGGCGAGCGCGTAGTCGGAGCGAGGCTCGTTCGGGTCCCGTCGCGAGCGTCGTCACGCGGACATCGTCGACGGCGACGGCCCCGCCATCCTCGAGGCTCACGCTGCCCCAGATACCTCCCGTGTTCGCGTCTTGGCCGCGCACGGACCACGCCCCTCCGGGCCGCGTATCGTGGTGCCCGAGGACGCCCTTGATGAGGGTCTTCTTGAGGCTGAAGGCTTCCTTCGTTTCGCGGGGGCTGTCGACGCGCACGGCGAGTCGATGCGACCCGGGCGCGACGGGCCCGAGCTCACAGGCGAAGGGGCCGAAGTATCCGCGATGGCGTCCGACCTCCGCGTCGTCCCAGTACACCCGTGCTTCGTAATCGACCCCCTCGAACCGGAGGAGGCCGTGCGAAAGCGGCGCCTGCACCTCGACGGTACGCGAGAACCAGACGACCCCGTCCACGTCGAGCCCTTGCTGGTACCAATTGGATGGAACGCTCATCTCGGGCGAGGACGCGGGGAGAGATACTTCGCTCGCGGCGTCGCCGACGCGGAAGCTCCACGGACCGTCGAGAGAGACCGGCCCGGCGGTGGGACGCGCGCGCACGATCGGAGGTACGGCCGCCTGCGGCGAGCTCCACGCCCCCCGCCGCGCGAGCAACAACACGATCACGACGAGGGCCGCCGTCGCGATCCGCCGCAGCCATCGTCGGACCGAAGCCCCTCGCCTCACGCTCGTCGTCGATTCCATGGTCCGTAGAACGGCGCGCGGAGGGTCGCGTTCAGTCTTTACCGAGCTTCGGACCGAGGTCGGTCGTCACTACCGCGGGATCGCAACGAAGGCGGTCGGATGCGGCGGCGACGGCTTCGGTGGTCCCGACGAGGGATGGCGAAGGTAGGACCCGAGAGCGCGTTAAGTCGCGGCCCGCGACGCCGTTCTCATGCGCATGGCGACCCTCCCCCAATCACGCGACGCCGTGGTCACCGTGAGGCCCCCAGCCAGGTCGCGGGGGTCGGTTCTGTCCGGCTTCCGCTACGTCGCCGATGGCTCGCGCGACCTTCGCATCGACATGGCGCGAGGGCTCGCGATCGTCGTCATGGTGACGAACCACCTCACCGGAAGCTCCTACCTCAATGCGGTTACCCAAGGCCGCATTTACGTAAGCGCAGCGGAAGCGTTCGTTTTTCTCTCTGGGTTCGTCCTCGGCTTCGCGTCGTTGCGGCGGGTCGAGGACGGCGGGCTCCGCGCCGCGAGCCGCGCGCTCGTCGCTCGCGCCGGGACGCTGTACCGCACCTACCTCGTGCTCGCGGTCGTCGCCGCGGTCGTCACGCTCGTTCACGCCGGGGCCGCTGCCCCCATCTTTCGCGAGCTCGCCACGCCACCGTGGAAGGCCATGCTCGCGATACCCATTTTCGGCGTTTCGCCGCGCCTACTCGATGTCCTCCAGCTCTACGTGCTGCTCCTCTGCGCGTCCCCCGTCGCGCTCTATGCGCTCCGACGCGGGTGGACGGCGCCGCTACTCCTCGCGTCCGCGGCGGCGTGGGCCTTCCACCAATTCCACCCTTACGCGCTCAGCGCGACTCCGCTCGGTCGCGAGCATCCGTACTTCGTTCTCGCGGCGTGGCAGCTCGTCTACGTGGTCGGATTCGTATTCGGCTATCACCGAACGGCGCTGTCCAACGTGCTCCGGCGCGCGCCGGGCTGGCTGCTTCCCATCCTCGCGGTCGCGGGCGTCGCCGCCTCGGTGGTTGCCAATCACCTGGACACGCGGCTCGGGGTTTGGCCGGTCGGCGTCGTAGACCGCGCGTTTTGGACCGCGGCGACCGACAGGAGCAGCATGGGCTTCGCGCGGCTCCCGAGCGCCGCTGCGCTCTTCACGTTGATTTTTTCGCTATTCGACCGCTTCTACCGGCTCTTCGCGCGCACGATCGGGCCTGGCCTCGTCGCACTCGGTCAGAGCTCGCTGTACGTGTTCGTCGTCCATATCCCGTTCGTCGTCGCGTGGCACGCGCTCGGCCTCCCGATGCAGAGTGCCCAAATCACCACCATCGTACAGCTCGGAGTCCTCGTCGCGCTGCTCGCCATGGTTCGCTCACGGTTCCTCTTCAACATCGTCCCCCGCTGAGCAACAACATGCCTAAATTCCACGTGATCGTAGCCCGTGCACGCGCGTTCCACGTCACGCTCGTCATTCTCGTCGCCACGTCGCTCGCTCACGCGGCGCTCACTACCGCGGAGACGCGCTTCGTCCCGAAGCCTCACCCGCGCGCGGTCGAGCTGTCCGAGGAAGATGCCGCCCTCGCTCGGACCGCGTGGGCCTACTTCGAGAAGAACCGCCTCCAGAACGGGCTCGTGTCGTCGGCGGCCGCGTTCCCCGCCACCACGATGTGGGATGCCGCGAGCCAGCTCGCCGGCATGACGGCGGCCCACGAGCTCGGCATTCTAGAGCGCCCCGCCTTCGACGATTGGATGGCTCGTGTCCTCTCGACGCTCGCGGCGATACCATTGTATCGAAACGAGCTGCCGAACAAGGCGTACAACGCCGAGGCGCTCTACCCCACTGGATACGGGCAAGTGACGACGAGGAAGGAAATTGGATTCTCTGCTCTCGACTTGGGCCGCATCGCGTCGTGGCTCACGATCGTCGGAGATCGGTATCCGCGACACCGCGAGGCGTGCCGGGCAGTGTTCGCTCGCTGGAAGCTCGAACGGCTCGCGCGCGACGGGCGCCTGATGGGGACGGACGTCCGAGGCGTGACCGAGGCCTACGAACAAGAGGGGCGCCTCGGCTACGAACAGTACGCCGCCTACGGCCTCGCCAAGATCGGCATCGTCGCGAAAGAGGCCTCGAGCTTCGCCCACCTTCGCTACGTCGCCGTGGAGGACATCTACGTCCCCGTCGACGGCCGCGACACCTACGACTCCGAGGCGCACAACTACGTCACGAGCGAACCTTACGTCCTCGACGGCCTCGAAAATGGTTTTGCGGCACTCTCGAGCAACCTCGCCGGGCGCGTCCTCCTCGCCCAGATCCGACGCGGTCGACGCACTGGGGTCCCGACGGCGTGGTCGGAAGACAACCTCGATGCTTCACCATGGTTCGTCTACAACTCGGTCTACGTAGACGGAAAAGCATGGACCACTCTCGATGCCTCCGGTCACGAAGCCGAATCCAAGAGGGGGAGCAGCCTAAAGGCCGCCATCGGCTGGCACGTGCTCTTCCGCAACACCGACACCGAGCGTGTCTACAAGGCCATGCGATGGATCGGCGACCCGAAGGCCGGTGCTTTCGCCGGCTTCTACGAAGAGGGAGACCGTCCGAACCGCGCCCTCACCTTGAATACGAATGGCATCGTATTGGAGGCGCTGCTCTATGCGCGGGTCGGAACGCCCCTCACGACGTGGGCCCGCTCGCCGGCCCGCTAACTATCGATCCCTCCAGCTTTCATACGCTTGGCTCGGCGCGCCAACGAAGACCCCCTATCCGTTCGGCGGCGCGACGCGCGAAGTCCACCGCGCCGCGAAGCAGCTTGGCGCTTGCGTCCGAGCATTCGCTCGCTCTCGCAGGCCTCCCTCGGCGGGCCGAGGACCGGACTCGGAAAGCGAGCGGCCGTCCTCGTGAACCGCGGCGCAGAGTCGTTGTTTGGAGCGGCCGCCGACTTATCGCGCGCTCCGCGCGATTCGCGTCTTGACCGACGAGCTCGTCCGCGTGAGTCGAGACGCGGTATCCCCGCGAGCGTGACCGAACCGAGCGCACGGGCGAGACCGAGCGCACGGGCGAGACCGAGCGAACGTGCTCCTCCGCCCGTGGCTCAGGCCCCGCGGCGATCGATCTGGAGGGCGAGCGCGCGCATCGGCGCGACGCGCACGTCGACCCTGCCGTCGCGGTCGACGTGAAGCGGGCCGCCGGCGCACCCTCGGACGAGCGGAGCGCGCGCGATTACGTCGCAATAGTCGCCCTCGGGGAGGGACGTCTGCAGCCGCCGCGCGATGGCTGTCCCGCTCGCGTTGATGACGACGAACCCTCGCCCACCCCTCCCGAACGCGATTTGCCGATCACCATCGGTCCAAAAATTCGTCGTGACGAAGGCCGTGGAGGTCGTGTTCCGAAACTGAACCATGCTCGCAACCGCGGGCCATCGATGCTCACAAATCCAGCCCGCAGCGCACTCGCCTGTCGGGGTGAGGGCGCTCCTGGTCTTGCCGTCGGCGTCGGAGGGGGGCCCCACGTTCGGGCCGGAGAAGGCGTAGCTCGACATGATCTGCGGGTAGCCATAAGGCCACGCGAGCATGAACACGACCGCGAGCTCGTAAAGCTCGCGTTCGGCGGACGTGAGCGGGTTGCCGCTCCCATGGCCGCGCTGGTTGTCGTGATTGTCGACGAACGCGATCGCGGCGGCGCTATCGAGGAATCCCCAGCGTGCGCCGAACGTCTCGAGCCAGGCGAGCTTGCCATTCCGGAACACGCGACTCAGCTCGGCGCCATAACGAAGCTCGGTCACGTCGCCGAGCGGGGTGTACTCCTGCGACGTGACGGCCCCTTGGCCGTCGTTGTCGATGACCTCTTGATACACGTAGAGCGGCCCTCGCACACGACCGAAGATCGCCTGCAAGTCAGTGGGGGATATATGCTTTGCCGCGTCGACGCGAATACCCGCTACGCCGACGTCGACGAGATCTTGCAGATACGCCGCGAGTATATTCCGAACGTGCTCGTTGCCGGTGTCGAGGTCCGGAAGAGTGGCAAGCTCGCAGGTGTGAATCTCGTCGCGCGAGCCCTGGTCGCGGATCTCGCGCCCGCAGCCATGAAAGTGGCGACTATCGTAAATCCCGGGGTAGCTCGTGCGCGAGAACGAAGTACCGCCACTGCCTACTCCGGATTCGACGAACGACATATGGTTCAGCACCGCGTCGACGTAGATATCGACCGCGACGGCTTTGCACCTCCGCACCATATCGACGAACGCGGCGCGATCGCCGCTTCGACTGACGAGGCGATAGCTCACGGGCTGGTAGCGCTCGTACCACGGGTGCGTCGGCAGCTCGGCGTGCTCTTGTGGAGGGGAGACCTGCACCGCCGCGAAACCTCCCGGACCGAGGGTCGTTTCGCACTCGCGAGCGACGTCCGCCCAGCGCCACTCGAAGAGGTGCACCATCGTGGTCCGCGGCCCGGTCGGAAGCGCAGGACGATCGGGAAGCGCCTTCGTCGCGCGAGCCTCCGAATCGAGGGCGGCCGATACCGGAGGGGGCGTGCTCGTCGACGGGGTCGGTGTCGCTGCGGGCGGGAACGAAGCGGCTGGTAGCGCATCGTCGCGCACCTCGCCGGACGCGCACCCGCCGAGGAGGAGGAGCGTCACGAGTGCCAAAGTCCGAGTTCCTAGGTGCATCGTGCCGCCTTTCGATGCACCCTTCTTACCGTGCGACGCCGTCACGAGCCGTGCGAGGCCGGGCAATGATCCAGCAAAAACCGTCAACCCGCGGGCGGCTGGGGCTCGGGGTGGTCGGGCTCCTCCCCGAGCGAGCGACGCGACGCGTGCTCGAGCCCATCTCGCTCGTCGTCGGCGCCGAGCGCACCCACGCGACCTTGGATCTTGCGGGCGAATCCTACGTGGTAGACCACGCCACGATGCTCGTGTGTCCGCACCGGGCGACCGCTCGAGCGACCACACGCGCGGCGGGCGGGCGCCTATTTTTCCTCCGTCTTACGGACGACCTGATCGAGAAAACGGCGCGCGCGTTCGTCGCGCTCGGGGTCGATGCTGGCCAGTTCCGCGCGTGGCTCACCGTCGCCGAGCTCCTCCCGAGGACGGTCTGGGTCCACGAGATCGTGCACCGGTACGTCTTCGAGCGCACCGTGCTCGCCGCCGACGACAACGTCGCGACCCGCTTCCTGGAGACCGAAATCGCGAAGGAGATCTTCTTCCTGCTTCGCGATCGAAAGAGCGGCACGGACCGCGCGAGCTCCGCCCATCGCCACAGCGAGATGGTGGAGCGCGCGCTCGCTCGCATCGAGTCGCGACTCTTCGCTCCGGAGCCGATGGCGGCGCTGGCGAAGGCGATCGGCACGAGCGAGAGCAGCCTCCTACGCGCGTTTCGCCGCGAGCTCGGACACGGTCCGGGAGAGCATTGGCGCGCGCGACGTCTCGAAGAGTCGCTCGTGCTCCTCCGGAGCGGATACGGCACGATCTCCGAGGTCGCGTTGCGGGTCGGCTACGAGAACCCCGCCTCGTTCACAGTGGCGTTTCGCGAGCACTTCGGGAAGCCGCCGTCGGTGATGGTGCAGAAGCGGCCGACCCGGCGGTCCCCCTCGTAGCTCCGGTACTGCCAGCCCCGGCGCGGTTGCATCGCGCGTGAGGCTGGCGTCCATATCCCTGCGGGCGACACCGTCAGGCAGCAAGGCGATGGTCGAAGGCGACACCGCGCCACGAAGCTTCGATTTCCGCGAAGCATGCGCCGCGGCGCTGAAACGAACCCGTCGTCAAATCGAGGATCGTCGAGGCGAGTCTCTCCGCGCTGGCGAACGGCGCGACCCCATCGTCGATCTCGAGGTCGACCGCCTTACGAATCGCATCGGGTACGGCGTCGAGGGTGTAGTGGTTTCCGGTCCCCGCGAGGTTCGCGCTCGAGCCGACGACCAATCGGCCCTCTGCGTGGGCGAGCCGCGCCGCAGAGGCGATGCGCTCGCCGACGCCGAAGAACGTCGCGATCGTCCCGCCCTTCGTGCACTGAGAGGCGACGAAAGGTTCCCAGTTACGGACGAGGCTCGATCGCGCGTTCGTCCTCGCGACAATCGCAACAGGCCACTTCGTGACGGCGCCCTCGAGCCACACTCGGGTCGGGCGGTCGATACCCACGGCGACGTCGGCGAGGATGGCCATCGTGCCTACGGTCACACACGGCTTGTGCGTCGGTCGGCCCTTGAGCTCGTAAATGCGGCGAACCGCGTCGCTCGTCATACCGACGAGCCCGTAACCGGTGTTCGTGCGCGCCAGCACCAGCCCGCCATCACGGATGACCTGATAGAGAGTGTTCGAGTCCACGACAGAATTCGGATTCATGGCAAATAGCTCCTGCTGCCCAGGGTGGTCCTGGGCGAGTCAAAGAAGTGACGCGTCGAGCCCGATGCCCGCGACCGACTGGTCGCGATGCGCTAAGCTCGTGTGCGTTGCGCCCATGATTGCAAAGACCAAACCACTCGATGCCGGAGCGCTCTGGATGGCGCTCGCGGCACACACGAGCGACTTCATCGGCCTCCTGGACGAGTCGGGGCTCGCGCTACATCTGAATCGCAGCGTGCGCGGGGCCGAGGGCGAGGACGTCGAGGGCAAGCCACTCGAGGCCTTCCTTTCCCCTTCGCGAGCGCAGCAAATTCGAGAGATGATTCGCCTCGCCGCGGGGTCGGGAGAGCCGATCGTCAACGACGCGCTTCGGGTCGAAGCCCTCGACGGCTCGGTGCGTTGGTTCATCGAGAAGTGTGTCCCGATCCGCCAGCCCGATGGGCGGTGGCTCTTCGTCCTCGTGCGCACGGAGACCACGCCGGTGCGAAGGGCCGAGGCCGAGCTCGAAGCCTCCGAAGCACGCTATCTCGCTCTTTTTCGGTCGAATCCCGTCGCCGTCCTCGTCGTCGACGTAGCCTCGCTCGCCATCCTCGCGGTGAATCCTGCCGCCGTTCGCCTCTATGCGCTCGACGAAGCCGCGCTCCGCACGATGGCGTGGCTCGACCTCTTCCCCGCGGCGACGCGAGAGGCAGAGGCGCGCGCGTTCCGCGAGAATCCTCGCCACGAACGGCGCCGAACGAGTCGACAGACGAGGAGCGATGGAGCCCGGCTCGCCGTCGAGATCGTGGACTACCCGGTCGCGTTCGCGGGCGCGGTAGCCCGTCAGGTCGTGGTTCACGACACAACCGAACGCGAGTTGCTCGAGGAGCAGCTCCGTCACGCGCAGAAGATGGAAGCGATGGGGGTCTTCGCCGGCGGCGTGGCGCACGACTTCAACAATCTGCTGTCCGTCATCACCGCGTGCACGGAGACGGCGCGCGAGGATCTCGATCTCGCCGCGGAAGCTTACGAAGATCTCGGCCTCGTCCTTGACGCGGCGGGTCGGGCGAACCACCTGACGAAGAAGCTGACCTTGTTCTCGAAGCGGTTGGTCACGCAACCCGTCCCCGTCGACCTCGTTTCCATCGTCGACGAGCACCGGTCGCTGCTATCCAAGGTCTTCGGGTCGCGGATTGACGTTAGGGTGGAGCACGCCACGTCACCCTTGACGATCGTCGGCGACCGCACCGAAATCGGGCAGGTCGTCTCGAACCTGGTCTTCAACGCCGGCCAGGCGATCGAGGGAAGCGGGCGCGTGGTCGTCCGAACGGGGAGTACCTTCGTCGACGCATTGCAGGCCGCGAGCCACGCGGGCGCGGAGCCCGGGCGCTACGCCGAGGTGAGCGTCACGGACGACGGAGCGGGCATGGACGAGTCCACTCTCGCGCGCGTGTTCGAGCCTTTTTTCACGACCAAAGTCACCGGTACCGGCCTCGGGCTCGCGGTCGTCCACGGGGTGGTCGAGCGCCACCACGGCTTCGTCATCGCGACCTCGACGGAAGGGAAGGGCACGTCGATCCGCGCCCTCTTTCCGCTCTCCGAGCGCCGCCTCTCTTCCTCCCAAAGAACGAAGGCCGTCGCGCTCGGAACCGAACGAATTCTGCTCGTGGACGACGAACCTACCGTCCGTATGCTCACGGAGCGAACGCTTCGTCGGTGCGGTTATCGCGTGGTCAGCGCCGCCGACGGAGAAGAGGGAGTGCGCGCGTTCATCGATCACGAGGGTGCCTTCGACCTCGTCGTCTTGGACGTCGTGATGCCGAAGCTCGACGGACCGGCCGCCCTCCAGCGAATGCGCGAGCTTCGGCCGGATTTGAAGGCGCTTTTCATCACGGGCCATGCGCCCGATACCCCCTCCGTCATGGAGCTCCTCAGGAGCCCGAGGGTGCGCCTCGTTCACAAGCCTTTCATCGCGACGGTGCTCGCGGAGGAGGTTCGTGCCCTCCTCGACTCCGACGAGGGCGCGGCGTCCGAGAGCGTCACCAGCCCCCAACCGACACCGCGCTGACAGTCGCGAAGCCAATTCCATGGCGACAGCGTTCATGCGCTGACGCCGTCACCCCCTTGGCGCTCGCCCGCGCCGTTCGAGTGACAGCGGGAACGTGCGTCAAGCGCCCCGGAGGGTAGACGGGCGAAAGCTCCGAACCTGCCTCCCGCGGCGGACGCTGAGCATCGCGACCGTCGCGCGGTGCTCGAGGAGCGCGCCGATTGGCCCTCGGAAGCACCGGCCGCGCTCGTGGAGCCTCGGCGTTCCTTACGCCTCTGGGTGCGATCGTCCGAGCTTGTGTCCGCCCACGCGTCTTCAATGGGGACCTGCTGTGGGTCGAGCAAATCGAGCTGATCCGGTGAAGGCCGTGACTGAGCGCCCCGACGCGCCCGCTTCGGCCCATCGAACGATGGGCTCGAGACGGCTCGAGGCGCCTCCCCGCCCATCGCGGCATGAGCTAAGTAAGCGAAACCCGGATCGGGCGCCCATCGCGGCATGGGCTAAGTAAGCGAACACCCTCGCCTGCGCCCATCGCGTGATGCCCGAAACGGCGCCCCCCCCAGGCTCTCGGGCATCGAACGCTCTTCCAAAGACCGGGCTTCAATTAGTTAGCCCATGCCGACATGAGCCAACTAAGCGAAATCGGGTCGCTGGCACTCCGAGTCACGGCCTCGAGGGCAGCACGCATCCATCCTTCGAGCCGTGAGCTTTGCGACGTGCGGCCCGTCGAGGCCCGGCTGGCACATCGTTTGCCCTAGGCGGAGACGCGGCCACGGATGAGCCACGCTCGGGTGAGTGGGAGCGCCGATTGATGAACACGTCGTCTGCCGAGTCAACGTTGCCGGCTGCGCCGTTTCCCCACGCGGGGGAGCAGCTCGACAAAATCAACGCCGGGTTTCACCGCGCCTACGACAGCGCCACGAAGGTGCGTGAGCGCGGGCCCCGTGATGGTGGCCCTCGCGGATAGCCTCGTTATCTACCGGGGCGACCGGCACGAAGTAACGTTCACGCCGCACGTGTTCCACGTGATCAAGTCGGTGGCGCACGCCCCGCTCGCCGTCTACACGATGCTCGAGCGTTCGGTCGACGCTGAGCTCTCGGGCTTTGCACGAAAGTGCGGCCCCGACCTCCTTCTGTCGACGGAGCGCGCGGCTCGTGTGCAGCTCTCGGCGCTCGACGCGTGCGTCGAGGACGAGCATTCGACCTTCAGCGAACAGGAGCTCGGCGCGCTTCAAGTCGTCGTGACCGGGAATCATCAGGCGCGGAAAACGGAGCCTGCCGATGCAGTACTTCTGCGCTCGGCTCGGCGGGCACGCAGAAGAGGGTGACCGTCTGGCGTACGCCGAAGGTGTCGACGAGGCGGACTAGGCCTTTGCGCTCGTCGGCAAACGTCGGTTCGATCGGAAAGTGGCATCTTCGTTCTTCGATGATGCCAAGCGCCTGCAACAGGACGTCTTGGGCGACGCCACGGCCGCTGCCATCGCGGCGATGAAGGTCGAGCCGATCGGCTAACCGATCGGCTAACGTCGGTCCGCGGCGCTATTTTCCGATTGACGGTCGAACGAAGCTCCGTTTATGGCTATTTCTCAGGCGAGCGCGACACGAAAGTACGGGGGCAAATGGCGGCGAAGAAGCGAGACGACGCGACCACGAACGAGAAGGCGTACAACGATATCCGCGATACCCTCGCTGCCGTTCCGGAGGCGAAGATCGCCGGCCTGAACATCGACTTGGCGCAGGCCGCGATGGCGGGGTTGGTTCTCGTCGATCGGGCGAACGAAGACGGAATCGCCGAAAAGATCGCGAAGCTCGCCCCCGAGTTCATCGAGGTCGACCTCATCGCTAATCTCGAGACGGCTTGCCTCGCCGCGCAGTACATCGAAGATCGTGCGGCGACGGAAGAGGCGACCACGCAGACCGTGAAGGTCGACGCGGTGGTCTTCGACCGCGCGACGCAGGTCAAGGGTCGCATGATCAAGTGCTTGTCCTACATCATGGAAGGCACCAAGTCCGTCGAGGACGAGATCGCCGACATCAAGCTCGGCACCGGCTACCTGGACTTGGCGTCGGATCTCACCCGCCTCGCTGCGCTTTATGTGCTGCACGCGAAGCTCATCTCGAAAGATCCCAAAAACTACCGTGATACGGACTTGGCGCAAGCGCGCGCAGACGCAGACGAGGTCCGCGCGCAGTACCGTGCCTCCAAAACTCAATCGGCAGAGTGGGACCGTCTACGCCCGCGTGCGTACGTGGAGATCGTGCGTCTCTACAACGAGCTCCGCGACACCGTTCACTTCGTGTACCGCAAGCAGGCCGAAGTGAAGGATGAGTTCGAGGCGCTCCGCACCGCCGCCGGCATCGTGAGCAAGAAGGCGAAGCAGCCTTCGGACAAGGGTGGCGAGCCCAAGCCGGAAGAGAAGAAGCCGGAAGAGAAGAAGCCCGAGGGCGAAAAGAAGCCCGACGAGGGAAAGCCGGAAGAGAAGAAGCCGGAAGGGCAAAAGTGAGCTGAGGGGAAGGCGGGGGAGAAGGAGGCGCGGTTCATACGGCGCCTTCTTCCTGTTTGTGCGGGCGCCTTTTCCAAGGGGTCGTGTGGGCGTCGGCGGACGCCTGCCGTCACCGCCGCAAGAACCTTCGAGGAGCGCATGACCCTCAAGGGTGACTTTCGGGGCGACGGTGATCAAGCGTAATCGCGCGCCGCGTCGCGCGCTCTTGGTGAGGGGCTCGCACGCGTTGAGCGCGACGCTCGCCCCCCAAATAGAGGGCCCGTGCGACATCCGCTCGGTCGAGCTTTCCGAACGGCTGCGGCCGTCGCGAAGGCGGGGACCTTCGCTGATGGCGGAAAGCCTGTCAACGCGGCCTCCTCAATCCGCGCGGGCGTCGCATTAACTGCCGGTCCGCAACGCCTTCGCGCGCGAGCGGGCGAGGGCGGCCGCGAACGCTGGGCCCTCCAGAAACCCGGCGGTCGCGTCGGCATGATGTGCAAGATCGGCGGCGAGTTGGAGTGCCTCTTCGGTGTGTGCCTTCCCGGCCGCTTCGAGGCGTGTCGCGAGCGCGGCGATCACCCCCAGCGCCAAGGTGCCCGCTGCCCCGCGCAGTCGATGCGCCGTCGAGGCGATCCGAGGGTAGTCAGCAATCTTGGCCGTATCTCGGAGGTCGGCAGCGTCACGGCGGGCCTCGACCGCGAACTTGGCATAAACGTCGTGAGCGCCGACTTCGCAGAGATCGTCGACCATCCGCCAAAACGCTGCGTCCCCCGTGGCGGGGAGCTCCTCCTCGACGACGGGTGCGCTGGCGTCAGGCGCCCCCGACTCGCCCCAACGTTCGACCATCGCGAGCAACGCCGAGCGCTCGAACGGCTTGGGGAGAAAATCGTCCATTCCTGCCGCGAGACACGCCTCGCGGTCCTCGCGCATCGCGCTCGCCGTGAGCGCGATGATGGGCGTACGCGCACGCTTCGACGGAAGCGATCGAACGAGCGCGGTCGCCGCGAGCCCGTCCAAGTCCGGCATGTGGACGTCCATCAGGACGACATCGTAGGGAAAGCTGGTCACCGCATCGACGGCTTCGCGGCCACTCGCCGCACAATCGACGCGGTGCCCCGCTCGCTCCAGGTATCCAGAAGCGACCAGCGTGTTGACATGGTTGTCGTCGACGACGAGCACACGAAGCTTCCGCCCTTCACGCTCGACCACGACGGGAGCGACCGGCGCCGGGCGAACGGCGTCTTCGCCGATGCATGTCGCGATGGCTTCCCGCAACGCAGCCTGCCGCACCGGCTTCGTGAGGATGGTGGAGAAGAACGGCGCCGCATCGGAGGATCGCACCGCCTCGGCGCCACCCGAGGAAGCCAAGATGAGCGGGATCTGGGCGAACGTCGGGATGGCCTTCAACGTCCGGGCGAAGACGTCGCCGCTCATGCCCGGCATTTGGTGGTCGACGACCGCGACGTGGAAGGGGTCGTTCCCGAAGGCTGCCTTCACGATCGCCGCGAGCGCCATATCGCCCGACTCGACGGCCTCGACACGAAAGCCCATGTTCCCGAGCTGACGCTCGAAGATTCGACGGTTGGTCGCGTTGTCGTCGATGACGAGCACACGGCGCTCGAGGCCGAGCTTCGGGGGATCGGAGACGACGGTCGACTCCTCGAATGGCATGACGGCGAAAAAGGTACTGCCTCCACCGTCACTGTCGCGAATCCCCACTTCACCGTTCATCGCCTCGATGATTCGCCTCGAAATGGCGAGACCGAGGCCCGTACCACCATGCTTTCGCGTGCTCGAGGAGTCGACCTGGACGAACTCCTGAAACAGCTTCGCCTTGTCGGCGTCGGAGATGCCAGGGCCGGTGTCGACGACCTCGAACCGCACACGTCGCGCCCCTTCCGAATCCACTTCGAGGCTCACTTCGAGGCTCACCTCGCCGCGGTCGGTAAACTTGATACCGTTCCCTACGAAGTTCGTCAGGACCTGGCGTAGGCGCCCGGCGTCGCCGCGGATGTGGCGCGGCACGTCTTTCGCGACGAAGGCCGCGATCTCGATTCCCTTCGCGTGGGCGCGCGGAGCGAGGAGCTCGATGACACTCTCGACGAGCGGAACGAGGGCAAAGTCCAGCACCTCGAGCTCTACCGTGCGCGCTTCGATCTTCGAGAAGTCCAGGATGTCGTTGATGAGGACGAGAAGTGCATCGGCCGAGTCGCGGATCGTCGTCGCGTACGCTTGCTGGGTGGGGTTGAGCGCGGTGTCGAGGAGCAGTCCCACCATGCCGATGACGCCGTTCATCGGGGTCCGAATCTCGTGGCTCATCGTCGCGAGAAAGTCCGACTTCGCCCGGCTCGCGGCCTCCGCCTTCGAGATCGCCTCCTCCAAGCGCGACCGCTGCTCGTTTCGCTCCGAGACGTCGCGCAGAATGATGACGCGCACGGTCCGACGATCGAGGTAAACCTCGCTTCTCGTGAGCTCGGCGGCAAACGTGGAGCCGTCCTTTCGGACCGCGGTCGCAAGCGCCGTGCCGAGCTCACCGTTCGCATCGAGCCCGAGGGCCGAGGCCGCCGTTCCCCGCGCGTCGTCGGCCGCGATCGCGAAGAGCGCCTCCGCCGCCCGATTGATGGCCTCGATCGTGCCGTCCCGCGCGACGATGACGACCCCCTCCCCCACCGCGTCGAGGATGGCGCGCACACGGGAGCTCGCCTCCGCGGTCGACATCTCGTGCAGCTTCATGAGCTCTTCCGACATGACACGGGAGGAGATGTCCGTCCGCGCGCGCTCAGCGTCGGCCTCGACGTAGGCCTCGCTCACTAGCGCAGCGAGCCGGTCGACGTCTACCGTACCGTCGCGAGTGGCTCTCTCGAGCTGACGCTGAAGGAGGCGGTGTCTCATGGTTTTTCGCCAATCGTCATGATCGTCATCGTTTGGTTATGAAGCTCGGAGACACCGGTGAGGGGATGAGGTGAGAGCTCCCCGTAGGAGTAGAAGCCCACGGAGTGGAACCGGGCGCCGAGCACGCCGGCCACCGCCTCCACCTCGTCGGTCACCAGTTGGCCCATCATCAGCTTGCGGCCGATGCAGCTCACGAGGAGGGCGAGGCCTCCTTCCTCGGCCGACGGACCGGAGCGAAGCGCGGCCTGCGCGGCGTGCTCGGCGCCTTCGACCAAGCGCATTAGACTGCCGCGCATCAACCGCACGACGCTGCCCTGAGGAATGTCTCCGGCGAAGCTCATCGTTCGCTCGAGGTCGCTGACGCCGACGATCGTCCGAACGAGTGCGGCCTCGTGACCGCCTTCGCGGCTCACCAAGAGGGGATAGAGCAGAGCGCTCGCGGGCAAGCGAGAGGCCTCCGGTCCGAGGTACCGCTTGTAGAGGTCGAGGGCCGGCTCACCATCGAGCTCGTAGAGTGTGCTCGCGAACGAGCGCGTCACGATGCGCTCGGGACCGAAGGCCTCCCACC
>JAAFHV010000490.1 GCA_013297655.1 Myxococcales bacterium | reverse complement strand
GTGTGCTCGCGCGCGAGACGATCCCCGAGCGCGGCACGGTGACGCTCCCCGACGACGTCGCGGTGGTCTACGAGGATCGCCATCGCGAAGGGCTCTGCCTCGACGCCTCGCTCCTCGACAACGTGCTGCTCGGGGAGCTCGCGGCCTACACCCGCCACGGGGTGCTCGACGAAGCGGCGCTCAGGACCGAGGCGACGAAGCGCCTCGCCTCCGCGAACGTGCTGAGCGCAGGAGATAGGCTCGACATCGACATGTCGGCGCGGTCCCTCTCGGGCGGGAATCAGCAAAAAGTCGTTTGCGCACGGGCGTTTGCGCGGGTCACAAAAGGCGCCGCGCTGCTCGTATTGATGCACCCTACACGCGGGGTCGACAAGGGCGCCGCCACCACGATCCACGAAGGCATCCTCGCTGCGCGCTCGCGTGCGGCGGTGGTCCTCGTGAGCGCCGATCTGAACGAGCTCCGCGTCCTCGCGACCCGCCTCTACGTGATCGTCCGCGGTCGGCTGACGGAGCTTCCCCTCGACGCGAGCGACGAGACGATAGGGCACGCGATGCTGGGGGAGGGCGAATGACGGCGCATGGGCGCGACCGCGCGACGGCGGTGGCCGCGGGGCTGGTCGCGACGTACGTCCTGTTTTGTCTCGTCGTGTTCGCGTACGGGGAGGCGCCTCGCGGGGTCGTCGCCGAGCTCTTCGCCGGCACGTGGGGAAGCGCCTACGGTGTGGGGCAGGTGATCTTCAAAGCGACCCCGCTCCTCTTCGCGGGGGTCGCGGTCGATCTGGCGCTTCGCGCGAAGCTCTTCAACATCGGCGCCGAGGGGCAGATCGCGGTCGCGAGCCTCGCCCTCGGAGTGGTGGGCGCGAGGCTACCGGTCGGCATCCCGCGCGTCGTCGCGTGGCCGCTTCTGGTCGCGGTCGCGATGATCGCGGGAGGCGTATGGGCGATTCCTTCCGCGTACTTGAAGGCGCGCCGAGGCGTGCACGAGGTGCTGACCACCGTGCTCATGAACCGGGTCGCCGACACGCTCTTGTCGCTCTCGCTCGCGAGCGGCCTCGCCCTCGCGGGGACCACCCGCACCCCGGAGATCGTCGCCGCCGCGAAGCTGCCTCGGCTCGACGTGGCGACGAGCCGCCTCGCTGGATCGTCCGCGAACGTGTCGATCGTGATCGCCGTCGTCGTCGCGTTCGTCGTCGCGTGGGCGTTTCGTCGCACCCGCGCGCGCGAGCTATGGCTCGTCGGCGAAAACCCGATCGCGACCGCCGCGGCGAAGATCCCGGTCGCGCGCCGCATCGGCCAGGCGATGGTGCTCTCAGGGGCCGTGGCCGGGCTCGCGTCGACGGCGACCGTGCTCGGATACAAGGGCTATTTCGAGCTCGGGCTCGGCGCTGGCGCCGGCTTCGGAGGGCTCGCCGTCGCGATGCTCGGCCGCGGGAGCGCGTGGGGGCTCGTGCTCGCGGCGCTCTTCTTCGGCACCCTCGAGCAGGGAGGGCTCGCCGTAAACGCGCACGTCCCGCGCGAGGTGATGAGCGTGCTCGAGGGCGCCGCGATCGTCGTGGTCGCGGTGGTCGAGCGATGGTCCGCGCGCGCGACGCAAGCCGAGGCGGTCGCATGACGAAACACGCGAGCGAGCCACGTTCGTTGCGACCACGCCGACCACGCATCGAGGGCAAACGATGAACGGTCAGGTCGTCCCCGCGTTTCTCGCTGCGACCCTCGAGATGTCGGTGCCGCTCGGGCTCGCCGCGATCGGCGGCGCACTGTCGGAGCGCGCGGGCGTCCCGAACATCGCGCTCGAGGGGATCCTCCTCGGCTCGGCGTTCGCCGCTGTCGCGGGCATGGTCGCGAGCGGGAGCGCGATCGGCGGGCTCGTGTGCGGCGCGCTCACCGGTGCGACGTTCGGGCTCGTGCACGCGGCGCTGGTGTTGCGCGGTCGTATCGACGCGATCGTGAGCGGGCTCGCGCTCAACCTCGTCGCCGCGGGCGGCACGCGCACGTTGCTTCGTGCCTTCTATCACTCGAGCGCCAACTCCCCGAATGTACGTGGGTTTTCGCTCGTCGAAGTCGCTGGCTCGAGCGGCGGCCACGGGCTCCTTCGTGTGCTCGTCGATCCGCTCACGTGGGTCTTTGTCGGGCTCGCCGTGCTCGTCGCTCGTGGCCTCCGCGCCACCAGGTGGGGCCTTTGGGTGCGCGCCGCGGGGAACGATCCTCGGTCGGCCTACGCCGCGGCCGTGCCGGTGGCTGGGGTGCGGCTCGGAGCCGTCGTCGTCGGCTCCGCGATCACCGGCCTCGGCGGCGTCGCGCTCGCGTTCTCGCAGCATCAGTTCCAGGCCGGGATGAGCGGAGGGCGCGGATTCATCGCCCTCGCCGCGGTCATCGTCTCGGGGTGGCGCCCCGAGCGCGCGGCCCTCGCTTGCGTAGCGTTCGCGGCGCTGGAGGCCGCTGGGTTCGTGCTCCAAGACAGGGGAGGTGCGCTGCCCGCCGCGTTCGCCGTCCTGCCTTACGTGGGCACGTTGCTCGTGCTCGTCCTCTTTGCGCGGGGGCGCAGCTTCCAAGCTCCAAGAGGGCTCGGCGTGCTCCACGACGAGTGACGTGCGCGCGCGCGGAGCCCCGCGCGAAGGAGTCGTGCGTCGTCACCGTGCTCGTCACGCACGGAAGATCGCGACGCCGTCGCGAACGACGAGGGTCGCTGCGCTCGTGCCCCATGGTTGTAGAATGCATGTTTCGTGGGGCCATCGGAACGCGCCGAAGTCGGCCTGCATGCCTACGCGGATGACGCCCCGATGCTCGAGTCCGAGGCTCGTCGCGGCGTGGCGGGTGGCGCCCAAGATCGCCTCGTGCGGGCGAAGCCCGTACGTGCGGACCGC
>JAAFHV010000488.1 GCA_013297655.1 Myxococcales bacterium | reverse complement strand
CGTCGCGGACGCGAGCCGCCGAAGGCGGCCGCGTCCGCGACGCCGCTCGCGACGACCTCGGGGCCCCAGGCGAGGTCGAGCTGCGCGAGCAGCTCGGCCTCGTGGCGGGTGGCGTCGTGGTCGACCCGCTTCACGGCGACGACGCGCCCGTCGGCCATCTGCCCGCGAAACACGGTCGCGCTCGTGCCGCCGCCGACCCGCTCGAGGATCGTCAGCGCGGCTCGGTCGCTCCCGATCGCCAACTTCGATGGCGCCTCAGACGTGCGTTTCACTCCCGAATCGCAAGCCTAATCGAGGCTGTTGTCAACCCAGTTTACATCACGTCCGGACGCCCCATCCGTGGAGGAACGCCGCGCTCTCCTCCAAGATCCTCGGGAGCGAGCGGCCGAGCTCGTGGCCGTCGTCGACCTCGACGAGGCGAACGTGTCGTTTTCCCTCGGCAAAGGCCCGCGACCGCCCGACGGGCACCACGTCGTCGTTCACGCCGTGGATGAGCAAGGTGGGGACACGCACATCGGGAAGCTCTTTCGGATCGTGAATTTCCATGTCGGTCACGAAGCCGTAGTCGACGGTGGCCTTGGCCTTCGTCACGTAGTCGTCCACCTCGAGCGCTCCATTTCGCTCCCACTCGGCCATTTTTTCGGGCCCGAGCTTCGTTCGCCAAAGGTCGACGAGCCCGAACGCGGGCGCCATCAGCACCAGCGCGCCCACCCGAGGATCGGCCTCCGCCACGCGGCAGGCGGTGAGACCACCGAGGCTCGAACCGACGAGCACCGCCCGATCCGCGGGGCTGCCGACGCGCTCTTTCACGTGCGCGAGCATCGCGGAGAGGCGCAGCTCGGCGAACGAAGGTCTGCGCAAGTCTAGCGCGTCGAGGGCGAGCCCCTGCTCCGCAAAAAACGCCGAAAAGGCTCGTGCTTTCGCGGAGGTGGGGCCGGACGCGAATCCATGCAGGTAGAGAAATTTCGGTGCCGGCTCGCTCATGGCGGTCGACCTAACCACGCCTCTCGACGGAAGGGGAGCGCTGGCTCGGCACTATTTCCTGGCCTTCGCGGCAAGCCCGACGCTCCAAAACGCGGGAAAAGGAGACGAAAAAAGCGCGCTGCGCATCCGTGGGCCAAAGGGCCACCCAACCCCATTGCCTTCGTGGCGGGCCCCTCGCTAGACTCTCCGGCGATTCCGGGCGATTTGCCCAAGCTCCCCCAAGCTCGCGCGCAGGAACGAGAAGCCAAGACCCCATGTGGAAGCTTGTCATCGAAGACGACGAGGGAAAACGAACCGTCGTCCCCCTCTCGCGCGACGAGTACAGCCTCGGTCGAAAGGAGGGGAACACCATCCGCCTCACCGAGCGCAACATCTCACGTGATCACGCGAAGGTGCGTCGCAAGGGCGGAGCGAAGGACACGTACGTCCTCGAGGACGCGCAGAGCTACAACGGCGTGCACGTGAACGGCCTTCGTGTTGCAGAGCCGATCGAGCTCCAGCACGGCGATCTGATTCAGGTCGGCGACTACCGCATCGTCTTCCAAGACGAGAGCATGACGGAGGCGACCGCGCCCTACGTCCCCGTGAGCGAGGTCGAGGCCACCAAGAAGACGATGCCGATGGCGAACGCGTTCCGCGGCTCGCTCCTCATGGAGCGTCCTACGCGGCTCGTGATGCTCGTCGGCCCAACACCGGGCGTCGAGTTCCCGGTCGAGAAAGAGCTCACCACTGTCGGTCGCAGCGAAGAGTGCGACGTCTCGATCGACCACAACTCCGTCTCGCGCGTGCACTGTGAGATCCACACGCTGGGCGAGGGTCGCTACGAGATCGTCGACAAGGGCTCGTCCAACGGCGTGCGCGTGAACGCGGCCGACCTGCGCCGCGGCATCATCGAAGCGGGCGACCTCATCGAGCTCGGCGACGTACGTTTCAAGTTCGTGGGTGCGGGCCAGGTGTTCATTCCTGGCGCCAACGAGAGTCAGCAGCTCACCGCGATCAGTGATCGCAAGGTCGAGCTGGTGGAGCGCGCGCCCAAGGCGAAGGGGAGCGTCGTTCCGTACATGCTCCTCGGCGCCGTCGCGGCGGCGGTGCTGGTCGGCGGCGGGTACTACGCCCTCGCGCGAAGCACTCCCACGGCACCTACCACCGGCGATCCTGTCCAAGACTACGAGACCGGCAAGCTGAAGGAGGCGCAAGCCGTGTGCGCCAAGGGCGTGTCGCTGCCCACGTGCGACGAAGCTCACGGCAACGCGAACCGGGAGATCCGCGAGGCATCTCCTGTCCGGCTGACGCCCGAGTTCCGCGCGTTCGAGGCGCAGTGGGCGGATGGTCTCATCCAGCGCGCACAGGCCTCGCCTGACGCCGCGGTCCGCAACGGTCTTCTCCAGCGCGTCGAGGCGACCACTTCACTGGACCCCGTGATTCGCGCGAAGGCGACCGCGCTCATCCGCGCCGAACAGAACGTCCCTGCGCCCACGAGCTCCGTCGAACCCCCTCCCACCGGTGCGACCACGGACGCGCCTCCGGCCACCGCGATGGCCCCGACATCTCCTCCTCCGGTCACGGTGGTCACACCTCCGCCGCCCACCCCCGGCACCACGGCGGTTCAGCCCCCGCAACCGCCCACGACTCAGCCCACCGCGGTCCCGCCGCGCCCCTCGTCGACCAAGCCCGAGAAGCCCGCGAGCCCTCTCGAGACGGCCATCAAGAACAGCGATTGGCCCACCGTAAAGTCGCTTCTTTTGCCCCGCAAAGACAGCCTAGGCTGCGGCGAGCTCCAAACGCTGAAAGAGGCCTGCCGCGCCACCGGCGACTCCTGCGCCAAGGCCGTTGGCCAGCTCCGCGTCGACAAGAAGTGCAACTGAGCTCCCGCCCTTAGTGCACTCTACACGCACCTAATCCGCGAGCCCCGC
>JAAFHV010000487.1 GCA_013297655.1 Myxococcales bacterium | reverse complement strand
GATCGGGGCCCTCGACGGCGAGCTCGTGGGCCCCAGGATCGACGGGAATGCGCGCACCGATCGCGGTGGGATCGACGGGAGTCACGTGATCGAGGGTGAGACGTACCGAGCCCGGGGCGACGCCGGGCCGGAGCTGGAGCTTCACGTACGCGAGGCGCGGCTCGATCGCGACGGCGCGCGATCGGGCGTACTTCGCGCGGTCGGCGCGGCCGTGTGCCTCGACGTCGCGGTACTCGGACCACGCGGTCGCCGTGCGCCCTGCGCGCTCGTGGCACGTGGCGAGGAGGAGCAACGTCCCGTCACGCTTCTCGAGGCTCTGGCTCTTCGACAAGAGGGTACACGCTTCGGCCACGTCGCCACGATCGAGAGCGGATTTTCCCTGTCGGAAGAGCGATTCGGCGATCGCGGTGGGCTCTCCGTCGGCGCGGGCATCACGCGCGGAGAGCGCCATCGCGGCGACCCACACACACGCGGCGAAGACGCTCTTTGTTTCGGCTCTCGGCATTGGCGGCGATAGCCAAAAAGGATACCACGCACGCGCGCTCAGCGAGTGTCGAAGAGACCTCGCGGCGGCGTAGGACCCGCGGCGCCGGGCTTGGCCGCCACGTTCGGGCGTGGCTTCGCAGAGACCGCGCTGGAGGGGGCCTCGGCTGCTTTTTGCACCGCCGGATCACTCGGGCCGAGGTCGATCGCGGGAGGGCTCGTCACGGTGGAGGCGATGGTCGACGCAGCCGCAGGTCCGCTCGCGACCGCGGGCGCCTCGAGCGCGCGAATGTCCGGGGCGTTGCCTGGAAGCGGCGCGTGGCGCGCGACGAAAAACGAGCCCACGGCGGCCGCGAGCGCGAGCACGAGCCCACCTCCGAGCCACAGGCCGAGGCTGGCGCTGCTGCGCGACCCGCGATCGACGGCGGTCGGTGCTGCGGCGGGAACGGCCTCCACCACGTGCACGGCGCGGTCTTGCTCCACCCGGCTTCGCACGTACTCGCCGCACGCCGTCTCCAGGAACGCGGCCATCTCTTCCGCGCTCGCAACGCCGACGCGTGGAGCGAGCCTCTCGAGGCGCGCGTGGAGCTCGCGCGCGGTCGGAATGCGCTGCGCGGGACGCTTCTGAAGGAGCGCGTGCACGATCGCGGCGAGCTCGGGCGGGACCGGCGCTTCGAGGCGAGGCACGACCTGCTCGCCGAGCAGCCACGCCAGAACTTCGATGTCGCCCGTGGCCGTAAATGGGTATACCCCCGCGCACAGCCGATAGAGCACCATCCCGAGCGCCCAGAGGTCGGCGCGCGCGTCCACCGACCCGTCTTTTAGCTGCTCCGGCGCGAGGAAACGCACTTTGCCCTTGATGACGTCGGCGGTGGTCTCGCCGATACGACTCGCGGTCTTCGCGATCCCGAAATCGATGAGGCGAATGGTGCCGTCGAGCGACCACATCAAGTTCTGCGGGGAAATGTCGCGGTGAACGAGGCCGAGCGGATTACCCTCTTCGTCCATCAAGCCGTGCGCGGCGACGAGCGCGGAAGAAGCGTCGAGCGCGATCCGGAGCACGACCGACGCCGGAAACGAGGAGCCTTCCTTCGCGACACCCTCCGCGACCTTTTCGAGAGATGCACCATGCACACATTCCATCCACGCGAAGAGCCAGCCGTCGAGATCGCGCGCCCCCTCGAACGAGACGATGTTCGGGTGTCGAAGCGCGCTCGCGATGCGCACCTCCTCGACGAAGTAGCTGCGAATCTTCGGATCTTTTGCGTACTCGGGGAGGAGCAGCTTGAGCGCGACGGGCGTGTCCGAAGCCGGAGAGCGCGCGCTCCACACCTGACCCATGCCGCCCTTCCCGATCGGCGCTATCAGCCGAAACGGGCCGACGGAAGCGCCGGGGCGGAGGTCCATCGTGAAAGTCTCGGAGGTGTCGCGTTTGCTGTCAACGAGCGCGCCCATCCCGAGCGCGAAGGCGACGAAGATGACGGTCGGCCACCCCGGCGAGCTCCGCGGCGCGGGTCATATTTCCGCCCGCCCGCGCGACGACGTGGTCGACATAACGGCGCTCGAGCTCGGCGACGACGATCTCGCGTGTAGGGGAAAGGGGCATGTTCTTCTCGAGGACGGCGCGCACGAAATCGGAGGCTCCCTCTGGTGCGCTCGCGGGCGTCACGCTTCGTCGAGGCAGCGCTTCGGGGCTCTCGCCGAGCGCGAAGAGGCGCGTGACCGCGTTCTCGAGCTCGCGGACGTTTCCCGGGTAGGCGCTCCGCTCGAACCTCTCGAGCGCGTCGAGGGAGAGATCGGCGACGTCGCCGCCGAGGCGCGTCCAAAAATGGCGCACGAGGAGCGGCACGTCGTCCATGCGGTCGCGCAGCGCGGGGAGCTCGATTCGGGCGACGGCGAGGCGAAAGAAGAGATCGTCGCGAAAGCGGCCCTCGTGCACGGCGGCGTCGAGATCGCGACGGGTCGCGGCCATGACCCGAACGTCGACCCGCTTCCAACCTTGGCCGCCGATACGCCGCACCTCGCCGCGCTGGATCGCGCGGAGCAGCTTCGCTTGAAGCCCGAGATCCAAATCGCCGATCTCGTCGATGAACAACGTGCCCCCGTGCGCCTCCTCGAAGACGCCTGCGCGCGCGAACGAAGCTCCCGTGAAGGCGCCTCGCTCGTGACCGAAGAGCGCCTCCTCCAAGAGCGACGCGTTCACCGTCGTGCAATCGAAGACGACGAAGGGAGCCTTCGCGCGCGCGCTTCGTTCGTGGATCGCCTCCGCCAGCACCTCTTTGCCAGTGCCGGTCTCGCCCTCGATGATCACGGACACGTCGGACCGCGCGAGCTTCTCGCAGAGGGGAAAAAGCCTGCGGATCGCGTCGCTCGCGCCGAGGTATCGCCCGAAGGAGGCCGCGTCCGAGCGTGGCGAAGCAGG
>JAAFHV010000486.1 GCA_013297655.1 Myxococcales bacterium | reverse complement strand
CTCTCCGGGATCGCGAAGGACGCGAGCCCCGTGCTCCACCCGAAGGACACCTTCCAGAAGGACGACGACGGCACGATCGTGGACGTGGTCGTCCGCATCGACCAGGCGACCGGCGATCTCACCACCGAAGCGAACGTTCGCGCGGGCATGTCGCAGGCCGAAGATCTCGCCGAGCGCCTCGAAGCGATCTTCGTGAAGACGCTCGTCAACGATCCGGCCGACGCGCTCACCCCAAAACGATTGGAAGTGCTCGCTTACGGCGCCCGCGCGATGCGAAAAATCGCAGACTTTTCGCGTCTTTCCTGAGCAGCTGCGCGAACCTGGCGCGTGCCTCCGGATTTCGATGCGCGGGCGACCGTTTTGCGCGAGACGCGGTGCGCTCGTTGGTAAAGTGACGCGCCATGGCAGAGCACGTCTACTCCTTCGGTGACGGTCAAGCGGACGGGGATCCCAAACGAAAGGATCTCCTCGGTGGCAAAGGCGCGGGCCTCGCCGAGATGACCAAGATCGGGCTCCCCGTTCCTCCGGGCTTCACGATCTCGACCGCGGTGTGCCCGCTCTACATCGCGAACGACGGCCTGCCCGCCGAAGTGGAGCGCGACGTCTTCGCCGCCCTCGCGAAGGTCGAAGCGAGCGTGGGGATGACGTTCGGCGATCCCGAAAAACCGCTCCTCGTGAGCGTGCGCTCCGGCGCCCGCGCCTCGATGCCGGGGATGATGGACACGATCCTCAACCTGGGCCTGAACGACGCGACGTGCGCCGGCCTCGCGAAGCGCACCCAGAACGCGCGCTTCGCGTTCGACGCGTACCGCCGCTTCATCACCATGTTCGCGGACGTCGCCCTCGAGGTGAAACGCGAGCACTTCGACGTCGCCCTCGACGAGGCGCGCGGGCGCGTCGCGAAGACCCTCGGCATCGACACGACGCGCCTCAACTCCGAAGAGCTGAAGCGCAAAGTGCCCGACTCGGCGCTACCGGAAGAAGAGCTCCGCGCCCTCGTCGTCACGTTCAAGGCGATCGTCAAAGTCAAAACGGGCAAAGACTTCCCCGACGATCCGAAGGTTCAGCTCAAGCTCGCGATCGGCTCCGTGTTCGGCTCGTGGACGAACCACCGCGCGATCGTCTACCGCAAGATGCACGACATCCCCGACGCGTGGGGAACTGCGTGCAACGTGCAAGCGATGGTGTTCGGCAACCTGGGCGACACCTCGGCGACCGGCGTCGCGTTCACGCGCGATCCTTCGACCGGCGAGAAGAAGCTCTACGGCGAGTGGCTGCCGAACGCGCAAGGTGAGGACGTGGTCGCCGGCATTCGCACGCCGCTCCCGCTCCAGGGCGACAAGGACGCCCTCGAGCTCCTCATGCCGAAGGCCTTCGCCGAGCTCGTCGCGATCGCCGAGCGCCTCGAGAAGCACTTCCGCGACATGCAGGATCTGGAGTTCACGATCCAGGACCACAAGCTCTACATGCTGCAGTGCCGAAGCGGAAAGCGCACCAGCCGCGCCGCCGTTCGCACCGCGGTGGAGATGCAAAAAGAGGGGCTCATCTCGAAGGACGAAGCGGTGCTCCGCGTTCCCCCGTCGTCGCTCGATCAGCTCCTCCACCCCACCCTCGATCCCAAGGCCGACAAGAAGCTCATCGCCACCGGGCTCCCCGCGAGCCCCGGCGCGGCGACGGGCCACATCGTGTTCCACGCCGACGAAGCCGAGAAGCTCGCCGCGCAAGGCAAAGCGGTCATTTTGGTGCGCGTCGAGACCTCCCCGGAGGACATCCACGGCATGAAAGCGGCGCGCGGCATCATCACCGCCCGCGGCGGCATGACGAGCCACGCCGCCGTCGTCGCGCGCGGCATGGGCAAGGCCTGCGTCGCCGGTTGCTCGTCGATCCAAGTCAGCTACGCCAACGCGACGATGAGCGTGACCCTCTACGACAAGGCGGGGCGCGTCACCGGGAGCGTGAAGCTGAAGCGCGGCGATCTCATCACGATCGACGGAGGCACCGGACAGGTGTTCGAGGGCGCCGTCGCCACCGTGCCCGCCGCGCTCACAGGCGAGTTCGGGGAGCTCATGGTCTGGGCCGACGCCGCGCGCGTCACGAAGGTGCGCGCCAACGCCGACACGCCGCTCGACGCGAAGACCGCGCGCGCGTTCGGGGCGGAGGGCATCGGCCTCTGCCGCACCGAGCACATGTTCTTCGACGAGGCGCGCATCCGCTCGATGCGCGAGATGATCCTCGCCGACGACGTGCCCACCCGCGAGAAGGCGCTCGCGAAGCTGCTCCCGGTGCAAAAAGACGATTTCGTGGGCATTTTCAAGGAGATGGCGGGCCTCCCGGTCACCATTCGTCTCCTCGATCCGCCGCTTCACGAGTTCCTCCCGCAGGACGAACGGCAGATCGCGGAGCTTGCCTCGATCATGAACGTGTCGGCCTTGCGGCTCGAGCAGCGCATCAAAGATCTGCACGAGTATAACCCCATGCTCGGCCACCGCGGCTGCCGCCTCGCGATCACGTACCCCGAAATCTACGAGATGCAGGTGCGCGCGATTTTGCTCGCCGCGCGCGAGGTGACCGACGCCGGCCTCGAGTGTCTGCCGGAGATCATGATCCCCCTCGCGATGACGCGCGAGGAGCTCGTGCGCATGAAGCAGTTGGTCGAGAAGGTCGCCGACGACGTGTTCGGCGACGGGAAGCCTGTACCCTACATGTTCGGCACGATGATCGAGCTACCCCGCGCCGCGCTCCGCGCCGACGAGCTCGCGGAGGTGGCCGAGTTCTTCTCGTTCGGCACCAACGATCTCACCCAGTGCACGATGGGCCTCTCGCGCGACGACGCGGGGAAGTTTTTGCCCGCGTACGTCGACACCGGCGTGCTCCCGAAGGATCCGTTCGTGTCGATCGACCGCGACGGCGTGGGCGAGCTCGTAAAAATCGCCTGCGAGCGCGGCACGAAGACACGCCCCGGGATGA
>JAAFHV010000485.1 GCA_013297655.1 Myxococcales bacterium | reverse complement strand
CGGTACGGTGCCGATCTACCAGGCGCTCCAGGGGCGCAAGAACGTGAAGTCGCTCACCGCCGACGACCTCATCGACATGCTCGAGCACCAGGCCAAGCAGGGCGTGGACTACTTCACGATCCACGCCGGGGTGCTCGTCGAGTACCTGCCGCTCGTGAAAGATCGCATCACCGGCATCGTGTCGCGCGGCGGCTCGGTCATGGCGCAGTGGATGCTCGAGCACCACAAGCAGAACCCGTTTTACACGCACTGGGACAAGGTCCTCGAGATCTGCGCCAAGTACGACGTCACGATCTCCGCCGGCGACGGCCTGCGCCCCGGTTGCCTCGCCGACGCGAGCGACGCGGCCCAGTTCGCCGAGCTCAAGACCTTGGGCGAGCTCACCAAGCGCGCCTGGGAAAAAGACGTGCAGATCATGATCGAAGGCCCCGGCCACGTGCCCTTCGACCAGATCGAGATGAACGTAAAGAAGGAGATGGAGCTCTGCCACGAGGCTCCGTTCTACGTGCTCGGGCCGCTCGTGACCGACATCGCCCCTGGCTACGACCACATCACGAGCGCGATCGGCGCGACGATGGCGGGCACCGCTGGGGCGGCGATGCTCTGCTACGTGACGCCGAAAGAGCACCTCGGCCTCCCCGACGAGGACGACGTTCGTCAGGGCCTCATCGCTTACAAAATTGCCGCTCACGCCGCCGACATCGCCAGGAAGCGCCCCGGCGCGCGCGACCGCGACGACGCGCTCTCCCGCGCGCGCTACGCGTTCGACTGGAAAGAGCAGTTCCGCCTCTCGCTCGATCCCGAGACCGCGCAATCGATGCACGATGCAACCTTGCCGGACGAGTACTTCAAGACCGCCGAGTTCTGCAGCATGTGCGGGCCCAAGTTCTGCTCGATGCACATCAACCGCGAGGTCGAGGCGTTCAACAAGAAGCTCGTCGAGGACCAGAAGGTCGGCAAGCGCACGCTCGACATTTTCCAAGCCCGGTGAAGGGGCAGGCGCGGTGAAGGAGCAGGCGACGTGAAGGGGCGGGTGCGGTGAAGCTCGACGCGCTCCTCGAGAACGCAAAAAGCGGCGCCGCTTGGGTGTGGACGCAGCTCGGCGAGTTCGCGGAGCTGCTCAAGCATTCCAAGGTGGCGCGCGCGCGTGCTCAGGTCGCGATCGCGGTCTGCATCGTCGCGTGCGGGCGCACCTCGCCTACGGCCAACGCGCCAGACTCGTCCAAGCCGGTTCCTTCTACCGTCGCCGCAAGCGACGGCGGCGAAGGTCCGCACGAGGCGCACGAGGCGATGGACGAGCTTTGGTCGCGCGCGGCGGAAGGCGCTGAAGAAGACGTGATCCGCCTCGCGCGCACCCTCGGCCCGACGGGCCTCGCCGACGGCGCGACGACGAAGGAGACCAACCGTCTCGCGGCCAAAGCGATGGGCTACACGGAGGGCCTCGCCGGCCTCGCGTGGCTCGCGGACAAGGCCGCGGGCGACGACGCGGAGCTCGCGCTCGAGGCCGCCGAGTCGGCCGTTCGTCTCGCCGCTCGAGGTCGCGATCAAAACGATCCCGAGGACGTCGAGGAGATGCGTGAAGGCTGCAAGAAGCTCCTCGCCGTCTCGAAGGGAAGCGCCGCAAAATCGCTAAAGATCAAAGCGATCCGCGCGATGCGCCTCCTCGCCGATCGAGGCTGTCAGAAGCTCGAGGACATCCCCAAGGACTTCGACCTCGCGCCGTAGCGCCGAGCCAACCATGCTCGAAGCGCGAGCGAGCGAGCGAGCGGCAGCAGCCACCCTTCGCCAGATCATCCCGTGGCTGGGCGACCTGCCGGGGACGCGGACCCACCACAAATTTCGCTGGTCCCAAGCTCTCTCCTCTTCATCTCTTCCCTCTTCATCTCTTCCCTCTTCATCTCTTCCCTCTTCATCTCTTCTCTCCCTCTACGTCTCGAGGACACGAGGGTGAGGCTGTGGGTCGGCGCGGTTTTGGGGCGCTGGTGGGAGGTGCCCGCTGTTTGAGTGCGCCGTTCTCGCGCGGTCACTAGCGAGCAGACTTCGATGTGTCGTCCAGGCGTCTCGGCCATCGTGCGGAACGGCGACGAGTTCGGGAGGGGCCCGCCAGCGCCCCAAAACCGTGCCGACCCGCGGCCTCCGCCGGCCCCGTGTTTCTTCTCGGCCCGTGCGCGCCGCGCCCAACAAAGCCCGTGCGCGCCGCGCCCAAACCAAGCCCGTGCGCGCCGCGCCCAAACCAAGCCCGTGCGCGCCGCGCGCAAAATCAAGCCCGTGCGCGCCGCGCGCAAAATCAAGCCCGTGCGCGCCGCGCGCAAACCAAGCCCGTGCGCGCCGCGCCCAAACCCCCCAGCCCCGCAGGGTGCGCCCCGCGCCGACCCCGCGTGTCACCTAGGCGACGGGGGCCCATGTGGGCGACCGGGCGGCCCAGATCGGCGACCGGGCCGTCCAGATCGGCGACCGGGCCGTCCAGATCGGCGACCGGACCACCGGATTGTTCTGTTTGTGCCAACAATATGGCGACCGGACCACCGGATTGTTCTGTTTGTGCCAACAGTCAACCCGGCCGCACATCTGCCCCGCGCGTGCCCCGTTTGGCAGGCTCATGCGACCTGCGCCGGTGACCGTGAGCACGTGGAAGCCAGCCCCTCGCTGGAACGAAGCTGGTCCTCCGGCGATCAGATGTTCGCGACGTGCTCGGCGACGCGATCGATGTCGGCGGGGAGCTCGATCGGGCGGTTCGGGCTTTTCACGTTTACGCCCGCGGCGAGGGTGCCCTCGTGGGTGCCCACCTTGAGCTCGGTGAACTTGAGGCCGCTCGCGGTGGACACGACGACGACCCGATGATCGCGCTCTATCTCGCCGCGCTCGCGGAGCTTTCGGGTAACGGCGAGGGCGACCGCGGTGTGCGGGCACACGTAAAGCCCCGTGCGATCGGCGAGGTACGCTTCTTCCGCGAGCTCGGCCTCGGTGGCGTCCTCCGCGACTCCGTTCATCGCGGCGAGAGCGGCGAGGGCACGG
>JAAFHV010000484.1 GCA_013297655.1 Myxococcales bacterium | reverse complement strand
GGGTGAGCTTGGAGGGGCGCCCCCTCGAGGTGCGCGACGTTCGGAACCTCACCGCGACCGACCTCGGCGACGACCACGCCCTCGTCGTCGACGGCGATCGCGCCGCGTTCGCGACCTACGCGTTCGGCCAAGAGCAGAGCATCACGTACCTCGATCTCTCCGGCGAGGGCGCGCGGAACCTCACCGTGAAGCCCCACGACCGCGTCATGGCGGCGCTCACCAACGTGCAGCAGACCGGCTCTCTCGCGGGCATCGGTCGCGTCAACGTCACGCTCGAGCAACCTGCAAAATCCGCCGGCCTCGCCCTCGGCCCCGCCGGCCTCGACGTCACCCTCGGGGACGACGCAGGCACCCGCGGCTTCCGTGTCGACGCGACCACCGGCGAGCTCCAAAAGGAAGTCGAGGGTGTCCACGTGCAGGCCACGCAGCACCTCCCGAAGCGCCTCGTGTTCTGGGCGGTCGACTCGGTCCGCGCGATGCCGGAGGTGGGGCCGGAGCCGATCGCGTGGCTCGAGGAGCGCGTCTTCGCCATCCGCGACAAGGGCCGCAAGCTCTCGTATTCCGCCACCGGCGAGGGGAGCGAGCTCGCGCAGGTACCGCCCGCGCCCCCCAAGCTCCTCGCGATCGACGCCACCCAAGCGAGCGAAGGTGGCGCCGAGTTTCCTCCGCCGAGCATCCCGTCGATCTGGAAGACCACCCAGGAGGGCGAGGGCGTCTGGGTCGCACCCACGCAGTCGTGGCTCAAGCGCTTCCCCTCGTTCGGCCAAAGCGGCGAGCCCGCGCCGACCATGTTTTACCGCACGTTCGTGCGTCCGGACGAAGAGCGCGCCTACGCGAAGGTGCTCCTCGTCGCGATGGACATGCGGCAGCTCGATCTCGGCATGGAGGGCGGGATGGAAGATCCCAAGCCCGCCGTCGGCCCGCCTGGCGCCGGTCGCATCCCGCGCGATCCGGAGATCTTCACCAAGGTCGCCGTCGCGTTCAACGGCGGCTTCAAGACCGAGCACGGCAACTACGGAATGATGGTGCGCAAGCGCGTGCTGCTCCCGCCCCAGCCCGGCGCCGCCTCCGTGATCCTCACGAAGGACGGCCGCGTCGGCATGGGCACGTGGGGCAACACGCAGAAGGTCACCGGCATCACCGACATCGCCGACGCCGACATCGTCTCCTTCCGCCAAAACCTCGATCCGCTCCTCGACGGCGACAAGGTGAACCCGAGCGGCCGCTCGCTCTGGGGCTTCACGCTCCCCGGCACCAGCATGCAGACCGAGCGCTCCGGCATCTGCGTCACGCCCGCCGGACATATGTATTATGCATGGGGCGACGACGTGTCGGCGACCACGCTCGGCAAGGCGATGAAGATGGCGGGCTGCACCTACGGGATGCACCTCGACATGAACCCGCACCACACCGGGCTCGTGTTCACCAACATCACCGAGATCAAGGGCAAGCAGTTCAAGGCCGAGCTCTTGTCGAACCAGATGGAGATCTCTCCCGACCGGTTCATCGATTTTTCACCGAAGGACTTCTTTTACCTCACGCTTCACGATCCTCAGCCGCCCAAGCTCGCCGCCGACGTCGCCCCGAAGCCGTGGGTCGCCGACGCCGGAGCGCAGCCCGCACCGGGGTGGTCGCCGGGCATCTGGAGCACACGGACCGACGGCGGGGTCGAGGTCACGTACCTCTCGCCCGGGCGCGCTACCTTCCGCATTCGAGGCGGCAAGGGCGAGCCGGCGGGCCGTGGTCAGGCCGCGCACGAGCTCTCGGAGGCCGACGCGAAGAAGGTGATGCTCGCGCTCACGCTCGGGACCTCGAGCGAAAAGCGTCCCCTCGGGCTCGCGACCGACGGACGCACGCTCCACGCGCCGACCGCCTCGAAGGAGCACGCGGTGCTCGTGGCGGACGAAGACGGCGCGCTCTCGGTCCGCACCGCGGAAGACGCCCCGAAGGACGCCGCGCATTTTGATCTCGCGGAGCTGCCCCTCCTCGTATCGGAGGGAAAATCACTGGGAAAGAGCGCGCACGCGGCCCTGGGCATCACCGAGGGCGGCGCAATCGTGATCGCGCGCGCCGCGTCGAGCTCGAAGTCCCCGGTCGACGCGCTGGTCGCGGCGGGGTGCAAGGTGGGCGTCGCGCTCGATCGTGGTCTCGCCGATCCGGTCGCGCTCCATCGCTCCGGCACCGCGAGCCCGCCGCACGCGAGCTACGAGGCGACCACGCTCTACGCGATGGCCAAGCCGCTCGCGCCGAAGGGGTTCCGGTTCATGCCCACGAACCCGGTGCCTCCACCCGCGCCGAAGAAGTAACGTTCAGCTCACGCGAGAGCCCGGCGCTCCGTGGGAAGTCTCCCGCCGGAGCGAAGCTCGTCGCGCGAGGCCGGAGCGGTTCTACTGCGCCGCCACGAGCAAAAAGGCCAACGCGGTCGCGGCGGTGAGCAACGGCAATGCCCAGAGCAGCACGTTGAAGATGGCCGTCTGCACGTGGTGGCCGAAGAGGCGCTTCGGCAGGTTGAACCGGAAGAACAGCACCACGACCGCGAGTGAGATCGCGAGCGTCGCGTAGTTCAATCCGAAGAGCCGCGTCACCGTGTTGTCGCCGCCGGCGATGACCCCGTACGACGAGTACACCGCGAAGCTCAGCGCGATGACCGAGAAGAGACCTCCGATGCCGATGTTCGCGAGCTCGAACGCTTCGATTTGGAACCCTTCTTCCGTCGGGTGGTTCATCCATAGCGCGAGCAGCGGAATGAGGAGCGACGCGAAGAGCGGGATGAAGATCGGCGCGAGCCCCGTGCTCCACACGCGGTCGACCTGGAGCGACGCCGTGACCCGCGAGTAGCGGTCGCCGTTCCACCCCGAGACGAGCGAGCCGTGGAGGTTGACGAGACCGAGGTTCCAGCCGTCGAGCTCTGCCTTCGGCGCGACGCGGCTGAACTCCACGTCTTCCTTCTCGAACTTGAGAACGAGCTCGTCGGTCGTCTCCTCGCGAATCAAGAGGTCGATCAAGAGCTGCTGC
>JAAFHV010000483.1 GCA_013297655.1 Myxococcales bacterium | reverse complement strand
CGGCACGTGCACCCAGGCCGCGTCGTGCCATCGCGTACGCGCGGTGCGGAAGAGCACCCACTTCGGGTGCTGCGTCGTCGAGCGCCGCGTGAGCCACTTCTCCGTGTCCGGATTTTCGTACGTGGTCTGCCACACGTTGTGCCCCAAGTCGGGGTGCTCGTGCTTCACCGGGTAGTGGAGCGACTCGTACTTCTCGATCAGGACTTTGCTGTTTTCCTCGGGCAAATCCTGGGTTCCATGCACGATGTAGAGCGGGAGCGCGCGGCCGTTCGGCGCCCAGTCCGCGTTCGATCGATCCTCGCCCAGGAAGCGCTCCCACGCCGAGAGACGCTTGCCCGCGACGTCGCGACGCACGAACGTGCTGTGGTACCCGCAAAGGGGCGCCGCCGCCGCGAAGACGAACGGGTGCCGGAGCGGAATGCCCGCCGCGCCGATCCCTCCCATCGAAGGCCCCGTGATCGACACCCGCTGCGGATCGATCGGGAAGCGCGCCTTGACCCACGCGAGCGCCTGCATCACGTCTTCTTCGCCGAGCTCGCGGTACATCGCGTTCCCGTGACCGGAAGGCGCGAGCACGAACGCGTCGATCGGATCGAACGACGGCGGCATGTGGCGATCTTCCCAGTAGCCGTCGTGGCCTCCGTCGTCCTTGCCGAAGAACCAGCGCACCATCTCCATGGGCTGCCCGTTCATGCCGTGAAGCGCCACCACCAGCGCGTGCTTTCGAGGCTCTTTTCCGGCCTCCGGACGCGCAGCGTAGAAGCTCGGAGGCACGTAGAGCCCCATCTCGGACAGCTTGCCGTCGGTGTTCGAGAGCAGCGCGTGGCGGTAGGCGCCGCGCTTCTCGAACGCGCGCCCCGAGCCGAGCGCGGTGACCAGCTCGTCGAGCTCGTCCGCCTCGCTCTCGAGGGCCACACGATCGGTGTCACCCTCGGCCAAGAAGCGCCGAAGCCTCGCGTCGCGGAGCTCGACGTCGAGCCGCGTGTCGAGCGCACGAAGCCCGCGCGCGCCCGGATCGTCGGCCGGTCGCGGCTCGGCGAGGACGCGCGACGCTCGCGCGAGCGCAGCGACCACCTTCGACGGGAGCACCACCGTCGCCTCCTCGGTCACGCCACCGATGCGCGCCGTCAGCTTCGCCCCGTCGGCCCCGGCGAGCGGCACCGGAGGGAGCGAAACCCGCGTAGATTCGGACACATCCGCGATCCCGGCGTCGACGTCGTAGGCCGCCCCGGCGCCGGTCGTGAGCTTCGCGTGCACGTGCGTGTCGAGGCCCACCGGCGCGCCCTCGGGGAACGAGATCACGAGCTCCGGCGCGAGCATCGTCGCGGTGCGATCGAGCGCGCGCACGAAGCGCACCTTCGTCGGCTTCTGCGCCGCGAGGGCGGGGCCTCCGCCGGGCACCTCGATCACGAGCTTCGCGGGTCGCTCCAGCGAAGCGCCGACGAGCCGCGCGCCGAGCTGCCACGCGCCGTCGCGTTGATGCAGCTCGAGCGTGATCGTGTGGCGGCCGGCGGGCAAATCGAGCGGCACCGCGTCGTCGTCGTCGCGCGGGGGGCGCCACTCGTCGCGCGTGAAAATCGGGTGGCCGTCGACCGACACGCGCACCCCGTCGTCCACCGAGAGCAGCAAATATCCCCGGAACGCCGCTTCTGCGCGCACCGTCACGCTCGCGTAGGCGAGGGCTTCGCCGCGGGGCCGCAGCCTGTCGCGGAGATCGATGGCGCCCCCTTTCGTGACCTCCGCCGACGAGCGGCGCGCGCACGGTTCGGGCGCGGTGGCCGCGCACGCGAAGCCGGCGAGGGGAGCCTCGCGCGGCATGCCCTCGGGCCGATCGTCGAGGGTGAGCTTCTCGGGCGGCGAGCCTTTGCCGCGATCGCGCGGCTCGTAGGGGCCCGCGACCACGAACGCGCCGATGCGACCGTCGTCTCCGAGGTTCATCGCGGGCACGGCCGGCTCTTCCGCGCTCACGCGCGACGAGGGCACGGCAAGGACGAGGGGGAGCAGGGCCGCAAAGCCGAGCGCACGCGCGACAGCGACGGTACGAGGCGCCCCTGACGAAGGAAGGACGCCTCTCGTGCGCTGACGACCGCCCCCCCGGTTCACGAAAAACCTACTTCAGTCGAGACCTTGCGCGAGAGTTTTGGGCTCTTCGCGGAAGAGGATCTCGACCTTCTTGGTGTCGAGGATGCGGGTGACGACGCCATCGCCGAACTTCGAGTGGCGAACGAGATCGCCCTCGGAGAACGTCTCGGTGACGCGGTAAGCGCGGAACTCGGCGGGTGTCTTTCCACTCGTGGCCTTTTCCCACAAACGCTCACGAGACACGCGCGCTTCCTCGGCGCGGACCGCAGCAGCGCGAACGCCTCCCGCGGGGCGACCGGTGGACGCCGCACGCGGTTTGGCTTGGGTGACCCCGCGCTCTTTTACGGCTTTCTCGCCCGGCAAGCGCGGGCGGTAGTTGTGGTGCGAGGCGCAGGTCGAGCATTCCACTCGGACCGGCATGGTTCCGACCATCGCGATGATGCGATGGTTCAAAATCATCTTGCACTTGGTGCAGTAACTGTCGATTTCCCCGCCCGTTTTGATCGGCTTCGTCATGTACGGAGCGCCTTCCCTAGCACACTCGGAAGCATGAGGGATGCCACGATCTCCGACCTTCCGTTCACCCATGCGGATCGCGGCGGGGATCGTGGGTGGTGCGCGCGTGCGAGCGGGTCGCAGGTCGCCGGAGCGAGGTCAGCGACGACGAATCTTGGGGAGCTCGCCGGATCGAAGCTCGATGTGGAGCCCGTCGTCTTCTTCGCGATCACGATCCTGCTCCGAGTCCGGAGGGCTCTCGCTCGCGGGAGGCGCGTTGTCGTGGTCGCGCTCGCGTGCGTGATCGTCGCGGTCGCTGCGAGGGGAGTCGTCACCCTCGTGTTTGTCTTGTTTTTCGCCCTTGGGATCGCTCTTGCGCTCGGTCTTCTTGCCGGCGTCGTCGTTGGGCGAGAACCGGATCGTCGTGTGGACCTCGAATTTGACGGTCGTGAGGAGCTTTC
>JAAFHV010000482.1 GCA_013297655.1 Myxococcales bacterium | reverse complement strand
GGAAGAAGCGTTTGCCGCGGGCGCGGATTTTTCCGCGCGGGCGGACGGGTGGCAGCGGGCGTGCACCTCGAGGAGCTGGCGGATGGTCACTTCGGTGTAGATCGCCGTCGTCTCGAGCTTTTCGTGGCCGAGGAGCTGTTGGATAAAACGGATGTCCGCGCCGCCCTCGAGCATGTGCGTCGCGCAGGTGTGGCGGAGAAGGTGGCAGGAACCGCGTTTTTCCAGCCCGGCGCGTGTCATCCAGGTCGAGACCATACCCGACACCACGTCGGGGTTAAAACCCGCGCCGTAAGCCGTCAGGAAGAGCGTGGGCGTGCGTCCGTCGAGGACGAGACGCGGGCGGACTTCATCGAGGTAGCGCGCGACCCACGCGGCGGCGCGGCCACCGAGTGGCACGACGCGATCTTTCTTTCCCTTGCCTTGGCGAACGGTGACGGTGCCGCGCTCCGGGTTCACGTCGGGACAGTCGAGGCGGCAAAGCTCCGTGCGCCGCAAGCCGGTCGCGTAGAGGGTTTCGAGCATCGCGCGATCACGCACGCCGAGCGGGTCGGCGACGTCGGGCACGGCGAGCAGGCGCGCCAACTCCTCGCGCGTGAGCCCGGCCACGGGCAAGCGGCGCTCGGGGCGCGGCAACTCCAGCTCCGAGGCCGGATTGTGGAGCAGGTGGTTTTGCCGCGTGAGCCAGCGGAACCAATCGCGCAAGGTGCCGATGCGCTCGCGCTGCGTTGACCAGGACAAGCGTTTGCCGGGCTTCGTTTCGTAGCGGGAGAGCCAACGTTGATACGCCTCCAAAATCGGCCGCGTGACTTCACCGGCGCGCGTCACGTCGCGCTCTTGCGCCCACGCGGCGAAGAAGCGCAGGGAGAAGGCGCGGCCCTCCAGCGTGCTCTCGGAGTAGTTGCGGGCGCGGGGCGATTCGAGCCATGCGTCGGCGCACACGGCGAGGGCGTCCGGGGCGGCACGCGTGAGCGCGTCGGGCGCGGGGGCGTTGCCGCCGCGCGCCGCGCCGCCTTGCGCGCGTTCGCGCAGGCGGGCGACCGCCGCAAAGCCGCGTTTGCCAGCCATGACTACGTTACGCCGCCGCCGCGTCGCCGTCCGCGCTCCGTGGGCGTGCGTTTTTGTCCGGCGAGGCGTCCGGCGCGGGAGTTTCAGAGGAGGAAACGGCGTTTTGCGGGGCTTGACCAACCCCTGTCCAACCCGTGGCCGACGGCTGACCAACCCCTGACCGACCCCCGTTTTGCCCTGACCGATTTTCGGCGTAGGCGTGTTTTTCGAGTTCGGCGCGGAGCTTTTCGACGTCGAGCAGGCCGGAGAGGTGCGGTTTGTCGGCGGTGACATCGCCGTCAAAAACCAGCTCGTAAAGCAGGCCGTTGAGGTGCTCGGGGTCGCGGCGGGCGATGACGTATTCCAGCTCGACCAGGCGCGCGAGGTGCAGCTTGAGCGCGCTGTCGCCCCAGCCGCACACCGCGCGCAGCTCGCGGCGTCGCCATGACCCGCCGTCGCCGCCGGGCGTCTTCGCCGCGCGCTCGCGTTGCATCGCCTGGATGGCCCCGAGCAGGCGGCGCGTCTGCGGCGGCATGTCGTCGAGGCAGCGGCCGAGCACGTCATGGGCGAGGCGGTTCGCGGCGGCGATGTCGTCAAGCGTGACCTCGACGTATTCCACGGGGCGGCCCGCCTCGGTCATGGTTTTGATCGGGCGTTGATGCTGGTGAAGCAGCGCGATGGAGCGGATGAGCGTCAGGTATTTTTTGTGATCGCGGCGCGTGCGCGTGCGGTCGTCGAGGAAGGTCAGGCGCTCGCCGTAGGGGTTGACGACTTTGAGCGGCCGCAAGAGCCGCTGGGCGTTGCGGTGCAGGGCGAGCACGCCCGCGCGGTGCTCGTCTTCGGCCAGCCCGGCGAGGGTTTCCGCGCGGCGCTGCTGCGCGTGGATGGCGGCGGTTTGCTCGCGCGATTCGTCCACGGTCAGGACGATGCACCGATTCAAAAGCTCCTCGTCCAGGTCAACGGCGGTCGTCGTCAGGATAATCATGACCGGCCCCTCGACGCGGTATTCCTGCGTCACCATCCGGCCGGTGTGCGGGTCTTTGCCGGTGCTCGCGATGGCAAGTTCCCCCTCGGATTGCAGGAGTTTAAGCGCGTAGCTGGCTTTCTCCGCGCCCTCCTCCTCGACGATGGCGAGGATCTTGTTTCGCAGGCTGGTTTCGCCGCCGAGGTAGTAAAGGGCTTGGCCGGTCAGCGCGGAGTATTTCACCCGCGATTCCGCCGGCATCAGCGCGAGGATCGCGTCCATGAGCGACGACTTTCCCGCCGCGCTCGTCGCGCGAACAATGATCGCCAAGGGACGCGGCAAGAGCCGCGACACCGCCGCGAGATAGCCAACGAGTTTGTTGGTGTCCTCGCCGACCAGTCCGCAGGTCGTCAGGTCGGAGAGGATGCGGCCCAGCAGGTCGGGCGCGCGGAGCAGATCAAGCGCGGCCGCGCGTTCCGCCGCCGTCATCGTCGGCACCGCCGACGCCAGCGGGGCGGACGGCTTGGCGAGTTCGGCTTGCGCGGCCTCGCAGGCGAACAAGAGCCGCGCCACGTCACGGCGCAGCAAGTCGGGATGCAGGGCGGTTTCCTCGGCGGCACGTTCCACGAAGCGGCGGCGCTCCGCGTCGCGCGCCAGGTCGAGCGCGTCGAGGTGGAAGCGCTCGCCCACGCGCAGGCGCAGCGCGACCTTGAGCGCGTCGCCGCTCGCCTTCTCCAGCCCGCCGACGCGCCACTCGCGCGGCGGGTCGGCGAGATCGAGGAACCAATGTTCGCCGCGTTGCACGAGGGACGGCGTTGCGGGCGACGACGCGGGCGGAGGCGTTGGCGTTGGAGCCGGGGAGCCGGACGGAGGCGCGACCGGCGGCGAGGTTTCTTTCCTAGCAGCTTCCCTTGGCGTTTCGCCCGCGTTGGCGGCGTCCTTCGCGCTCGCGCCCACGTCGGCAGCTTTAGCGGCTTTAGCAGCTAAAGAAGAAGGCGCGGGCGCGGACAACGCCGCGGAAGACGGCGACGGCGCAG
>JAAFHV010000481.1 GCA_013297655.1 Myxococcales bacterium | reverse complement strand
TAGGGACTCCGCGCAGCGCTCGCCCAATAGGGACTCCGCGCAGCGCTCGCCCAATAGGGACTCCGCGCAGCGCTCGCCCAATAGGGACTCCGCGCAGCGCTCGCCCAATAGGGACTCCGCGCAGCGCTCGCCCAATAGGGACTCCGCGCAGCGCCCGCACAACGGGGACTCCGCCTCCTCGCGCTCACAGCACGGGGATTCAGGTCCACGCCCGCCGAGCGGGGATCCGGCGTCGCGCGGACGTCGGCGGCCGTAACCATCGGGGATCATTCACCCTTCGAGCGTTCGCCGGTGGGCGGAGCGCCCGCCTCGCGGAGGGCTCATCGTTTGGTGGTGGAAGCCACGCCCTCGGGATTACCAACCCAGCGTCACGGGCGTGGGCGCCTTCACGAAGACCAGCGCGTCGGCTTGGTCGGCCGGGAGCGTCACCTTCTCCGGCATACGGGTGAGCTTCCAAGGCTTGTCGAAATCCAACGGTGTAGTCCCCCGAGTCGGCATGAGGCGCGCGCGCGCGGGAGAGTCCAATGCATCGAGGGCGGCGTCGAGCGAACCCTTCGTGTTCGCGTACCGTCCGGTCTTTCCAGATTGGTATCGTTCGTCCCCAACGCCGTAGAAATGGGCAATGACGCGGTAGCGGTCGCCGAGCGCGCCCGCGACCGCCCTCCCGAAGGCATGTTTGTCGGTCGGCTCGGCGTAGCCTTGCGACGGAAAGTCTTTGGCACAATGCCCCAAGTGTGCCCGAACGAGGACCCGCTTTCCTTCTCGCGCGAGGCGAATCAGGTTTCGCCCCATGGAAGGGTCGCGCACCTCGCCGTTTCCGGTCTTGAAGTCGCCCGCCTCGTACGACTTCATGAACGCGTATCCGTCGGCGAGCGACTCGAGGTCGGTCGCGCAGAGGTCGAAGGCTCGCTCGCTGGACCGCGCGACGTAGGCCGCGCGCTCGGACTGCAAGTGAGCAGAGACCTCCTTCGCTTGCCTCACCGCCACGTCCAGGTTCGATGCGGTGAGCTTGGCCTTCAGCGCCGCGGCGCCGGTCGGGTCCACCTGGTCGAGGTAACGCCCGATTTCGGCGCGCGTCTTGGCGGGCGCGATCGCGACGTCGATCCCACGGAGAGACAGCTTATCTTTGGAGTCGATCCGGGCCTTCGCGATGCCACGAAGGAGATCTGCGCTCTCGTGGGTATTGGCCAATGTCTCCCCCGCGTCATCGAGATACGCTTCGAGCGCCGATTCGTCACCGTCGTTCACGAACGCGTCGAGGCCACGAAGCGCGGCGTCGGAGTCCTCGTAGGCGACGACACGAAAGCCGAGGTCGACGATCAGGTGGCGCGCAAGCACCGCATCGACGCGGGTCGACTCCGCGACGCCGTGGGAGCTCTCCGCGAGGCAAACTACGCTCGCATCTCCGATGATCGCGTCGAGAGCGCGCGCGGCGCACGTGCCCTTTGCGAGGTCGTCGAGGGGGAGCTCGGGGCCGTCCTCGAGGCGCGGGGCGGCGCAAGAGGGCACCGACGCGGGCGGCGTCGAGGCGGCTGGGGGCGCCGGCGCGGTGACAGGCTCCGCGTCGACAGAGCACCCCATCGTTCCGATCCCGGTGACGAGGCTGGTCGAGAGCGCGAGGGAGAGCCACGGGAGCCGGGATTTACGCATGCCACCGTACAGCAGAATCCGTGCCGAGCGCGCGGAGGTCGTTTTGAGTACGTTTGTCTTGTTGCGTGCGTCTTTCACCCGCAACGACCCGGTCGAATGGCCCATATCGTGCCATTTCTGGCGGCCGGATGTCGCGGTCAGCGGGAGATGACGTGCGACCGCCCATTGGCAACAACGAGCAGCCGCGCGCGCTCGAGTCGGGTCCTCCGTCGCGCCGGGAGCGCATGTGCCGGGCGACCGCGGTGACATTGGCCATCAAATCATCAACCCCGCCCGATCCGAACGGAGAGAGAGCTTTCCGGGCGAGCCCTTGAACGTCACGTGAATCCAGCCTCCGTCGCGCTCCATCGCCCCCGCGACGACCCCGTCGATGACGAGCGTGTACTTGCCGCTGCCGGTCCGCCTCACGCCGAGCCGGCTCCCGGAGGGCCCTCCCGTTCCCCCGCCCTGCCACATGCCACTCCCCACGCTCTGCGGGTCTGCGTCGAGCTTCGTGTCGGTGAACACGAAGCACGCGCCGCCATCGCTGCGCCCATCCACCACGCCCCCTTCACAATAGAGCGGGCTCAAGGGCCCCTCGGGCCAGAGCACGTAGACGAGTACCGCCAGCATCGGCGCAGCAATGACGAGTAGCAGCGGATGAGGCTTCTTCATGTCTCTAGAAGTATCATGAGAATCGCACGAGGCCGCTCGGCACGCGCGTCCGCGGCGAAGAGGGCACACCATGGTAATGTGGACTTAAATGAAGGCTCTCTACGCGCTATTCGCCCTCGTCTGCGCGTCGATCGTGGTCTTGCTCGTGTACGCATTGGCGCCTTCGTCGTCACTCGAGTCGCTCTATTGCGAGGGCGGCGTCGCGAATGGCCACAGCGACGGTGGCGCTTGTTTTTCCTTCTCGGAAGCGCGCCCCGATACGAACCCGGAGACCATCGGAAGCGGCCTCTGGGTCGCCGAGCACGGGCCCCCGCCAACCGACGACGGCGGGTACGCGCCCGCGCCCCGCTACGCCGTGCGGCGCGCCGGGAAAAACAAGTACACGCTCTACGAGCGAGGCGAGCTCGCAGGCACCGTCGAGCGGGATGGGAATTGGATCGAGATCACGTTCACGAGCGCGCCGGGGAGGAAGTATTCGCTACGGTCGGATCGCGCGGGCGTCATGATCTAAGTGGCCGCGAAGGAGCCGCTCCGCGCCCTGCTCTGTCGCCCTGTTTCGCCCTGCACGATCGAGCCGTGAACAGCCCGTTCGCCGCCGTCGGCGACGCGGCGCGCGCGGCGGAGCCGGCATTTCCGCCGCGGAAACGGGCTCAGCTCGGCGAGACTTCGATCGGCGAGACCGACTCGCCCGCGACCTTCTCGAGCTTCTCGCGCGCGAACTGCAGACGATGCAGCCTCGCGTAGTCACCATTCTTCGAGAGGAGCAGATCGGA
>JAAFHV010000480.1 GCA_013297655.1 Myxococcales bacterium | reverse complement strand
CCTCCGACTACCGTCCACCTGCGCCAACGCACGCGGCTCGAGGCGCCCGCGCCATCGCAACCACGTGCTCGTGGGCTGCTCGACAGTCGGAGCAACGCCGGGGTCGAGCGCGGCCAGCGCGTCGATCGATTGGGCGCGGGCAAGCGCGACGAGACGGCGCGCGTACGCGAGGGCTGCGTCCCGTAGACGTTCTTCGAGCGTTGTCGGCGTCGGCATGGCGCGCCATTGTGATCGTTCGGGTCGCGTTCGTCACCATCGACGAGCTCCTCGAGCGCACACGCCCGCCGCGCGGACCTAACGCCCGACGCGGCCGATCTCGACGTTGCCGGGGCTTGTTCATCGACGAGGCCGCGGAGGTCTCGCCATGAGCAGCGCCGAGCGCCATGGCCGAATCGCCTCCTTCGCCGAGCCCGTCCCGCCCGTTTCAGCTCCTCGCGGACAGTCTGACGTTGTCGTTCACGGGCAAGTCCGGGTCGGCCTCGTGTCCAATCTAGATTGCTCGGTCGAGCTCGAGCGCGAGGGCCACGCCTACGTCGGTGACCCGGTCGACGTGGTGACGGGCGCCGTCGTCGACAGCGCGGCGGACTTTCGTGTCCACAGCGCGTACCCCCTCGTCTTCCGGCGATTCTACTCGTCGGCCCGGGCCAGCGAGCACCGCGGCGTGGGCGCGGGCTTTCGGCACTCGTTCGACCACTGGCTTTACCTCGATCTCGACGGCATTACGTACCACGCCTCGAACGGCGCACGCGTCGCGCTCCCTACGTTGGCCGACGGCGGGACACGCGTGTCGGCGCGCGGGTACGTGCTCTGGCGAGAAGGAGCTCGACTTCGCCTTCGTAATCCCGCGGGCAACGAGCTGCTCTTCGAGATCCATGGTTCGACCGAGGCGCGGCTCGTCGAGATACGTAGTCGGCGTGACGGGCCGAGCATCCGCCTCGCCTACGCACTCGACGGCACGTTGGTTGCGCTCGTCGACGCAGAGGGGCGGGAGGTCGAGCTTGTCTTGCAAGACGGCCGTCTCGCCGAGGCGCGCATCCGAGCGCTCGACGGTAATTGGATAACGCTCGCGCGATACCGCTACGCGGCCGACCTCCTGGTCGAGGTCGAAGACGGGTATCGCCACAAGCTCCGCTACGAATACGACCCGAGCGGGCGGCTGGCCCGACGCATCGACCGCCGCGGGTACGCGATTGCGTACCGCTATGACTCGGACGGGCGATGTGTGCAGAGCGCGGGCGAAGACGGCGTGCTGTCCGTCGCGCTCGAGTACTTTCCACCCGAGCGTCGCACCAAGGTTGTCAGGGGAGATGGTGGCGTATGGGAGTACGCCTACGATTCTGCTGGCACGATCACGGGCATTCGCTCACCCCGAGGAAACGAGCGCGTCTTCCGCACACGGCGCGAGGACGGACAAGTCGTTCGCGCGAAGGATGGCGCCGGCAACGCCGCGACCACGATCTTCGATGCCGACGGGCGCCCGAGACGCACCGAGGACGCCGACGGGCGGGCGATCGTGGCGCCGCAGCCGCACCGCCGTCCGCGGAACCCAGCCGAGTACGAGCTCGGCGCGTGGGCGCGCCTGCCCCAGAAGCTTCCCTCGTCCGGTCACGCCGCCTCGGTGCCCGCGGCGGCGCAGGCGGTGCTCGAGGTGGCCCGAGACGGGGTCGACGGGAAGCTTCGCGAGGTTCGCGATCTTCAAGGCATCCTCGTTCGCGAAGAGCGCGACGGCCGCTCGCGGAGATTTGGATACGATCCGAACGGAAACCTACGGTTCCGCACGGACCTCGACGGATGCACCGTCCGCTACGAGACCGCCTCGTTCAATCAGCGCGTCGCCCGCGTCAGCGAGCTCGGTCTCGTTACGCGCTTCGAGCACTCCAAAGAAGATCTCCTCGCCGCTGTGGTCGACGCGGGGGGCACGCGCACGGAGTATCCCCGCGACCTGGAGGGAAACGTCACCGCGATCGTACGCGGCGGGGCGATACGTGAGCGGTACACGTACGACGGGGCAGGCCGGCTCTCCGAAAAACGCGACGCGTTCGGCCGTGTATTGTTCACCCTTCTGCGCGGCGCGCAGGGCGAGGTGCTCGAGCGAGCTTTCGCGCATGGAGGCTTCGAGCGGTACACCCACGACGCTGCGCTGAGGGTCATCGCTGCGGACACCGCCGACGCGAGCTGCTCGTTTGCATACGACGCGTTCGGCCAGCGCATCTCCGACCTCCGCGAAGGCGCCGGCGTGGAGCGCAGGTTCGATGGCCAAGACCTCACGTCGCACGTGGTGCTCGGCCGCTTTACCACCACCTACCGCCACTCGGAGGAGGCGCTCTTCAATGGGGAGAGCGGCACTCGGAAAACCATCACGCTCACCGATCCGACGGGCCGCGAGCACCGCCTCGTGGACCACGGCGCGGGTGTCTTTTCGAGGCACTTCGCGAGCGGACGCGCCGAGCACGCGCAGGTGCACCCGGACGGGCACTTCCTCTCCAAGACCGTGGTCGACGACCGCGCTCCCGACGCTCCGGCGTGGCAGCGCAGGTATCTCCACTCCCCCGAGGGCTACCTCGTGCAGCGGCACGACTCCGAGCGGGGCGTCACGAGCTACGAGCACGATGGCGACCATCGGATCAGCTCGGAGACGTTGCCCGACGGCACCGTGCGGAAGCTTGGCTATACGCCAGGTGGGAGCCTGTTCGAGTACGGCGATCGCTACGCCGCGTTCGACCGGAATCTGCTCCACAGCGCGAACGGCGACCGTACCTTCGAGCACGACCATCGCCAGGCCGTCTCCGTCGAAGCGTGGCCGGGAGCGTATCGAAGGTTCCACCGCGACGAGCGCGACCAGCTCGTCCGTATCGAGTCGTATCGCCAGGATGGCGCCGGCACTTTCCAGCTCTGCGCTCCGTGGACTGCCAAGTACGACGCCTTCGGGCGCCGCTTCGAAAAGACGGTAGGCACCGCCAAGACCACCTACGTGTGGGACACTGACCGGCTCGCCGCCGAGGTGCGGCCCTCGGGGGCGCTGCGCGTGTACGTCTACGCCGACGCGCTCGCGCTCACTCCGATGCTCTTCGTGGACTACGCGAGCGTCGATGCGGCTCCCGA
>JAAFHV010000048.1 GCA_013297655.1 Myxococcales bacterium | reverse complement strand
GCCACCCGAACGACGCGGACCGTTGAACGCCTCGCGAGGAGCACGATCGCTCGCCGCAGGCGGCCCTGGGGGGCGGCGGTCGACCCGGGGGGGAGCCTTCGAGCGATCCCGCGGCGGCCTGTCGTCGCGCTTCTTCGGCTTCTTCGTCTCGTCGCTCATCGTGCCCCGACCTTCTTCGCCGACCGGAGGATCCGTGCGGTCGCAAAGGCCGCTCCGAACCCGTTGTCGATGTTCACCACCGTGATGCCCGAAGCGCAGCTCGTCAGCATGCACAAGAGCGCGGAAATACCTTGAAAATTGGCGCCATAACCGACCGACGTGGGCACCGCGACGATGGCGGCGTCGGTGAGCCCGCCGACCACGCTCGGGAGCGCCCCCTCCATCCCGGCGACCACGATGATCACCGTCGCGGCGTCGAGCACGGGGCGCTTGTGGAGGAGCCGATGCAGGCCCGCGACCCCGACGTCCGTCACTCGGTCGACGGTGACGCCGAGCATGCGCAGCGTCTCCGCGCACTCGTCGGCGACGGGCAAATCGCTGGTCCCGGCGGTGACGAGCGCGACGCGCGCCTCCGAGAGCGGCACGATCGGCGCCTGCTCGATCGTGAGGATGCGCGCGCTCTCCGCGTAGAGCGCCGCCGGGAGGCCCTTACGAACCTCGTCCGCGGCGGCCTTTTCGACCCGCGTGACGAGCACGTTCTCGCCGCGAAGCGCGAGCTCCTTCGCGATCCCGATGATCTGGGCGGGGGTTTTTCCCTGCCCGAGGATCACCTCGGGGACGCCTTGGCGGAGCGCACGGTGGTGGTCGACGGTGGCGTAACCGAGCTCCGCGAACGGGAGATCTCGGAGCTCTCCCATCGCCATGTCCAGCTCGGTTTCACCGGCACGCACACGTTCGAGCAAATTTCGGAGGCGGGGCAGGTCCACAGCGCTCGCGTATAGCAGGCATTTTCACGCGTGGGGATGCTACGAAGGGGGCGTGCCGCTCCTCTTCGCGCCATTCGTCGCCGTGCTCTTCGGGCTCCTCCTCGCCTACTACGGCCGGGCCGAGCTCGCTTTGTGCGATCGAACCGCGATCGGCACACGCGTGCTCGCCGTCGCGCTCGCCTTCACCGCGTTCGTGTTTGCGCCATTGCTGGGCTATTTTGCCGCGTTTCACGGCGATTGGGCCTACCTCTACCTCCTCCCGCACGCGCGCGTGCCTTCGGCGGCCGACCTCACCGTCGTCGTGCTCTCGGCCTGCCTCGTGCCGGCCACGGTCGCGTACTCGGCACGTGTGCTCGCGGAGAAGCGCACGTCCCAGCTCGTTCGCCTCGCGGGCGGTCTCGTCGCCGTGCTCGCGGTGCTCGTCGCGATCACCCACGCGCGGCTCTCGGTGAGCGCTAGTCACGCGCAGTATCGTGGTGGTTTCGGCGTCGTCCCGATCGGCGCGAGCCCCCTCGGGCGCGGCGTCGTGCTCTCGTGGCTTGCGCTCGGGGCCGCCTCGTTGTGGGCTCGCGCGTCCCTTCGTCGCCTCGGCGACTCCTGAGCGCCGGCGAGAGCCAGGCCGCTTGCGCCGCGGCGCGACGAATGGAATATGGCAAGGGTGCGCTTTCTTCGAGCTCCCATCGCCACCATGGTCGTCGTGTCCTCGTGCTTGGCTCCCTTCGCGTGCAGCGCGGAGCGTGTGATCGTCCCGGAGGACGATCCTGACACGGCCACGCGCACCCTCCGCGACGGATCCGTGGCGCCCGATGGCGCCAAACCCGAGGCCGACGCGCGGGTCGTGTCGGATGCCGCCCTCGATGCCGCCGCTCCTGACGCCAGCGACGGTGCGACCCTACGAGACGCACGAGCCGACGCTGCCGTCGTCGGCGTCACCATCTCCGAGGTTTTTGCAGCGGACATCCTCTCTCGGCGCTTCGTGGAGATCGCCGGTCCTGCCTCGACGCCGCTCGGCGAGCTCAAGCTCCGCATCGCCGATGGCGCGGGCGTCGTGCTGAAAACGGTCGACGTGGCCAACACCCCCTCCGACGTGATGCCAGCGCGCGGCACATGGGTCACCGGCGGCCTCGCTGGCACGAGCGTCGATCATGGTCTCCTGGTCTCGGCGTGGGATCTCCCCTCCGACAACGGCACCGTCCAGCTCGTGCGCGTGAACGGCGCGGGCACGACCGTCATCGACGTCGTCGGCTACGGCGCCGCCGCAGCGCTGCTCACCTCGACGCCGACCACCTCGCGCGAAGGCAGCGCCGCCATCACTCCGGGCACCAAATCGCTCTTGCGCAAGCCGCCCCAGGTCGACACCGGAAGCAACGCCGCCGACTTCTGCGTCGGCCCGTCGAGCCCCAACGCCGCGAACGTGTGCGACCTCTAAATCCCTCGCCACCGCTACATAACCAAATAGTTATGCACGCCCCGAGCACCGACGATTAAAAGGTGCCGACGCAGCCGAGGCCGAGGCTCGAGGCGAGCGGTCCGCACGAAGCCTGGAACGCGACCGGCTTCGGCTTGGGGTTCGGCGAGAGCACCACGAGCGAGAGCCCGGCGAGCCCGAGCACGCCCGCGCCGATGAACGAAGCGACGCCCACCGTGCGCCACGTGGACTCGGCGTCCAAGATCGCTTGGCAAGGCTCGGGTTGGTTGGATTTGTTGATGCCAGGGCAGTCCGGGCGATCGTTGTAGCGGCCCGTCTGCACCTCGCGGATGAGGAACGAGACGCCGCCGAACACCGCCGCACCTACCCCGGTCCCGACGAGAACCCAGCCCACCGTGCGCGGGACGTTGGGCCCCTCGGAGACCAGCTTTGCGCTGGAATTTCCCGTCCCCGGAGCCTTCGTGTCCTTCGGCGGCGTGGGCGGCAGCTTGGACAGGGTGAACGTCTCGCGTGCCATACCGTCGTTGCTGACGAGCACCGAGCGCGACACGGGATAGTAGCCCTCCGCGCGCACCTCGACCTGGCGCGGACCGGTCTCCAGACGGAGCGGCGTCTGGCGCGGCAGGGTACCCACGAGCGCACCATCGACGAACACCTCGCCCGCCACGCTCGCGCGCACCTCGAGGCTACCGATGTGCTTTTGGATCGTCGCGAGGGCGCCCTCGAGCGCAGCGCGGTTTTTCGCGATCCACGGGTCCGCGCCGTCGGCGAGCGCGGCCGAGAGGTGCGTCTCGGCGAGCATCCACATCCCGAGCGCCTGCTCCGCGAGGGCGACCTGGGCCGTCGCGCGCGGCGTTTTTTGCTTGTGCTCGGCCTTTCGGAACACCTCGAGCGCTTGATCGTCTTTGCCCTGCTCGCGGAGCGCGAGACCTTGCGAGATGAGCGCGTCAGCGTCTTCTGCTGCGCCCGCGCGTGCAGGCGGGGCGAGCGAGACGAGCACGACCGCCGAGAGACCGACGTAGGCACAAAGCGAGCGAAGCTTCACGATCATCCATCCTACTCGGACTCGGCCGGAAACTGTCCGCGACAAGGTGAGCCCCCGCGACTAAAGTGAAGGTGTGAAGCTCGTCTGTTCCGCGCCGTTTGTCCTCGCCGCCGTGAGTTTCGTCCTCAGCGTCGGCGTGTCCGGCTGCGGGCACGTGGGGTTCGTGAACAACGAGCGCCCCGGGCTCACCGGTACGAACCCCGCCGCCGCCTCCGCGCCCCGCCCCGACGATCCGGACGACGAGGAGGGCGACGAGCCGGAGCACCCGCTCGTCGACACGAAACAGGAGCGCGCGATGGTGCACGTTCACGCGAAAGAGCACGCGTGCGTGGGCGTCATCGTCGGCCCGCGGGTGGTCGCGACGTCGCGACGCTGCCTTCGCCAAGCGCAGGGGGTCCACACCCTCGAGAAACAAGACGTCCGCGTCGAGGTCCCCTCGAGCTCCCTCACCTGGACCCAGCGCGCCGGCTCCCACGTCCTCGTGCCCGGCTGCGAGCGTCGCGATTTGGACGTCGCGGTGGTGGTGCTCGCGGAGGGGACCCCGTGGGTCGAGCCGCTCGGCCTGGCGAGCGCCCCCGGCCCCGGCGCCACTGTCGAGGCGATCGGATTCGACAAGTGCGAGGGCGCCAAAGAGGTGAAGCGTGCCCACGTCGTGGACCGCGCGGGCGCCGAGATCGTCCTCGATCGTGGCATGTGCCGCGGCGACGCGGGCGGCCCCGTGATCGACACGGCGGGCGGCACCGTCGTCGGCATTCAGTCGCGCAGGAAGGGGGGCCGCAGCTCGCCTCGCAAGGAGACCACCGTCACGCGGTTCGACACCGGCCCCGTACGCGAGCTCTTCGCGCAGGCCAAGGTCATCGCCGACGGCGGCGATCCCGCGGTCATGAAGCCCGTCGCCTGCGCGGTGCGCTGATTTTCGTCGCGGTGGCCGTCGGCGCGCGGGGCTTCTCCGCGGCCTCGTCGCGCAGGAGGTAGCGCACCACCATGTCGACGAGCTCGTCGACGAAGGACGGCCGCGCGAGCAGATCGCGCTCGTGGAGCACCGCCTTGTGGGTCGCCGCCTCCACCGTCGTGACGGCGAGGAACGCGGCGACGTCGAGGTCCTTCGGGAGCACGAGGCTCGTGCTCTCCGCGAGGTGCGCGAGGTACGTCTTCACGAGCGTGACCGCGTCGGCCTCGACGTCGCGCACGCGGGCGAGGGGGAGGGAGCCCACCCGCGGGAGCTGTTCGATGAGCACCCGGTGGAGCGCGGGGTCTACCGCGTGGGCGCGGATCATCGCGAGCACGAACGCACGGACCGCCTCCGGGAACGGCTTGCTCAGCACGTCCGCGAAGGTGCTCACGAGCACGCCGCGCATCTCCTCGATGTGGCGCTCCACGAGGGCCCCGAAGAGCGCCTCCTTGTTGGGGAAGTACTGATAAATCGAGCCGATGCTCACCCCCGCCCGCTCCGCGATACGGTTCGTGGACGCTTTGTCGTAGCCGTCACGAACCAGAACATGAGCGGTGGCTCGCAAAATCGTGTCCACGGTGCCGAGCGCGCGATCTTGCCGCGCCTTACGAACACGAGAAATCTTGGGCTTACGAGCCAACCGCACGGGCACCTCCGCGAACGCGAGTAGCAAACATGAGCTATTGCTCACATCATGTCGAATCGAAAGGGAGCGCCCCGATGAACCTCGAAGCGACCGAAGCACGCCCGTCCACGTTCGTACCGAAGGAGGTCCACGTCCCGGGCTCGTTCGTCCTCGGGCACCTGCCCGCGTTTCGTGGGGACCGCGTCGCGTTCTTCCACGAGCTCGCGCAAAAGGGGGACTACGCGCGGCTACGGATCGGCCTCTTCCCGATCACCCTCATCTCCTCCCCCGAGCTCGCGCACGAGCTCCTCGTGACGAACCCGGACGCGTTCGTAAAGAGCGCCGGGCTCGCGATCTTCGCGCGCCCGCTCTTGGGCGACGGGCTCCTCACCAGCGAGGCGGGGGCCCACAAAAAGCAGCGCCGCATGATGGCGCCCGTGTTCGTGCAGAAGCACATCAAGGCCTACGCCGACGTGATGGGCGAGCGCGCGTTCGCCTCCGCGAAGCGCATGGCCGCCGAGCGCTCCGTCGCCCTCGGCCAAGAGCTCGCGCGCACCACCCTCGAGATCGTCGCGAAGACGCTGTTCGACGCGGAGGTCGGCTTCGAGGCGACCGAGATCGGCGACGCGCTCACGTTCGCGATGGAGCAGATGAACCGCAACATCACGTCCGTCATCCCCGTCCCGCCGCAAATCCCGACCCCCGGCAACCGGAAAGCCAAGCGCGCGATCGAGCGGCTCGACAAAACCGTGATGCGCCTCGTCGCCGAACGAAGGGCCTCCGGCGAGGCGCGGACGGACGTACTGACGCTCCTCCTCGCTGCCCGCGACGAGGACGGCTCGCAGATGACCGATCGTGAGATCCGCGACGAGTCGATGACGATCTTTCTCGCCGGCCACGAGACCACCGCGAACGCGGTCACGTGGGCGCTCGCGCTGCTCTCGCGAAACCCGGAAATCCGCGCCCGCCTCGTGGAGGAGGTGACACGGGAGGTCCCCGGCGACGCGCCGATCGACTTCGAGACGGCGAAGCGGCTGCCCTACGCGATGCGGATCTTCAAGGAAGCGATGCGGCTCTATCCCCCCGCGTACATCCTTGGTCGGCGCGCGCTGCGCGACACTTCGCTCTCGGGTGTCACTCTCAAAAAGAACCGGATCGTGCTCGTGAACATCGCCGGCATCCACCGAAGGCCAGAGCTCTTCCCCGATCCGTCGCGCTTCGACCCCGACCGCTTCCTACCCGAACGCGAGAAGGCCCTCCCGCGCCTGGCGTACATGCCGTTCGGCGCCGGCCCGCGCGTGTGCATCGGGAACCATTTTGCGCTCCTCGAAGGCCAAATTTTGCTCGCGACGTACGCGCGCCACGTCACGCTCGACCTCGATCCGAGCGAGCCCATGCTCGCCGATCCGCTCGTCACGCTGCGACCGCGCGGCGAGATGCGCGCGAAGGTCACGCCGCTCTCGTGATTCGCGCACGTCACGATCGCATGTAGATCGCATGTTTTCGCGCGAGCTCGCGCGCGGGCGGGGAGCGCGTCGCTCAGTGAATGATCGGCGCGCCGTTGACCTTCGCGCTCGCGGGCGGAGGCGGGGGCGCGGTGGTAGCGGAAGGAGGCGCTGCGGTCGGCTTGTCCGCCGTGGGCTTGACCGGCAACGACAAAACCGGCTTTTTGCTACTCGCGACGGGGGAGCCCTTCGCATCGGTCGGAGCGCTCGGCTCCGGTGCGGGCGCGAGCGCGGTGGGCATGACGGTGGTTGCCGGCGCCGTGCCCGAGGGGGTCGGGACCGTGAGCGCGACGCTCTTCTCGGGCTGTGGAACGGGCGCTGCGACGGCGCTGGTGGGCTCCACCTTGGGTCCCCCCCACGTCGCGATGCGGACCGCGATGCCGACCGCGACGATGAGGACCGCCGCCATCCCGACGAGCCCGGCGTACGTGCGACGCCGAGTGCCCCCCTGGGTGTTGCCCCAGGTGCTCTGTGTGCTCTCTTTTTCGAGCTGCGCCTTGTCCGGGATGCTGCCGCGATTGGACTCGGCGAGGGCGACCGCTTCGCGCGCTTGGCCAAAATCGCCGGACGAAGAGGCGTCGGCCGTGTCCGAGAAGCTTCGCCACGCCCGGAGCTGAACGCCCTTCTCGGCGCTACGCGAGTAAGGCTCGAGGGCATCGGCGAGCGCGGCGACGCTGGCGTAGCGCTCGTTCGGATCTTTCGAGAGGCACCGGTGGACGACCTCGGCGAGACCAGGGGGGAGGTCGGCGCGGAGCTCGCTCACGGGGGTCTCTTTTTCGATGACGACCTTCAGGCAAAGCTCGGTCACGGTCTCGCCGTCGAACGGGACCTTGCCTGCGAGCAGCTCGTACAAGATGACCCCGACCGACCAGATGTCGCTCCGTGCATCGACGTTCCGCGCCGATCGCATCTGCTCCGGCGACATGTAGAGCGGCGAGCCGAGGACCGTGGCCGAGTCGGTCAGGTTCATTTGCCCGACAGCGGCGGCCCCGGTGGCTTTGGAAATGCCAAAATCGAGGATTTTCACGAGCGGCGCGCCGTTCATGCGACGCGCGACGAACAGGTTTTGCGGCTTCAAATCGCGGTGCACGATGCCCGCCGCGTGCGCCTCGACGAGGCCCTCGCACGCCTGGAGCACGTACTCGACCGCGTCCGGAACGAGGAGCTTGCCCACGCGCCGACGAAGCTGCGCGAGGTCGGAGCCGTCGAGCAGCTCCATGACGATGAAGGGCGCGCCGCTCTCGAGGGTGCCCACGTCGTGGACGCGGGTGATGTGCTCGTTCGTGAGCTTCGCGGTGGACCGCGCCTCGCGGAAGAAGCGCTCCACCGACACCTCGCCCGCGAGCATGTGCGGGAGCACGAACTTCAGCGCGACCCGCTGGTCGAGCTGCGTGTGCGTCGCCGCCACGACGACGCCCATGCCTCCGGCGCCGAGCACGCGATCGACCCGGTACTTTCCGGCGATCACGTCGCCGGTAGCGACGGGGGAGCGTTGGTTGTCGTCCGCAGAGAGAGGCACGGCTTCTGCCAAGCTAGCAGAAGGAGCGCCGGGTTCCGAGCGCAGACCGCCCCGCACCCGGCCCTGACATTTCGGTCGTGGGCGCACGAACGTTGGGCGGATTTTTAGATCCCGCCGAACCCGAACGCCTGTTCGAAGGCGACGTAAAAATTGAACGGGTCGACTGGCTTTCCGCCCGCGCCGAACGGCCCGCGGTCCATCGGGAAGCCGATGTCGGCGCGGAACACGGCGCGGTTGAACTGCGGGAGGAGCACACGGAGGCCCCCGCCGAGCGACTGCTTCACGCGCAGGTTCGCGAACTCGTTCATCGCGTCGCCGACGTCGTAAAAGAGCACCGCGCCGACCTGACACGACAAAATCTCGACCGGTCGAGTGCGGTACTCGAAGTTCCCGATGACGAAGTCCTTCCCCCCGAAGAAGCTCGTAGGGTACCCACGAAGCCGTCCGTCGCCGCCGAGAAAACCTTGGCTATTCAGGTAGTTCCGATACCGATTGGAGGCCGATACGCTGAAAAAGAGGCGCCCGATTTTGAAGCGCGGGGTGGCCACGTTCAGGCCGCCGCTGACCGACGCGTCGGTGAGCTTTTGGGTGCCGTCGCCGCCGTCGAGCTGGAGCTCCCCGAACGACTCGGTGAACACGCGGACGACGCCGTCGCGGAGGGCCCACGTGTATTGTGCACCGGCCGACCAGCCGGCGAGGGTGCGCGTGGAGCCCGGCAGCACGGTGACGGGAGACACGTAGATGTCGTGACCGAGCCGCACGTCCTCTTGAAGCCCGAGGGTCTGGAAGTCGGTCAAGGTGACGAAGTTGTTCGTGTAGCTGCGAAGCTGCAGGTAGGGCCCGTAGCGCGTCTCGCCGATCGGCACGTTGCGCTGGCGAAAGGCGTCCACCCGCGCAGGATCGAGGGTCTCGTTGGCGAGCACCTCGTAGCGCGCGTGGCTCACCGAGACGCCGAACGAGACGTCGAGCTTGTACTTCCACCCGAAGCTCCGCACGAGCCCCACGCTCCCGCTCACCGACGTGCTGCGGTACTGCCAGGGCACCCCGGTGGCGCGGTCGACGAACACCGCCGCGTTCGAGTAGCGGCGCGAGATCCCCGTCGACGCGCCGGCCCCCGCCGACCACGCCCAGGGTGTGCGCGTGGAATAGAGCGGCTTCGACACCGCGGCCTTGAGGACGCCACCTTCGAGGTCCCCGCTGCGACGGTTCACGGTGAAGCCCGCGTCGGTGGACGCGCCGACCCAGGAATAACCGAAGCGAGGAATCTTGTATCCTGCACCGAACGTGAGGCTCTCGGGCTGGTAGGTGAACTGCGTCTTGGCGGTGTGGTGAAAGCCGCCGACGTTGGTCTCCTGCGGCTGGAGGGTGAAGCGCTCGAGGCCACCCGCGGTGGCGCCGAGGTCCCACGAGAGACGGAGGCTCCACACGTCTTTCGTGATCATGAGCACGCGCACGTGGTGCTCGTCGGAGCCCTTCGTGGGCACCACGAGCACGAGCGACACTTGGAAGATCGTGCGGAGGTTTCGCTCGGTCTCGTCGGCGACCACTTGGAGATACGAGTCGTCCACCTTCAAGAGGGACTCGCGCCGGATGGCGTAGTCCTTCGAGGTGGCGTGGAACATGTTCAAGAACCCAGGGAGCGGGTCCTTTTCTTCGATCACCTCGAGGCGGACCACCTCGATCGACTCGACGATTTTTCCTTCCGGCTCCGGCTCGCGCACGAGCCCCGTCTGCCGGAGGGCGTTCGCGATCGCGTCGCGCTCGTAGGGCGAGTACCCCACGCGGGTGGATGTGGGCTTCGGCGCGGCGAGGCAAGGCCGCATGGAAGCCGCAAAAAAGAAGGCCAAGCACGCGAAGAAGAGGCCCAGCGACGGACCAAAGGAACGCACCGCGCCATCGTACGTGCAAAACCCTAGCGTCGAGCGTTCAGAAATTGCGAAACGATTCGCCGGAAAAAGGTAGGTCCCGCTGCGACAAATCGTGTGGCATCTCCGTTGCCCCGCCAATCGCTCGTGCCATAAAGTTCCCACCTACATGAAGTCGCTGAAGTGGTTGGGGGTCGGTTCCTTGGTGCTTACGGGCGCGCTCGTCGCATGCGCGAACGGCTCCACGGTGACCGAGGACGAACAAAACGTCACGACGCCGGCGGACGACGCGTCCACGGCGGCAGACACGTTTCGTCCCTCGCTCCGCGACAGCTCGACGGTGACCGGTGACAGCAGCACCACGGCCGACGCCGGCAAACCCGACGCCCCCACGTCCGCTGTCGACGCCGCGCTCCCCGATGCTGCCGTAATCCCCGACGCCAGCGCGGGCCTGACCGACTGCGACACGAACAACCCGTTCTTGACCGTGTTCGCCCTCGCACAAATCACGAGAGCGGATTTCCCTGCGTGCAACTCGTCGTGCGGCACGTGTTGCTGGAACCAGAGCCCGCTCAGGTTCTGCCTCAAACCGTAGGCCACGTCACCGCAGCCGAATCGTCGCCTGCACCCCGAAGTGATCGCTCGGGAACGTGCCCTCGTGGGGCGCGTCGAAGCACACGCGTGACGAGAGCACATCGCCGTGGCGCGGAGGGTCGTCGTGGCCGCGCACGAGCACGTAGTCAATGCGGCGATCGGGCTCGCGGAGCGGCTCGGCGAACGGGTTTCGTGTCGAGTACGTGGTGCCGTCGCCCTCCCCGCGCGTCGCGAAAGCGTCTTGAAAGTACACGCATCGCCCCCCGAGGCCGGTGAGCCCGCGGAGGAAGCGCATCTCGTCGGCGTCCGGCTCGGCGTTGAAATCGCCGACGAGCACCGGCGAGAGCCCGTCGCGAGACGGCGCATAGGCCTCGATGAAATCGGCGATCGCGCGCACCTGCTTCGTGCGCACGTGTCCCTGGTCGAGGCGCCACGAGAGGTGCGTACAGAAGAACGGGAGCACCCCGAACGGAGTCTCCACCCGCGCCGCGAGCAGCACGCGGCGATCGTGAGGATCGTCCCCCTGCGGGAGCACCACCGTCTCGTGCGCCACGATCGGAAAGCGCGAGAAGAGCCCGTTGCCCACCTCGGCCTCCCCTTCGCGATGCGCGGGAGAAAACGCCACTTCGTAGCCTCGACGATCGTCGGAAGTCCCTAGCGGGGGACAGATTTCCGCCGCCTGATCGAAGCCGGGCGCGACGACCAGCTCTTGCACCCCGACCAGATCGGGACGAAGCGCATCGAGCCCCGCCCGGAGCCCCTCGCGACGCGCCTCCCACGGACCAAAGCGGTTCCACAAGTTCAACGACACCACCGAGATCGTCTGCATCCGCGCACGCCTCCGCTCGCGCCGCGCCGAGACGCGCGACAAGACGCACAGCGTACCGAAGGTCGCTCCCATTCCCGCGCCAAGAAGACAGCGCAGGGCTCGGCGGCGCGTGTTCCTCGGGAACGACGGGTAAACGGATGGCGGCTGCCTGATGAAGCGAAGCGCAGCGGGACGCGGTACGCTCCATTGGATGCGGGCGCGTGTCCACGATCGTGCGGGGCCACGCGGCCCGAAGCTGATTCTCACGGCGATCGGGTTCGCGACCATCGTGGTCGCCGTTCTGTTCTGCAGCCTCGTCGAATCGAGCTCGCCTCTCCGCGCGATCCCGTTCTCCGTGGGGCTCGCGATCCTCGCTGTCGTCTGCGCGGGGTGGATTCGATTCCAGTCTCGTGTCGCGGAGATCGAGGTCGGCCCTGGTCGCGTCCGCGTTCGGCGCGGCCTGGGAAGCCTCACCCTGAAGAGCGACACGATCGCGGGCGCGACCACGAGCCACCACGACGGCGGCGTCGCGGTCACGTTGACCTTGGCGACACGCGATCGCCTCGAGCCCGTGACCCTCGTGCTCGGCAACGAGGACGAGGCCGAACGTGTGCGCGCGGCGCTCGGAGCTCCGCGCGACGGAAAGGGCGAGACGAGCTTCCCGGTGGAGGAGCCCATCGTCGTGCGCATAGGGCGAGCGTTCGCGGTCGTCGGAGGCGCGCTCGTCCTCCTGCCCGTCCCTTTCGCCTTGCTCGCTACGCTCGCGGACGATCCCCCTTCCGTCGGCGCGTTCGCGTCGCTGGCCTACCACGGCGCGCTCGTCCTCTTGGTCTCGCTCGTCCAGTTCATCCCTCGAGCGCCACACCTCGCGCGGCGCGTGGTCATGCGACGCGAAGCGCTCTACCTCCCCGGCCTCGACGGCGCGGACACCATCGCGTACGGCGCCATCGAACGCGTGTGGCAAGAAGGCACGTCCATTTGCGTCGCGACCGCAGACAAAAAGGCCCGCGCGGTCCCCACGGTGATGAACGTCGACGAGTGCGCGGTGGCCGTGAGCCACCTCGAAGCAGCGCGACGACGCGCGCTCGGCGAAGGCCCTCGTCGCGTCGAGGTGGCGGAGCGCCTCGCGGTGCTGCGACGCAACGACGAGCCGGTCTCCGCGTGGCTCCAGCGCGTCGACAGCCTCGCGAGCCTCGCTCGGGTGCAAGGGTACCGAGGCTCGGCCCTCGATCGAGACGACTTGCATGTCGCCGTCACGGACGTCGATCTCGCTCTCGATCTCCGTGTCGCGGCGGGTCGTGTGCTCGCGCGGGTCGATCCCGAGGTTCGCGTGCGCATCGCGGAGGCCGCGACCACCGCCACGAGCGAAGCCGCCGCCAACGTGCTCCAACGGTTCGACGCGCCGGTCGCCGAAATCGCGCGTGCCTACGAGGACCTCGAACAGGAGGAGCTCACCTCGCTGAAGAAAGGTCGGTTCGCGTGACGTTGCTCCTCGCCGGCGCGTTCCGCCCCGAAATATCTCCTTTTATCGAGCACTTACCCGCAGACGTGCTCGCGCGAGCGGTGGGGATCGGCCTCGTCGACGCGGGCCTCGGCGCGCTCGTCGCGATTCGCGAGACCTCGGCGCGCGGGGTCGTCTTCGTCGGCACCTGCGGCGCGTTCGAGGGCGCGGGGCTGACGATCGGAGACGTGGTCGTGCTGCGCGACACGGTGCTCGCCGATGCGGCCTCGGCGCGTGGCGAAGGCCATCTCCTGCCGACCCTCGCAGCTCCAATCGAGGGGAACCTGGCCCTCGGGTTGGCCCTCGCGCCAGGAGCGAGGCCCGTGCGCGTCGCGACCGTGCTCGCCGTCACCACCGACGACGAGACGGCGACCGTCATCGCGCGGGCGTCGGGAGCGCAGGTCGAGCATCTCGAGGCGTTCGCCGTCGCGGCGGCGGCTGTGCGAGCGGGCATCCCGTTCACCGCCGTGCTCGGCGTCGCCAACATGGTCGGGTCCCACGGCCGATCGGAGTGGGCAGCGCACCACGAGCGGGTCTCGACCGCCGTTCGTGACGCAATGCTTCCAGGGTTTGCCACTGGCGCGTTCCGGCCCTTGCTCGTTGACGCGGCGCCGTCTACGCTGTGACTGCTCATGTGTTCTGACGCGCGCACGGCGCCCCCCACGAGAAGCTCGCTTGCGGCATGGCTCTGTCTGCCGCTGCTCTCCATTTTGGCGGGCTGTTCGTTCGCGGCCGTAACCGACGGTCAGGACGCATCCGATCTCGGCGCGAGCCAATCGGCCCTCGTCACGGTCGAGCGCACCCAAGATGGCGCCAAGACCGAGGTCGTCGCGCGTGTGCTGCGTGTCGCCGAGCGCGGTCCGCTCGACGAATCCGCGCTCCGAATGGCTGGTTTTCCCGAAGATTTGCCTGCCCTCGGCACCTGCGGAGCCCCGCTCGCGAGCTCGCCAACGTCGCCGCTGTCCCCAACGTCCGTGTCCGCGTCACGCGCGCTCGAGCTGGTCGATCTCGGACAGGTCGCGGTCGAGCTGGCCGACGGCACACGCACTTCGCTCGCTCCGCGCCACGTCCCCGACCCCGCGGGTGTGCTGTCGGGAGTCATGTACAATGCACGCATTTCGGATCCCGAGCGCGCGCGTAGCCCCGAAGCAGCGCGTGTCGTCGTGCGGGCAGCGGGCAATCCGCAAGATCCCGAGGCGGTTACGTTCGCCGCGCTCGTCACCGTCCCCCACGACGTGACCGACCTTCGCCTCGCCGGCCAAGAGCCGCGCGATTGGGCCGCGGTCGTGGGCCCGGCCGAGCTCACGTGGTCTCCGTCGAGCCCGGGTGGGACTGAGAGCGAGCCTATCGTGCTCGTCGACGTCCGCTCCGCCGACGGTCGAATCACGAACCGCTGCGCGTTCTCGGACACGGGCAAAGCCTTGCTCCCGCTCGCCAGCGACGAGGGCTCGCTCGTCGTGCACCGCATCCAGCGCGAGCGCTTCCACGTCGACGGGCCGCACAAAACGCGCCGCGAGGACGGCGAGATTCGGTTCGACACGTCGCGGACGATCACGTTCTCCCGCAGCGCGCACGCGTCTCGCTGAACATGGCGCCCCGGCGTGGAGCTCGATTCGTGAGGAGGCCCGCGTCCCGTCACGAGGGTCGGCGTCGCGGCGCCGCGGTCGTCGCGGTCCTCTGTCTGGCAGCATCGCTCGCCATCCCGTCGGAGGCACCTGCGGCCGGGAAACCTGCGGCAGGCCAAAACAAACCGAGCGCCGCTCCAGCAGCGAAGCCCGCCCCCGCTCCGGCGCAGGGCAAGCCCGCCGCACAAGGCAAACCCACCACCCACGGAAAGCCTGGGAAAACCGGCAAGCCGAAGCCACCGCCGCCGCTCCCGAAGGGCTACGCCAACAGCGTGCGCGCCTGGCACACCGCGACGCCCGGAAAGACGGCGCCGCTCGATTCGACCGGGCGCCCGAAGCTCGTGCTCTACGCGCTCAACACGACCGAGCGCGCCGAGCTCACCGCCCTCTCCGACAAGGGCGGATTTTCTGCCTCCGACCTCGATCGCGCAGCGCAGATCCTCCGCGATCCGCGCACCGGAAACGAGCACCCGGTCGAGCCGCGGCTCCTCGACTCGGTGTACCGGATCGCGCGCCATTTTTCGGCGCACGAGATCCGCGTCGTTTCGGGGTATCGCACGCCGAAGCCGACGACCCACTCGAACCACGGCCGCGGGCGCGCGATGGACATGGTCGTCCCTGGCGCGACCGACGAAGATGTCGCCAAGTTCGCGCGCGAAGCGGGTTTTTCTGGGGTCGGCGTGTACCCCGTGAGCGGCTTCGTCCACGTCGACGTGCGCGAGCGGAGCTACTTCTGGGTCGATTCGAGCGGCCCCGGTCGAAAGAGCCGCCTCTACGGTGTGCTCGCCGACGTCGCCTCCCGCGCCGACAGCAGCGCCCTCGCGCGAGGCGATCGCCCGATGCCCGCGTTTACCCTCATGGCCGACGTCGACTCCGCGCTGTCGGCACGTCAAAAAGCGTACGTCGCGACCCACGGCGGCACCGAGCCCACCACCACCGTCCACGAAGAGGACGAAGACATGGAAAGCGTCGGGGGCGCGGATTGAGCCCCGGCGTCGCGGGGCTCGTACGTGAAGAGCGGCTCCTCGAGGCGGCGGCGCTCGCGAGCCAAGAGCGCGACCACGAGACTGCGCGAAAGCTCTACGAGCGCGCGTGTGCGTTCGGGCCCGCGGCGCGGGAAGCGCTTCGGGCGGGCGATCCAGCCGCGGCGATGGGACTCGCCGCCGAGGCAGGTGACAACGCGCTCGCGGAAGAGGCATTCGCCGCCCTCGAAGGTCACGGCTCCGTGCGCGAGCGACTCGCCCTCAACCTGGAGACACGAGGGCACTGCGTATGGGCCGCGCGCCTCTACGAAGCGAGCGACAAGCCCCGCGATGCCGCGCGCGCCTATGAAAAAGCGGGGGACTCGCTCCGGGCGGCGCGGATCCTGGAGGCCGTCAAAGACGTCGTCGCCGCCGCCAAGATTCTCGAAGGTGCGATGCGAAGGAGCCCCGATCGCTTCGCGCTCCACGTCGCGTACGGCGCGCTCCTCCTCCGTTACGGCAAGGCCGAGCACGCGACCCGTGCGTTGCAGAAGGTCCCCCCCCGCTCACCGGAGCGACGCCTCGCGCTCACCTGGCTCGTGCGTGGCCTCCGTGAGCTCGGCTACGGCCAAGCCGAAGCAGAGGCCAAACACGAGCTCGACTCCCTCGGCGGCCCCGCCGACGTCACGACCGACGAGCCCGCGCAAGGTATCGTAACTTCACGACTTTTTGGCCGCTACGACATCGTGAGGGAGGTCGCGAGCTCTCCTTCGGCGCGGGTCGTCGAGTGCATGGACACGGTGCGGCGCGAGCACGTCGCGGTGAAGATCTTCGCCGGCTACGACGCCCGCGGCGCCGGGCGCGACGCCCTCGCGCGGTTCGAGCGCGAGGTCCGTGTGCTCAGCGCCCTCGATCATCCGAACGTGCTCCCGCTCCGCGACTACCTCCCCGAGGGCCCCGCGCTGGTGCTCGCATGGATGAAGGGAGGCACCCTCGACGACATGCTCCGAAAGGAGCCCATCGCGCCGGCGCGCGCGGTCGAGATCGCGATCGCGGTCCTCTCCGCGCTCGGCGAGGCCCACCGCGTGGGCGTGCTCCATCGCGACGTAAAGCCCGCGAACGTGCTCTTCGACGACGCGGGCGTGACGCGGCTCGGAGACTTCGGCGCGGCTCACCTCGGAGATCTCTCGGCGACGGCGACCGCAGGCCTCATCGGCACGCTCGCGTACATGAGCCCCGAGCAACGTGAAGGTCGCGCCGCGACGGTGAGAAGCGACATCTACGGCGTCGGCGCGCTCCTCTGGGAAATGCTCACGGGGGAGCGCCCGCGCGCGACGGACGAGGACCCTCGGAAATTCCCTACGAGCGACGAGGACGTCGCGCCCTCGAGCGTGACCCAGCCAACCGCCGCGCGCGCCACGCGCCCGAGCGGGATCCACCGCGATCTCGACGCGCGCCACGACGCGCTGGTGCTCCGCTTCCTCGACGCGGCGCCCGAGAAGAGGCCGGAAGACGCGTTCGCCGCTCGGCGCGAGCTCGCTGCGCTCAAGTGGCCGAGCACACTGGAACGCACGCCGCTCCGCAAAGGCTCGGAGCACCCTCGCCCGATGCGCGCGGGCTCCGACAGGCTCGTCGCACAGGACGACGGCTCTCACCTCGACACGTACACCGGGCGCGCAGTCGAATGCGTTCCCCTCGACGACGTCGCGCTCGAGCGCGCGCGCATCTTCGCGGGCCTCGATCACCCGCTGCTGCAAACGATCCTACGTGTCGATCGTGAAGCTTCGATCCTTTGGCTCTCCGACGCCGACGCGCGCCCCGTCTCGCGCGCCCTCGTGCCCTACGAAGCAGCACGCCTACGGGAAGCGCTCGCCGCGCTCCACGGCGAGGGCGTCGTCCACGGCCGCATCGACGCGACCCAGCTCCGCGAGCGCTCGGACGGCACCGTGATGCTCCGGTTCTCCGCGAATCAAGGCGCGACCGGCACCGTCGACAACGATCGGGTCGCCCTCGCGAGGCTGCTCGGCCCCTGATCCGGCGCCGGTCTACGCGAGCGGCTACTTCGAGGCGGTCGTGTCGTCGACGATGGGCAGGCGCATCTTCTGGGGAGCACCGTCGCGCTCGTAGTCGACGACCAGCTCGTTCGCGCTCGCGAGCGACTGGAACACGACGAGCGCTTCTTCGGGGTGCTCCACCGATTGGCCGTTCACCTTGGTGATCACGTCGCCGGGCCGGAGATCACACGCGTCGAGATCGCCGCGGAGCTCGACCACCCGAAAACCGAAGAATTTCCCGTTCTTGAACGCGGGCGAATCGTCGAGAGTGATGTCTTGGAGGAAGCGACCGATGCCCCCGCGGACCGTATCGCGCACGCCGCCACGAGCGAGCTTCGTGACCTTCGGTTTCGGCGCGACGACCTTTGGTGCAGCCGTCGACGCGGGAGTGACGGGGTCGGGCCCGATCTCCGCGTTCCCGGCGCAAGCCGTGAGGGAAGCGACGAGCGCTCCGGCGAAGGACCATGACGAGATCGCTTTGACCATCCTTCCCCCATGCCGCGCCGCGCGCGAACGGTCAACTTTCGGGCAAGCGACGCCCTCGCGCGGAGCGGACGCGCCGCGTGACGTGATCGAGAACGCGAGACGCGTTACGGCGACCCGCTGAGGCTCGTGGCAGGATCTTCGCCGAGGACGACGTTGTCGAGGAGCCTCGTTTTTCCGATCCGACAGGCGATCGCGACGAGCGCGCGAGAGCCGACCGAAGCGTCACCCTCGAAGGGAACGAGCGAGTCTGCGTCGGTGACGTCCACGTAGTCGATCGAGTCGGTCACGGGCTCGACCTCGGCGCGCACGAGGCCGGTGAGCACGGTGGCCTTGCGCTCTCCGCTCGCGTAGGCCGCGTAGGCGAGCCGAAGCCCGCGCGAGAGCGATAGCGCACGGTGACGCTCGTCGGCCGAGAGATACGCGTTGCGCGAGCTCATCGCGAGACCGCTCGCTTCACGGACGATCGGGTGCCCCACGACCTCGACGGGGAAGAGCATGTCGGTCGCGAGGCGACGGATCACGGCGAGCTGCTGGTAGTCCTTTTTCCCGAAGATGGCGTACGAGGCACCCACGAGCGAAAAGAGCTTCGACACGATGGTCGCGACCCCCTCGAAGTGGCCCGGCCGATGCGGCCCGCAGAGCCCCGCGGTGAGCCGTTCCACGCGAACGCGCGTGCGCTCGCCGTCCGGATACATGGTGCTCTCCGAAGGAGCGAACAGCAGCTCGCACCCGGCCCCTTCGAGCTTCGCCGCGTCGCCGTCCAAGTCACGCGGGTAGCGCGCGAGATCTTCGTTCGGACCGAACTGCGTCGGGTTCACGAACACCGACGCGGCGACGATCCCGGCCGCGCCGACAAGCCGACGTCCTTCGCGGACGAGCGCCAAGTGGCCCTCGTGGAGCGCGCCCATCGTCGGCACGAACGCCACCTTGCGCCGTTGCTCGCGGGCATCGGAGAGGGCGGCGCGGAAGGCTTCCGGCGACGAGACACGCGCGATCGTCATGCGCGCCGTTATACCGCGCCAGACGCGAGATCGTGGCGCGGGATTTCGAGCGGCGGGAACAGACGAACGCCCCCCGCCGCACGTGGCGCGGCAGAGGGCGAGGCGCTTCCGCGCACGAGGTCAGTTGCAGGTGAGCTTCGTTCCGTTCCGAACCAGCTTGAACGTCGGGGCAGCGCACGTGATCACGCAACCACCCACGCGGGTGCAACCGAACGCGCCTTTGTCGATCGCGTAGGCGCACCCGCCGGGAACGCAGTTCGCCGCGATGCCGTCTTTCTTGGTCTTGAGGGTCGGCGCGGCCCTCACGCAGCGACCGTTCACGTTCACCATGCCGGCGCCGCACGCGGTCGAGGCCGCGGCGCACACATTGCCGTTGCGCGCGCTCCCGTCGGCGCACTTGAGCGCGCACTTCCCGGTCTGAGCATCGGGCAGGTGCCCGGGGGTGCACTTCGTCGCGCCGACGCCGGCGTTCGTCTTCGCCTTCGAGCCCTTCGGGACGACCTCGACCGAGTAGGCATACTTCACGTTCTTCATGAACGTGGTCTCGTCGAGGTAGGCGTAGCCCTTCTCGCCGTAGCCCGTGCCCCAGCTATTTTGCAGCAAGTAGTAGGTCTTGCCGTCCTTCACGCGGTAGCCCATGAGCGCCATCGCGTGACCCATGCGCTGCGAGCTCGGCATGGTCTGATAGTCGTAGGCGGGGACCACCTGCGGCCCACCGGGAGAGCCCTCGGTCTTTTGGAGACCGTGCGCTCCGTGAATCGCGAACCAGACCGCGTGCCCCTGCGCGAGGGTTCCTTTGACGCTCTTCGGGTTGAGCTTGACCACGTCGATCACGTCGGCGACCGCCTGCCCGTCGAGCTTCGTGAAGGTGCTCGGGGACGGAGGGCTCGTCTTGTCCCACTTGTCTGCCGTGCGCCAGTCGTACGGGAGGAGCGCGGCGGGGGCGATGCCCTTTCCCTCGTTCTTTTTGATCGCCTCGTCCATGCTCGGGTTCGCGTAGCGCCCCCACATCTGCATCGCGGAGACGGCGCCGGGCTTGCCCGTGCGGAGGGCGATCTCGTGGTTCACGACGTGGGCGAGCGAAACCGCGGTGCAGCTCAGCGAGCCGCCCTGATCGATCACGGGGCCGACCTGGTTTTTGGTGCGGAAGTCGACGACATCGGGGAGCTTGGTGGGGGCCGACGAGGCGCCAATCTCGTCTTCGTCGATCAACGGAACCCCCGCGCCCTTGACCTCGCCGTAGCCCTCGGTATCGCAGTCGAGCTTGTACGCTTGCCCGCCGATTCGAATCTCGCCGCAGCTACCGCGGGGGTCTTTCTTGAGCTCGACCTTCGGCGGGCCGTTCTTCTTCGCCGCCGCGATGGGATCGGGCATGTCCTTCGCGAGCAGCGCGAGCGTGGCCAGGCGTGTTTCTTCCGCGTCGGTCAGCTCCGACACCGCCGCCGGCGCGACGGAGTCGTCCTCGTCGGGATCGCCGTTCTCGTCCTCGTCGTCCGGATCGGTGACTTTGGCGGAGGTCTTCGACTTCGACTCTTTGCCCGAATCGCTCGGCGCCCTCTTGCGGCAGGCCGCGAGGCCAAGGAGCGCGAGGACCACCATCGGAACACACGCCACACGCATCGTTCTCGTCATCGACGCCACTCCTGGGGGGCCCCGTAGGGTTGGACGACGTAGCCCCTCGACGAATTTCGCACGTCTTGGCCGATTGTGTGAGCGCTCCGAGAGCGGCCTCTCGGGAAACGCGCTTACCTCAGACGTAGACGGCGACCATCCCGATCATCGCTATCGAAAAGATTAACCTTTTCGCTAACCCCGCGATTCTTCGTTCCGACGAGCGGGGGAACGGGGCCTTTGCTAAGCTCCCGCCATGCCTTCGCTTCGTCGTTCTCAGGGTCTTTTTGCGCTCGGATTCGTGAGCATCGCGGCGGCGGCCTGCGGGAGCCGCGGCCCCCTCGACGGAGTCGACTCGCCGACCGGAACGACACCGGACGCGCAGGCCCCCGTGCCGACGACGACCACGATCCCGGACGCCGCGCCGCCGAAGCCCACCGGCCCGGACCTCCCCCCGATCGTCGATTGTGGCATCTGTCTCATTGGGGAGTGCGGCGAGCCGATCCTCTCGTGCGTGACCGATCCGTCCTGCCAAGCGGCGTTCCAATGTGTGCTCTCGGAGTGCACCGGGGGCATCGACAGCGGCTGCATCCTGAAGTGCGCGCAGAGCTCTCCGAAGGGCGCGATCCAGCTCCTCGGGATCCTCCAGTGCGTCACCGGCAAGTGCGGCGAGGACTGCACCGACATCCTCTCGGGGCTCGGCGGTCTCGGCGGTGGTGGTGGTGGTGGGCCGACTCCGCGCGACGCGGGGCTGCCCACGCCGCGCGACGCGGGAGCACCTCCGCCGCGCGACGGTGGTGCGATCCCGGGGATCTTGCCGCAACGCCCGGACGCGCGCGAGCCGGCTCGCACCCGCGCCGCGATCGAACGCGCGTTCTCGGCCTGGCCGGAGCTCGTCTCCCCGCAAACCGCTCCCGAGTGACGGGCGCGGCCCCCGCGGTCGGGATTCCCGTGCAACTACGCCAACTTTGGCGCGATTCATGAGCGCACAAAACGGTTTGGCCGCGGCGCCGTTCGGCTAGAGTGGCGAGGCTTCTCTTCGCCCCAGGATCTCGAGACATGCGCTCCAAACATGCCGCCCTCGCGCTTCTCGCGAGCTTCGTCCTCGCACTCCCATCGGCCGCCCTCTCTCAGCCGTCGGTGAAAGATCTCGCGCGCGCCAAACAGCTCTTCGACAAGGGCCGCGCCGACGAGCTTGCCGCGCAGTACGGCGAAGCCCTCAAGAAGTTCGAGGAGCTCGAGAAGCTCAAGCCCACCAGCGGCGTCGCCTTCCACATCGGGTTCTGCAAGGAGAAGCTCGGTCGCGGCCTCGACGCCGCGAGCGACTACGAGCGCGCCGCGGCGATGGCAAAGTCGGAGAACAAACCCGAGGTCGTGAAAGAATCGGAGAATCGCCTCGCCGCGCTCACCCCGAAGCTCGCGCGGCTCCTCGTCCTCGCCCCGAAGGACGCGCAAGACCTCCACGTGACGGTCGACGATCGACCGCTCCCGGAGGCAGACCTCGGCGTCGAGAAGCGCATCGCGCCGGGTGCGCACAAGGTCGCCGCCACCGCCGCTGGAATGCGGCCCTTCCAGTCCAACGTCGACACCCGCGAGGGGGCCGTGCAAGAGGTCCGCGTCGTACTCGAAAAAGCGGGGCCCGCGGTCGTCGCGATCGTGGCCGCGCCCAAAGCCGCCGAGCCCGCGCCCGCGCCCGTGCCCGCCGCAGAGGGGCCGACGGCGCCAGTGACACCCCCTCCCGACAGCGCGCCGAAACATGCAAACTACACGGGAGCCGTGATCGCGAGCGTGGCGACGGGAGCGTTCCTCGGCCTCGGTGTCGCTTCGTACTTCGTCGCGGGCGCCAAACAGGACACCTTGCTCACGCAGTGCCTCACGCTGAATGTCGCGGGCTGCGACGAGCTGAAGGGCCCCGTGCGCACGTGGGACACGATCGCGCTCGTCGGCTTCGGCGCGGCGGGCGCGAGCCTCGTGACGGCGGTGGTGCTCTTCGCGACCGCGTCGCCGAGCAAGAGCGCGTCGGCGCGGCCCTCCCCCATGTTTCCGCTCGGCCTCACCCCCGAGGTGGCGATCGGTCCCTCGGCAGGCACGTTTGGTTTTCGAGGAGCATTGCCATGAGCCGCTTCGGTCGCACGCTGACCGCATTTTCTGCCGTGATCGCGACTTGCGGAGTCGTCGCGTGCGTCGATATTTTCCACTCCACCGACGCGCTCACGCTTTGTGACATCGAGGGCAACGCCCAAGGCTGCGGCGAAGCGGGAGTCACCGCCCCGACCGACGCCGGCGCGGACACCGCCCTGCCCGAATCGGACACGGGGACCGACGCGAGCCTGCCCGAGATCTGCTCCCCCACCACCGCCGCCGCGAAGACCCGCGCGATCGAGACGTGCGCCGCGCTCTCTACCTGCGAGCACGGCCTTGGCGGTAGCGCCTTCGGGGCGTGCTTCCGCGACGCGATGCAAGCCTACGACTGCACGTCGTTCGCCAACCGTAAGCTCGTCAAGGGGTCGGTCCGCTACGCCTTTTGGGCGTGCATGGCGTCCGCGCGCACGTGCGGCGCGGTGCAGTCCTGCGTGTACCCGGACGAGCCCCAGCGCGGGTGCCCCGGCGGCGGCAACGTCGCGACCGCTTGCGGCTCGGGAAACAAGGCGCGCACCTCGTGCCCGGTCGAGACCCTCACGCGGCCCCCGGGCGAGTCGTGCGCGGCGCAGGGCCAGTCGTGCATCCAGATCGATCCTTACGTCACGAAATGCGTGGGCGCGGCGCAGCGCAGCTGTAGCGCGGGCGCTCAGTGCGCCGGGCCTGCCGTCGTCCGCTGCATCTTCCCCGCCGACGTCGACGGCGCGGTCGACGTCGGCTACCGCTGCGACGATCGCGGCGGCGGCAAGTGCGCGGAAGCGAGCGAAGGCCCCGCATGCGTCCCAAGCGGCGTTGCGTGCGCTCGCGCGAGCGGCGCGGTCTGCGACGGCGCCGTCGCGAGGGCATGCATCGGAGGCAAAGAAGAGCGCGTCGCGTGCGCGGCGCTGAACGCGATATGCGTCGACAGCCCGGGCTTCGCCGACCCCATCGATCTCTGCCAAGCCGACCCTCTCGCAGGCCAAGCCTGCGTGGACGGGGAAGAGTGCGCTGGCAGCGAGCTCGTCTCGTGCGTGCGGGGGGTAAGCTACCGCCTCTCCTGCGTCGGACGCGGGACATGCAAGACGGCCACGATCGACGGCCGTCAGGTGGCTTATTGCTCCGACACCAAACCCTGAATTTTCAAACGGTTCCGGCTATTTAGGCACAAGCGTCGCGCGAGCGGCGAACTCCGTCGCGTGCATCGCGCGCACGGACGCGAAGCCGTGGGGCCGATGGCCACAAAAGCGACGGGCCCGCGCTCGCGAGGAGCACGGGCCGCGGTTCGTTTCAGGCGTCGATCAGGGGCCGCAGAAACGAGCGCCGACGGTGCTGAGCCAAGCGCCGTAGTCGAACCCGTACGCCTGCGGGCTGCAGAGCGTGGCGGGCCCGGAGAGCAGCGCGAGGCCACCGCAAGTGGCAGCTTGGGTGGACGCGGTGGAGCATTGCCCCGCCGGCTGCGTGACACCGGCGCGGCACTGGGGACCTGCTCCGAGCGGGCACTGCGTGCAGCTCGTCTCCATGCAGTCTTGCGAGCAGCCGAGGCTGCGACGGCACGTGGTCGAGACGAACGGCGCGACGCACGCCGAAAGGCCCTTGCCGAACGTGGGGAAGTTCGGGTCGAAGAAGTCGCTCTTGAAGTTCGAGAGGCACGTGCCGCAGGCCGGCTCGACCGCCGCGAGGAACGCGAAGAACGCATTGCACTGCACGCTGTCGTGACCGCCGGCGCCGCTGCACGCGGCCTGCGCGTTTTGGAGCGACGCGGTGGAGCACACGTTGGTGTTCTGGGGGAGCACCGGCTGCGTGACCGCGGCGGGGCATGCGCCGTAGTTGGCTGGGCACGTGGAGGGCACGCCGCACGCGCGCGGGTTCGCGAGCGTATTGCACGTGGTGCTCGTCGCGAAGCAGTCGGCGCAGGCCGCGCCGTTCGAGCCGCACGAGCGGTTCGTGAAGCCCGCGAGGCAGCGGTCCCCCTGGCAGCAACCAGGGCAGTTCGCGGCGCTGCAGGCCGGGTTCGCGCACGTGCCGGTGGTGCACGTTCCGCCGACGCCGCACGCGCGGCACGCGACGCCGTTCGCGCCGCACGCGGCGGGATCGTTTCCGCCGACGCAGGTGTTTCCGTCGCAGCAGCCGCGGCAATTTGCCGGGCCACACGTTACGGCGCCGGTGCAGGTGCCGGTCGCGCCGCAAGTCTGGTTCGCGCCCGCGCAGTTGGTGCATTGCACGCCGTTACGGCCGCACGCGGTGTCTTGTGCGCCCATCGTGCACACGTTGCCGATGCAGCAGCCGGCGCAGTTCGCCGGGCCGCACGGCGGCGGGTCGATGCAGGTGCGGCCGTTCGGTTGATCACGCGGGGCACATACGCGGCTGCTCCCGGTGCAGTCGTTGCAGCTCTCGCCGCCACGACCGCACGAGGTGCTGTCGATGCCCTCGGTGCAGATACCGGCCGCGTCGCAGCAGCCCCCGCAGTTCTGCGGGCCACAACGACCGATGCCCTGGCACTGGCCGCCGCCGCCGGCGACCGGACCGCACGTGGTGCCTTGGGCAGTGCAGCTCGAGCACGCCGCGCCCTTGTTGCCGCACGCCGAGCCGTCGGTGCCCGGCAGGCAGAGGTCGCCCACGCAGCATCCGTTGCAGTTGGTGGCGTCGCATTTCTTGGAGGTGCTGCACGTACGAAGGCGCGCGTCGCATGCTTGGCCCGACGTCGCGCAGTTCGTGCAAGCGGCGCCGCTGGTCCCGCACGCCGAGGCGTCGGTGCCCGAGAGGCAGACGCCGGTGGTGCCGCTCGTCACGCAGCAGCCGGTCGCGCAGCTCGTCGCGTTGCACTCGGGGACGCGCTTGCCGCAGACCTTCCGCGACGAATCGCAGACGTCGAGGCCAGAGGCGATGCAGTCATTGCACTTGCCTCCGAGCGATCCGCACGCTTGCACGTCCGAGCCGACACGGCAGACACCGCGCGCATCGCAACATCCGGTCGGGCACGTGGAGGGGCCGCACGTGCCGGCGTCCGTGCGCGCGTCGACCCGCGCGTCGGTGACGGGCGTGCTCGCGTCGGTGATGGCGTCTTCTAGGCTCGACCTTCCACAGCCGACGGTAGCCGCCGACGCGAGCGAGAGCATGAAGACGAGGGACGCCACCAGGCGCACCACGCGGCCGAAAGACGAAGAAGCAAAGTTAGGTTCTTGCATGGGGTATCGGCCAGGAAGCCGCTCCTCGATGGGTCTCGCGCAGCAACTCGCCGCGCCGCAAGACCGGGCTCAAGCCTACCCCGAGCGCGGGCCGGCGACCAACACTCTCGCGTCGTTCTCCGCCCGCGGTCGGGCCCGGTCGCGACGTGTGTCCCCTCGATCGGGACGAACCATCCCTTCGACGTGATGCGGCGCGTTCGTCGAATGGCGTCCGTTCGAAGGTGGACGCGGCCAAACGAGGCCCGTACGCTGTATCTTCGCGAGGATGATCCGGGCCCTCTTCGGAGCCTGGCAGCACCGCTCGACCCATGCTCCAATCCCCTAGAAAATTACATAAGTTCCGTCTGGTTAGCGCCTCCGTTTTGGGCGCGCTCGTGCTGCTCGTCGGGCCGGGCACGGCGCGGGCAGACGCCGATTCGGACGCCCAAGATCTCTTCGTCCGCGGGCGCGAGCTTCGGGGAAAGAAGGATTGCGGCGGAGCGGTGGCGCTGTTTCGGAAGGCGAACAACCTCGCTCCACAGCGTCTCGGCAGCTTGCGCAACGTCGCCGAGTGCGAAGAAGAGCTCGGTCACTTCGCGTCCGCGCGGCGCGCATGGCTGGAGCTCGGGCGCGGTCTCCTCGTCACGAAGGAGCCTACGAAATACGACGGTTGGTCCAACGACGCGCGCGACAACGCCACGCGCCTCGAGCCGAAGGTCGCGCGCCTCAAGGTGGAGGTCCTGGTCACCCGCCCGGAGGGCGAGGGCCCCGCGCAGGCCGGCGATGGCTCGTCGGTCACGATCAACGGCGAGGTGGTCCCCCTCGCGCTCCTCGGCACGGTGCTCGAGAAAGATCCCGGCAAGTATACGGTGCACGCGGAGGCCGCCGCGGGCGAGGGCCCCGTCGAGCAGGAAGTCGCGCTCAACCCCGGAGAATCCAAAGAGATTCGCCTCCGCCTGAAGATCAAACCGAAGCCGAAAGAGGTCGTGTACGTCGAGCGCACGAGCACACGTCGCATCGCCGGCTACGTCACGCTCGGTGTCGGCGCCGCGAGCCTCGTCGCCGCGGGCGTCAGCCTTATCGTGCGTCAAGGCGCGTTGAGCGATCTCGAGGCCGCGTGCCCTGCCTACGAGACCGGCCCCTGCGCCACCTCGACACAGTCGATCCTCAGCCGCGGCTCCACCTCCGCGACCATGACGACGATCTTCGGCATCGCTGGCGGCGTTCTCGCGGCAGGCGGCCTCACGCTGGTGCTCGCGAGCCCCGACGAAAAGGTGCCCGTCGGTCAGGCCGCGAAGCTCGGTCCTGTCGTGCCTCCCCAGCCTCGCGTCGCGATCACCCCCACGATCGGCGGCGCGCAGCTTTTGTGGAGGTTCGAGTGATCATCACGGCAACGTCGCGGAGGCTTCCATGAGGCGTGCGCACGCGATCGGTATCTCGCTCGTCTCGTCGGTGATCGTGGTCGCCGCGGCGTGCTCGTTTCCGTCACCGGACCTCCTCGACGGCGCAGATGCGAACGTCGCTGCGGACACTAGCGTCCCCGTCCCAGACGGCGCGCAACCCGCCAAAGACGCCACCTCCGAGGACTCGGGAGTCGACGCGATGGAGGCCCCGCCAGACGCGACCAAGCTCGATGGCGACGCGAACATCGTCATCGACGGTCAGGTCGTGAACTGCGACGAGGACGACGACAAGTTCCCCAAGATCGGCGGCGGCTGCGGCGGCTTCGACTGCGACGACAAGAACCCCGACGTCCGCCCCGACCGCGACTTCAACACGCTCACGCCTTTGCCCGGCACCGGTCCCGGCAAGGGCGGTGACTGGAACTGCCGCAACGGCGTCGAGATCCAAGGCGGCACCGTCGCCGACGACTGCCCGGCGATCAACCTCAACTGCGCACGCGAAGGCTTCCTCGGGCCCGCTCCCTGCGGCGGTTTCGGCCGCTACATCAAGTGCGAGCCGGCCGGCGCGGGGTGCACCCGCACGATCGACGATCGCAATCGTCCGGTGGGCTGCCGATGAAACGCTTGCATGTGGTCGGCCTCGGCTGCGTCCTGACCAGCGTCGCGATCGCTGCCGCGTGCGGCTTCCCGTCGCCGGAGCTGATCGACGTGCCCGCCGACGCCCTCGCCGACACGAGCGTGCCCCCGAGCGACGGCCCGCGCGACTTCCCCGACGGGTTCTCGGGCCCGGACGCGAGGTTCGACGGCCCGACGCCGGAGGCAGCGCCGTTCGACGGCAGCGTGGCCGCCCTCGACGCGCAAGTGCTCGACGGCGACGCGACGGTCGTCATCGACGGCTCGGTCGTGAACTGCGACGAGGACAACGACCGGTTCGCTTCCATGGGCAACCCTTGCGGTGGCTTCGACTGCAACGACAAGAACGCGACCGTGCGACCGAACCAGCTGTTCAACGCCTCGATCGCCCTCCCCGGCGACGGCTCGGCGGGCACGTTGGGCGACTGGAACTGCAACGGCACGGTCGAGCGCGAGTTCGACGTGAACATTAGCGCCTCGTGCCCGAGCCTCATCGGCCTCGGCTGTGCGCGCGAAGGCTGGGAAGGCGTCCCGGCGTGCGGCTCCACCGCCCGTTTCGTGAAGTGCATCCCCGCGTTCCTCGGCTGCACGAGCTCCGTCGAGATGCGTACGGTTTCGTGTAAGTAGCGGATACGACAACGAAAAAGAGGCCCGTGCAGCCTGCCGAATCGGCAAGCACGCGGGCCTCTCGGCGTACACATCGGGCCGAAGTTATGGCCGAACGGGACGCGCGATCACGGCAGTGTCGTCGACGACGACCGCGCCGAATCACGCGCCGACCGCTCGGCCAACGCGCGGCGGTAAAAGTCAGCCGCTCTTCGCGATGCGGGTCCGCGTGGCGCGTGCACCGACGAGGAGGCCGCTTCGCGAGAGCGTCATGATCGCGACGACGTCGCTGTCGAGCGCGGTGCAGAGCTGGTGCGCGACGAACAGCGACGCGCTGAGCTCGCCGCGTTCGAGCCGCGCGACATAGTTCGACGAGAGCCCGGCTGCTTCAGCGAGCTGGACTTGAGTCCACCCGCGGGCCTGACGAGCGGCGCGGATGCCTTCGCCGAAGCGTGCAGCGAACTCCTCCGAAGAGAGCTCTTCTCCGTTAGCCATGCGCGGGCGGCGCCCGCTCTTCTCTTGCACCATACTCACGAAGATAGCACTTTCCGAAACGCGAGCACCGTCCGACAATCATTTCACGCTGCGACGTGCAGGGGCTCGTGTTCGCCGACGAGCCTCCGCGCAAACCGCGCAGCCACCGAGGCCCTCCCATGCAAAGTACGCGACCCGAGCAAGAGAAGTTCGAGATCGACGTGGGGGCGATCGTCGCTGGCCGTTATCGGCTCGAGCGGCTCCTCGGGCGCGGCGGAATGGGCGAGGTCTGGGTCGCTCACCACTCCACCCTCGACACGCCGTACGCCATCAAATTCCTCGATCGTTCGCTGCTCGACGACATCGACCGCGACACGATCCTGAAGCGCTTCCTCGACGAAGCGAAGGCCTCGTCTCAGCTCTCGAAGCAGAGCCGGCACATCGTGTCGGTGCACGACTACGGCGAGCAAGGCGGCGTCCCGTACATCGTCATGGAGATGCTCGACGGGATGTCGCTCGACCATCGCGTCGAGAGCGGACCGATGACCCCCGCCGAGGCGCTCGCGATCCTCGATCAGGTCTGCCGCGCCCTCACCCAGGCGCACAAAGCGAAGCTGATCCACCGCGATTTGAAGCCTGGAAACGTATTTTTGTGCCGCGACGAAGAGGGCAAGCTGCTCGTCAAGGTGCTCGACTTCGGCCTCGTTCGGTCCATGCAGCCAGGTGACAAAAACGTCACCCAAAAGGGCATCGCGGTGGGCACGCCCACGTACATGAGCCCCGAGCAAGCGCGCGCCTCGGCGAACATGGACCACCAGTGCGACGTGTGGTCGATGGCGGTCCTCAGCTACGCGATGCTCGCGGGGAAGACGCCGTGGCCCGGCGAGACCATGCAAGAGGTCCTCGTGAACGTGTGCCGCAGCGAGTACATCCCGATGTCGGTCGCGAAGCCGGAGCTCGGCACCATGTTCGATCCCTTCTACGAGAAGGCGTTCCAACGTCAGGTGAAGGACCGTTTCCGCGACGCCGAAGATCTGGTGCGTGCGTTCCGCAGCGCGGCATCCACCGAAGCAGACCTCGCCGCGAACGGGGTCGCGCCGGTCGCGATTCGTGAGGTGACCACCACGAACCAACTCTCTGCGTCGGGGATCCCCGGCGTCGCCGAGTCACGCGGGCGCGGTCGCATGGCCGCGGGAGCCGCGCTCCTCGTGTTGCTCGTCGGCTTCGGGGTCTTCTTCGTTTCGCGCGGCGGTCCCGATCGCGCCGACGCGGCTCCACACGCGCCCGCGCCTACGCAGCAGAGCACGCAGGCCCGAATCCCCGATCCCGTCGCGACGACCGACAAGACCACGGTCTCTCCCACGGCGCTCCCGAAGGCGCCCCCTACCGCCGCGAAGCTGCCCAACGGCCCCGGTCCGAAGACCGCAGCGCAACCTACGGGAGTGCCTCAGGTTGCTACCCAGCCGGCTGCCGCGACGCCGCCACCCACGGCCCCCACGCCGACGCCGCCCGCCGCCCCTTCCGCTACGCACAAGCCTCACGACAAGAGCGAGGTCCTCTAACCGACGCCGACGTCGGAGGGAGGTCTTTCGTACACGAAACGTCGATCGCCCGGCGGCAGACGAGACGATCACGCCGAACGTGGCTAACCTCGCGCGATGCCTTCGATCGGCGACGTGCTGAGCTCCTTCGCCGACCCGTTCGGACCGCTGCTCCGTGAACGCGTAGAACGCGCGTTGCCGGCAGGCTCGACCCTTCGTGACCTCACGATCGAGTCGAGCGAGGCGCGCCTCTCGGGTCTCGAGATCCCGCTCGGATCGAGCGGCGTGCGGGTGTACGTGGCGCAGGCACGGTTCCAGCTCGCGCTGCTCTCGTTCGGGCCGAAGGTGATCTTGCGCCACCTCGAGGGCGAGCTCCGCGTCGACGGTCGGCCGGCGCTCGGGAAAGTGACGTTCGAGGACGCGAACCGCCGCGACGCGTGGGCTGCGGGGACGCTCGTGCTCACCGGCACCGATCTCGTCGCGCGCGCGCGCATCGAGGCGAACGAAGGTCGCACCCTCTTCCGCGACGTGCGGGTCACCGGCACGCGCGGCACGGCGCTCGAGGGCGTGCTCGCGATCGTCGGCGAGTCGCTCCACGCGACCCTCCACGGGCGTATTTTCCCAGCGGATTTGCCCCTCGATTCGTTCGTAGACCCCGCGGGCTTCCCGTTCGATCTCGCCTCCATATCGTTCGACACGAAGCTCGCCGCAGAGGGCTCGGTCGATCGACCACGGGGCACGCTCTCCGTCGACCTCCGCGACGTGCCTCTGCGACCGCACGGCCACAAGCGCTTCGTTCCGCACCTGCGTCTCACGGAGGGCACCCTCGTGGCGCGCGTAACGTCGTCGCGGCGTACGCTGGAAGGATCGCTCGGCCTCGCGGGCGGCGGTACGGTCACGGTCCAAGGTGAGGACGACGGCACCAAGGCCCACCTCCGCGCCACGCTTCGGACGGTCGGCGCGACCGCCGTACGGCACTTGCTCGAGCTCGCAGGAGTGCGCGCGGTCGCGTGGGAGAAGGGCCACCTCGACGGGAGCGTCGTGCTCTCCCGCGAGGGACTCTCGGCGCCGACGCTCGACGCCACGCTCTCCTCTTCCCACGTCGATCTCGGCCTACGCGACGCGACCTTCCCGCTCGTCGCTCCGGAGGCCGCGCTGCGTGGTCCTCTCGACGCGCTCACGATCGCCGTCACGACCACCCTCGACGATGGGAAGCTCGTTTTCTCGCGCGCGAGCGCCGACGCCCCCTTCGTGCTCGTGCTCGACGGCGCGAGCCCGCGCGCGCTCGCCCGCTTGTCGCTCGCCGATCCGAGCATGGTTCCGCTCGTGGTCGAAGGTGATCCCCCCAGGGAAGGAGCGCTCGTCCTCCCCGCCACGTGGCGCGTCGATCTTCGCGCCGAGCCCGCACCGACGAGCCTCTCGGCGAACGTGACGCTCGCGCACGAGGCCACGCGAATCGCGATCGCGCTGTCCACGAGCGACGGCGCGCACGTCGCATCGTCGCTCCGCGGGTCACTCGCACTACACCACGCGACGACGCTTTTTTCCCTCGCTACACGCGCGAAGGGCGTCACCGTCGCGGGCGATGCGATTCGGTTCGATCTCGCACTGACGGGGAGCGCAGAGGCGCCCTCGATCCTCGGCGAGATCATGACCGGCGCCCTCGTGCTCGCCTACGAAGGCCGCTCGCTCAGCCTGACCGAAGCTCGGGCGCGGGTGCACGTCGCGCCTCGTTTCGTCGCCTTCCACGATCTCCGCGTCGCGATCGGGAGCGGCTCTCTCCGCGGTGCCGGGCTCGCGGTCGTAGGCAAAGGAACGCCGACCGCGCGAGCGTGTTTCACGAGTGAAAACATAAGGATAGGCCGCGTCGAGCTCTTCCCCGAAGGCGCCCCTATCGACGGTCGCGCGTTCGCCCACGCCGCGCTCTTCCACGGCGCCGAAGGGACGAAGGCCGAGGTGAAGGTGCGCATCGAGGGGCCCTCGTATCCGTTCCTCCCGAAGGCGACCGCGCGGCTCGAGAAGCTAGGTCTCCCCCCGCTCCCCGTCGAAGGCGACCGCCCGCTCGAGGCCCATGCGTGGGTGCGAGGCGACCGCGTCCATGTTCGCGAGCTCCGCGCAGGGGTCCCCGGGCTCTCCGCGCACGGGAGCGGCGAGAGCTCCGAGGGGGGCAAGGTGCTGGCCGCGAACGTGCAGGTCACCGCTACCTCGACGTGGCTCTCGCGGAGCCGGCTCTTGCGGATGCCGGGCGCCGTCCTCGGCTCGGTCGAAGTGCCCGTGCGGGTGCGCGGCTCTCTCTCGAGCCCCGAGACGGAGAGCCACCTCGTCGGCGCCATATGGAAGAGCCTCACGCGCGGCATGTCCGCGCGACGGCGCGAAAACACGCGGCTCGCGCTTCCGCCTCCAGGCCTCGCGATCCCGACCTCGCCCTTCACGGAAGGCACCCCCGAAGCGACGGAGCTCCACGCACTGGTGAACGGCACGCTGCCCCTCGCCCACCTCGAAGAGATCGCCGTGCGCTTCGTCGCGGAGCCACCGGAGCCGTGAGCGCTCCCGCCGACGCAGAAGGTCGCAGAACGCGGTCGCGACAGCGCGTCTCCGACGAAACCAACGATGCCAGCGCGGCGCTTTACCGCGCGCGGATGCGGCGAACCCCGAGCGAAACCACGAACATGATCGCGAGCATCACGACGATCGACGCGCCTTCGGGCCAACCGAGCGAGTGCGCGAGTAAGAACCCAGCGAACACGCCCACCGCCCCGGCCACCATCGCGTAGCCGACCACCCCGCCGAGACCACGCCCGAGCGAACGCCCCGTCGCGGCGGGGATCACGAGGAACGCGCTCACGAGCACCACGCCGGCGAGCCTGATCGCTGCCACGACGACGGCAGCGAGCAAAGCGAGGAGGGCGCTCTCGAGCCAGCCGACCTCGATCCCGGAGAGGCGCGCGAGCTCTTCGTCGAAGGTGGCGTAAGCGATCCGCGTCCACGCAAACAAGAAGAACGTGGCGGTCACGATCGCGATCACGATCACGATCACGAGGTCGTCCGATCCGACGAGCAAGATGTTGCCGAAGAGGAGCTGCTCGGGGTCGAACGTTTGCTCCGTTCGTTTCGCTTTTCGCAGCAAAATCACGCCGAACGCGAAACATATCGCGAACAGGATCGCCATCGCGACGTCGGACCGGAGGCCGCCCTTGCGACGGAGCGCGCCGATCGCGATCGCGGCGAGCGCGGTAAACGGGATCGCGACGACGAGGGGCGCCTTCAACCCGAGGTACATCCCGAGCGCGATGCCACCGAACGCGGCGTGCGAGAGGCCGTCACCAAGCGTCGCGAGGCCACGCGCCGTGACGAGGACGCCGAGCACCGCCAAGAGCGCCGCCAGGATGCAGCCGGCGAGGAGGGCGCGCTGGAAGAGCGGGATCGCGAGGAACGAAAGGTCCATTCAAAGACCGAGCTGCTTCTTCAGGAGCTCGCGAATCACCCTGTCCGATACGTCGAGGCGGGCCCACCGTGCGCCCTTCGCGCGTGGAAGAGTGCCCCACGCCAGGACCGCGGGCGACGGGGCCACCGGCTTGCTCTGGTCGACGAGGAACGGCTGCGCGAAGAACACGAAGCTCGCGTCTTTCCCCAGCGCGGTCACGTAGCTCGTGAGCACCTTGTCGTCGCCGACCTTCTTGGCAGGCCTCGCGGCGCGCGCGACGAGGTCGAGAGGAGAGTCACCGAGGGCCGCGCTCAGCTTCCCGCCCTCGACCGTCCACGCGAGGCCGAGCTTCGTGTCCGGGAGCTTGCCTTTGCCTTCGATCGTGAGATCGAGCACGTCGCACTTACCGACGCCCACCGCCTCGCCCGAGGTGCGCTGCGCGGACTTGATCCGGAGCGGCTCCTTGAAGACGGGCCCGCGCGCGAGATCGGCCACCGTGGACACCGCGCGGCTCGACTCTTCGCCTTTGCTGTCGGTGCGAAGCACGAGCCCTTTGCCACGTCCCTCGCCGCCGAGCGCGACGAGGGTGAGCGCGTCGCCGCGGCCCTTCGCGAAGTCGTCGAGGGCAGAGTGGAGCTTCTTCGCTTCGCCGTCGGGCAACCGCGCGCCCCCTCCGAGCGCCGAAGTGATCGCGGACTCCAGCTCTTTCGCGTCCTGCGCGCGCTCCTCCCCTTGGCTGCGGGTGAAGATCGCGGAGATGGTGTCCTGCGGAATTTCGAGGAGAGGCGCGACGTCGCCCACCGTCATCGGCGCGAGCCCGCCGTCCTCCACGGGGCCCTCCGCCTCGGCGCGAACGTGGATGTCCTCTGCCTCCGCGTCCAGATCGAACGTGAGCTTCGTCAGGCTCGAGAGAGCGCCGAGCTTGCGCTGAACGAACGCGTCGGCGAGGGCGACGATCGCCTTCGGATCGCCGAAGTCAGGCGCGCGCCCCCCCCGTTGCTCGCGCATCCTCGCGTCCTCGGCGAGCAGGTCCACCGCGTACGCCTGCCAACGCTTCTCGAGCGCAATACGCACCTTTCCCGACAACCCCTTCGCGGTCACGTCGACGTGAGCCGCGGAGGTCGTAGGGGGCTTCTTCGGGAGCGAGCGCGCCGTGTAGGGCCCGAGCTTTCGGACGGCCGCCTCGTCTTTCCCGACGATGAGGTAGCCGGAGGGGTCGAGCGCGAGGCCGACGGCCGCCGCCGAGGGAGACTTCGACGTAAGGATGGTGAGGCCGTTCTCCTCCTTGCCGACGTACTTCGCGTTCTCGGCCTGGACAAGCACGTCTCGGACCTTGCGCTCCTCCACGACCTTCATCGCGATCACCCACGACGGATCGTCCGGCTCGCCGGCGAGGCTGAGGTAAGCGGGGGCGGAGCCGTCGAGCTCGGGTCCGAGGGCGATGTCGAGCCCGGCGAGGGACGCCATGAGGGTGCCCGTGGTCTGCGGCATGAGCCCAATCGCGCCGCCGATTCCGCTCTGCACGCGGCGCCAGGTCGCGTTGGGGGTGAGCACTGTGGCGTCTGCGAGGAGGTCGTCGGGTGCGGGAACGGGCGGCGCCGCGACCGGGCTGCTCGTTTGCTCCGTCTTGCCCGTGTCCGTTTTTCCGCACCCGCTGCAGCCCCCGACCCCGGAGGCGGCGAGCACGAGCAGGAGGCTCCAGGTCCCAGCGAATGCGCGTCCCGACATCGGGTCACTTCTAACAGGCACCTCCTGCAAAACGAATGGTCTCGGCGAAGAAGCTCCCTCGCGTCGTCCCCAAGGTGGCCGTTGAAGTCCGCTTCCGCCGGCTGTTAGAGTCCCCGGCGCGCCAGCGTCACTGGGCGCCCCTTCCGAAACCCGGTGCGGTCATTCGCGCCGAGGCAACCCGAGGACCCATGATCGACGACGTCCACAAAGAGTTCACCGCATCCGCAGCGAAAGCCCACGACTCCCTCAAGCGGGACCTCGCGAAGCTCCGCGCGGGGCGCGCGAGCACGAACCTCCTCGACGGCGTCCGGGTCGACTATTACGGCACCTCGACGCCCCTCTCTCAGATGGCCAACATCGCGATCCCAGAGCCCCGCCTCATTACGGTGAAGCCGTGGGACAAGACCGCGATCAAGGCGGTCGAGAAAGCGATCCGCGAGACCGACCTCGGCCTCAATCCTCAGACCGACGGCGACCTCATCCGCGTCCCGCTCCCCCCGCTCACCGAGGAGCGGCGCAAGGAGTTCGTCAAAATCGCAAGGAAATACGGAGAAGAGTGCAAGGTCACCCTCCGTAAGGCCCGCCACGAAGCCCTCGACATGCTGACCGAGATGGACGACGAAGGCACGGCGAGCCAAGACGACGTCGAACGCGGGAAAAAGAAGGCCGAAGAGCTCGTGGCGGATGCCGTAAAGGCCGTCGACGCCTTCGTCGCCGCAAAAGAAAAGGACATCATGGAGGTCTGAGGGCTCCTCTTCCTCCGCTTGTCCCCCCTCCGGCACCTTGACACCCAAGAGCGACGATGAAAGCCTGGACGAAATGACGATCCGCGGGCAAACGACCTGCCCCATCTCGACCCTTCCCCGGCGGGGCCTCCCGAGGGTCGTCGGCGACGCTCGGCTCGGCCGCCTCGCGGTCTCGGCACCGCACCATTTCCGAGAACGCCTGCGCTCGGCGCGTCGTGCGCCTTCCACGTCCGAAGGGATGGGCGAGTGATGCAAACGAAGGACGCCACGCCGATGCGCGCTATCGCGGCCGGGTTGAGCGACGTAGGTCTCCAGCGCGAGCACAACGAAGACTCGTTCGTGGTGCTCAGCGAGCACGACTTGTTCGTCGTCGCGGATGGCATGGGTGGGCATCGCGCCGGCGACGTCGCCTCCAAAATCGCGACCGAGACCATCTCCGAGTTCTTCCGTTCCACTGCGAACGAAGACGTGACCTGGCCGTTCCACTTCGACACGAACCTGTCCGAGGAAGAGAACCGGCTGCTCACCGGGATTCGCGTCGCGAACCGCCAAATCTTCGAGAAGAGCTCGCGCTCTCGCGAATGCCACGGCATGGGCACCACCGTCGTCGGGGCCATGTTCAGCCCGCGCAAGCGGCGGATGTACATCGGCCATGTGGGCGACTCGCGCTGCTACCGCGTGCGCAGCGGCTCGATCCAGTGCCTGACGCGAGACCACTCGCTCATCAACGACTACCTCCTCGCGATGCCGGACCTCACGGAGGAGCAGCGCAGCGAGCTCCCGAAGAACGTCATCACCCGCGCCCTCGGCATGCACGACCAGGTCGTCGTCGACCTGCAGCACGACGATCCACGCGGCGGCGACGTGTATGTCCTGTGCTCGGACGGCCTCTCCGGCATGGTGGAGGACGCCGAAATCCTCGAGCTCGTGAAGACCTCCAACGACATCGGCGAGCTCTGCGCCGCGCTCATCGCGAAGGCGAACGAGCACGGCGGCGAAGACAACGTGACGGCGGTGGTCATCAAAATCGAGGTCCCGGAAGAGGCCACCGTGCAAGACGCGATGACCGACGGCCCGGACGAAGTCACGAGCCCCGGTCTGCTCCCGCGCGCACCTTCCGCGGGTCCGGAGGAGTTCGCCGTGCGCGACACCGCCGTCCCCGACCTCGGCGGTCCCGAAAAGACACCACGCGCGCCCGAATCCAAGTAGCCGGTCGCGACGGCGAGGGGCTCCGCATCGCCCCACCCGCCCCACCCCTCTGCGCCCCCCCATCCGCCCAGCGCGGTCGCAGCATTTTCGTATCAAGGTGTATCGAAAATCGCCTTGGACGATGCTAGGCTTCGTCTTGGGAGGGTTTCGTATGGGGGCGCGCGTGCTCCTCGTAAACGACGTGGGGGAGGGCGATCTGCTCTCTGCCCTTCGCGACCGCGGCTACGCAGTCGACTGTGTGCGCTCGTTGGTGGCTGCCCGCGCGGCCCTCGACGAGCACGCGTACGACGTCGTCGTGGTCGACTCTGCGGTTTCTACCAACGACCGCCTCGAAATCGTGGAGTCCCACGGGCCCACGTCGATGGTCGTCCTCGGGGAGGCTCCTTCCGCCCCGGCGTCGCACCATCGGCTCACGTGGGTCGCGCGCCCTCCATCTTTCGCAGAGCTCATCGCGCAGGTCGACCGCGCGATCACGGACCGCCTCGCGCGCGCCTCGTCGCTGCCGCCCGGGCTCCTCCATGGCGAAGAGCTCGCCCCGCTGCTCGAGCGAGCGGCCTTGCTCGAGGGCGCTCCGTACGCGTTTTTATGGGGCGAGAGCGGCGTCGGAAAGGACGTGCTCGCCACCTGGCTCCATCGCCGGCGCGCCCTCGGCTCACGACCGTACGTGCACGTGAACCTCGCCGCCATCCCGTCCGCGATGATTCGCAGCGAGCTCCTCGGCACCTCGGGCGAGCGTCACTTGAGCTTCGATCGGAGCGACGGCCACGTGGTCGTCGCGCGCGGGGGCACCCTCGTGCTCGACGACGTCGCCGAGCTCGCACTCGACGTGCAGCACGACCTGGTGAGCGCGCTCGAGGTTACCGTCGAGCGAACGAGCCTCATCGCGCTCGGCCGCTCGTCCCCGGAGGACCTCCTCGCGAGGGGCCTCATGCACCCCGATCTCTACGAGCGCATGAGCCAGCGCTCCGTTCGTTTGCCCCCGCTCCGCGAGCGGCCGACGGAGATCTTGCTCCTCGCGCGTCACTTCTTGGACCGCTTCGCCCGCGCGCTCGATCGGCCCGCGCTGCGCTTTTCGAGCGAAGCCGAGGCCGCGCTCGCCTCCTACGATTTTCCGGGCAACGTCCGCGAGCTGCGAAACGTGGTGGAGCGCGCAGTCCTCACCGCCGCGGACACCCTCGTCGAGGCCTACGAGCTCGATCTCGGACAGCTCGAGCCGCGGGAAGGCCCCTCCCCGCAGCGCACATCGTACCTCCGTGAAATCTCGGCGACGAGCACGCGCACGGTGGCGTTCCCTGCGATCGTGGACGGCGAGGGCGACGGCTCGCTCCGCCTCGGCAGCGCGAAGAAGCAGGCGCTGGACGGGTTCGAGAAGAACCACATCGCCACCGTCATGAAGCGCGCGGGGGGCTCGCGCACGAGGGCCGCGCAGTTGCTCGGCATCTCTCGAAGCACGCTCTGGGAGAAGCTTCGGAAGTACCGCCTCGAGTAGTCGGAGCGTCCGTTACTTGCGTCGGGGCGCGGGTCATCCTATGCGGAGCCCTTGTCGGGCTACTTTGGCCCCTTCGCGAGCGCCCCCATGGACATCAAAACAGCGATCGATCACGTCCGTCACCTCGACAAGTTCCTCGGGGAGATCACGACCCAGTACGGCACGACGACGTATGCCATCTTGGCCGCCGTGGTGTTCTGCGAGACCGGCCTCGTGATCTTGCCGTTTCTCCCGGGCGACTCGCTGCTTTTCGCCTCCGGGGCGGTCGCGTCGCTCCCGAACTCTGCGCTCAGCGTGCCGCTGCTAGGGCTCATCCTGATCGTCGCGGCGATCGTCGGCGACACCGTCAATTACCACGTGGGCAAGGCGATCGGGCCCCGCGTCATGAAGAGCGAGACGTCGCGCATCTTCAACAAGAAGCACCTCGAGAAGACCCGCAAGTTCTTCGACAAATACGGCGCGAAGACCATCATCCTCTGCCGCTTCGTGCCCATCGTTCGCACATTCGCGCCGTTCGTCGCGGGCGCCGGCGCGATGAACTACGGCAAGTTCATCACGTACAACATCATCGGCGCGGTCGCCTGGGTCGTGCTCATGATGGGCGCGGGCGTACTTTTCGGCCAGCTCGAGGTCGTCCGAAAGAACTTCGAGCTCGTCGTCATCGGCATCGTGGTGCTCTCCGTCATGCCGATGGTCATCGAGTGGTGGAAGAGCCGCGGCAAGAAAGACGACGACGTGAAGGCCCCCGCCCCCGAGGCCGAGCCCGCCGCCGCCAAAGACTGAACCGGCGCGAGCGACCTCCTGCTGCACGCCCGCGTTCCCGGACGCGGGCGTTTGCCTTTTCGAAGCCTCTCGCGGCCCCCGCCGCGCGCGCATCGGGAGCGATACCGTCACGCCCGACACGACGGATTCCCCGAGAACAAATGGGGACACGCCCAGAGGCCCGCCCCAAACGCGCGTCAACAGGCCTGCCGGGGCCCAAAACAGCCATTTATCGCTGAAACAACCCACTTTGCGACCAGGCGGCTACCCTCCCGATGCATGTGTCGTTCGGAACGGGCAAATTTTTGTGTCCCATACATGTGCACGAAACTATTGAGCTATCGCCAAAAGCCGACATGTAAGACAACGTAGCCACTTGTCGGTCACGCAGCGCGTGCTACGTCCTGCGTCATGAAGACGTCGGCGGTCCTCCCGGTTCTCCTCTCCATGGCCCTCAGCTCGCTCGCGGGCTGCGCGGCCGAGACGTCGTCGGACCCCACCGACGAGACCATGGGCGAGACAGAGGACGCCCTCGCTGCGAAGGCAGACGAGCACTGGTTCTACAACGGGGCGATGCCGGCCCTCGAGGCGCCCGCGATCACGGTCTCGTTGAAGGGTCATACCGCTCGCCTCTCGGGCCTGCTTCCGCAGGGCGCCACCCTCCCTGCGCTGCCGCACGTGCGAACCTCGATCGAGAACGGGCGCACGCGGGTCGACGCGGTCTACCCGATCGCGACCGCCGCGCCGACGAAGACGAACTCGCGGCCCGGTTCCTACAAGTTCCACTTCGCGAAGCCGTACCGTCCGGATGGCTCGGCCTTCACCCGCGACGAGGGTGAGCACTTCGTCCCCTGGGGCGGCTTCCCGTTCCTCGCATACGACGGCGGGATCGCGTTTCACGGCCCGATCACCGACACGGACAACCTCGCGCCGGGCACCCTCGACGTGTGGGTGTTGAAGCGCGGGACGGTGTCCGGAGGGTGCAATCGCATGCTCGGCGAGCACGTGGTCGAGCTCACTCACGCGATCGGGATCGACATGCGCAAGGTGTACCAGGCCAACGTCGGCTTCACGCCCACGACCAAGGCCAAGGTCAACGTGATCGCCGACTACGACAGCTACGGCGGCAAGCTCGTCGACGTGGACTACCCGACCGACGTCGGCGTGGTTCGCCCCGCCAAGGTCGTCGGCGCGGAGAAGGTCGCGATGTTCGGCTCTTGGGTCGCTTCCGAGCTCCCGAACGGCAAAGACTTGCCGCCGAACATGAAGTGGGAGGGCGGCGTCGCCAACGAATGGTACGTCTTCGCCGAGCACGTCCTGCCGAACACGGTCTGCTCCGCCCCCAAGTCCGACCTCCCCCGCCTGCGCGCGTACGTGAGCCGGAAGGGCCAAGTGCCGATGAACTTCTGCGCGAAGAAGAGCTGCTACCTCGAGGCGCTCCGCGGCGGTCGCGAGCCCTCCTGCAACTGAGACGCGAGCCCCGAGCCGAGTGAAGAGCGCCGCGGCCCCAAGGTCGTGGCGCTTCGCCTTTTTGCAGCCTCGCCGGAACCTCGGGCCGATCGTCGTGTCGAGGAGAGCCGTGCGCGCGATCCTCGTTTTTCTCTGCTCGACTTCGATGGCCTGTGTCGGAGCGGCGCGCGCGCCAGCGCCGGTTCAGGACGCGCCCTCCGCCTCGTCAGCGACGGAAGATGCGGAAGATGCGGGACGTGAGGTCCCGAACGGCGCGGATGTCACGTCCACGCCAGCCGTTCCGCGCCCGAGCGTCGCGCCCGCGGCGACAGGACCGCGAGGACCCGCGGTCGCGATGGGCACGTACGGCAAGCGCGTATGCTCGGGCCACGCATCGAAGGCGGCGCCCCGCGAAGCGACGTGTTGTTACCCCGCGCGCGAGACGATCTTGGCCCCGATACGAGCGGTGCACCCGTTGCTTCGTGCCTGCTACGAGGCCCTCGCCGAGCCGCGCTCGAGCACCAGCGTGGCGGTGAAATTCCATGTGAGCGCGGCGGGCGACGTCGACGAGGCCTGCACGGAAGAGAGCCCCGAGGTGCCGGTCGCGCTCACCCGGTGCGTGCTCGAAGCCATTCGTGAGGCGCGCTACCCCGCGCGCTCTCCGGACGACGTAAAGCTCTGCGGGCTCATGGAAGTTATGTACCCGGTGCGATTTTCCCCCTGACATTCCGAGACCTTGCGAACAAAGCGACGGGGCGATGAAATTCTGAGGGTCGCGGTTTCGACAGGTGGGCATGCGGCCCGTTCGGGTCGCGGGAGCCGTCGATGAACGAGACCTCGATGATTCAGGTGTCCACGCGCAAGAACGAGACGAGCTGGCTCATGTGCCTCGCTCACTTCGGGACGTGCTTCTCCTGGTTCCTCGCGCCGCTCGTGGTGTGGCTCTACGTGCGAAACGATCGCGCGCTAGCCCCCCGCGCTCTGGCAGTGCTGCTGTGGTCGCTGCTCGGCACCGCAGCCGCCGCGGCCACGTGCGGCCTCGCGGTCCCGGTGTTCCTCGTCATCCACGTGTGGGCCGGCATCCGCGAGCTACGGGAGCAGCCCTACGAGTACCCGCTCGCCCACGACTTCGCGAAGCGCCTCTATGCGTGAACGGCGCGCGACGCCGCGCCTGACGCCCCCAGACGCGTTCCGATGATGAGCCGCGAATCGCCCGCGCCGAGTCGCGGGCGATTTTACTCTCGTCGTTCCTGCGCCTCGCGACACTCAGGAGCCGCGGGCCTCGCGA
>JAAFHV010000479.1 GCA_013297655.1 Myxococcales bacterium | reverse complement strand
ACGAGCGTGGGGCTCGGCCTCGCCGAGGCCGCCGCGCTCCGCGCCAAGACGGCGCCACCGCCCGGCCCTGGGCACGAGGACCGCACCGTCGCCGCGCGAACGGCGCCGCCTCCTGCACACGAGGACCGCACCGTCTCGGCGCGAACGGCGCCGCCTCCCGCGCACGAGGACCGCACCGTCGCCGCGCGAATCGCGGCGCCGCCCGCGTCGTTTCGCGAAGACGACGAGCCGCCGCTCCTCCGCGAAGAGCTCACTCCGCCGCCCGTACGCGTGCCGTTCCCTTCGTCGTTCCCCGCCCCGCCGACCGACGATCCACGCGATCGCAAGCACGACTCCGTGCACCCCGCGATGCGCGAGATGCCGACCCCCACCCTCTCCGGCGAGTTCATGCGCGGGGCTACCCGCCCGCCGAGCCTCGAGGCCGAGCGTCTCGTCGCGTCACGCTTCGCGAAGGCGCCGCTCTTCCTCCCGAGCGAGACGAACGCGGTCGAGGCGGCCGAGCACCTGCCGCTCCCTGCCGGTCTCGCCGCCGACAGCCCCACCACCGACGCGCTCCCGCGCTCCGTGATCGAGGCGCGCATCCAGTTCACGCTCCTCTCGCGCGAGCTCGGGGCGAGCTACCGCATCACGCGCAACGTCGAGCTCCGCGCCGATCTCTCCGGGATCGAGCACATGCAGGCCTACCTCTTCGACCGCTTCGCAAAACGAAGGGTCGAGAGCCCGGAGGCCGCGCGCGACGTCCAGCTCCACGGCGCGTTTTTGAGCGAGATCTTGTCGCGTCGGCTCGGCGCCGAGTGGAGCGACATCAGCGCCGACATCCTCGGTCACTGGGAGATGGCGGTCGCTCCTGGCACGCGCGTTTGGCCCTTCGGCCGCGTCGCGCGCCTCATCGCCAAGGGGCACCGCGAGCGCGATCTCGTCGCGTATTTCCTCGAGCTCCAGGCCAAGCGCGACCGCGGCGCGAAGTAAGCGACGTCGCGGCGCCGCGCGTTTCCGAAATTCACCAGCGTTGGCGTTTCCATTCGCCAGCGTTGGCGTTTTCCGAAATTCACCAGCGTTGGCGTTTCCATTCGCCAGCGTTGGCGTTTTCCGCGTCGTCACCGCGTCCTGCGGCCTTACGCGGCTCGAACGACCGCGGCGCTCTTCGACGGCCTCGAAGAGCCTCGGGGAGACCCTCCGCGGGCGCGGGATTCGGCGCGCCAGCCTCGGAGCGCCGGGGGGCAAGAATCCCACACAACCTCGCCGCTCGCCGATGCCTGCAGCACGAGCTCGGGCGAACGGCGCGCCTACAAGAGGTCGGCGTTCATGAGAACGTCCATCGCGTAGGGCGTGACGGCTGCGCCTCCGAGCGAAAGGACCGCGACCGCGATCGCTCGGCGTGACGCGTTGTCGGGGACATAGAGGGCAGCCCAACGCGCCCCAGGACCGCGGCTCCAGGCTGCCCCGGACTCGACCATCATTTGCCGCGACGGCCCGATCGCGACGCGGGTCTTGCGCGGGCCGAGGAGCTCGAGCGCACGAGCGGCGAACTTCAACCGATCGAACCGTTCGCGCGAAGTCTCGTGGAGGAGGACGCGCGGATCGCGGACTTCGACGTGCGACTCGAGGGCGCTGTCTTCGCGGCTTCGAATTCGGAAGTCAGCCATGGCCCTCAACGATAACGCGCCGGTGCGATCCGTCGAGGGGGCACGCGAAATTCGGGACGCGAATAAGAACGGGCCGAAGCAGCACAAACGCTCGAAGGCGCGCCCTCACGGAGCACGCCCTCGAAATCTCGGTCTCGCGCGGAGACCTCACCGCGCTCGGATCACTCCGCGACGATGCGGCCGTTGGGGCCGGCGGGGTTCACGTCGTGGAGGTAGAAGGCGTAGGTGCCGGCGGTGTTGATGACGCGCGCCGCGTTGGTGCCTTCCACGTTGCCCTCGAACGCGTTGGTCGCGATCGCGGCGTTGCGGTTGCCGTGGTTGAATCCACCGGTGTTGCCGGAGTGGATGATGTGCGGCGCGGAGTCGAGGTTTTGGTACTTGACCGAGACGGTCTTGCCGCCGAGCTTCACCCTCACGTCGGCGGGGGCGAACGCGGTGTTCGCGGCCATGCCGGTGAGCGCGGCCGCGTTGACCGGGATGCGCATGGTGAGGATGGGGTTCACCGCGACCGGGAGAGGCTGGGTCTTCGCTTCGCCGGCGGCGGGCTTCGCGCTGATGACGAGCGCCGCCGTGGCGGGCACCGCGTCCGACGCGCTCTTCACCGTGAGGATCGCCGTCGACGCCGCGGTGCCGACGATGTCGACGCTCGGCTTGTCGAAGGTGGCCGTGACGCCAGCGGGCATGCCCGTGACCGTGAGGTCGACCTTGCCCGTGAGCCCCTCTTTCGGGACGACCGAGACGGTGACCTTGACCTCGCCGTTCAGGTCGACCGTGGGCGCTGCCACGTCGAGCATGACGTCGAGCTTCGCGGCCGCCGCAGGCGTGGTCGGCGTCGCCGGGTTGCCCGGGTTCGCAGGGTTGTTCGGGTTCGCAGGGTTGGCGGGGTTCGCAGGGTTCGCGGGGTTCGCCGGGTCGTTGGGCGTCTCGCCCTCGGCACCGCGGTAGTAACCGGACGAGTTCTGGCTCGCGTCTCCGCACGCGACGAGGAGGACGCCACCGAGGACTGCTGCGAGGAGCGAATTGCGCATGCCATCCCTTCTGCAAAGGAGAAGCCAGTTCGTGCGCGAAAGACGCTTACATCACACGACAAAGTTCCCTCACCACGCTATCCCCTGCTTTCGCGAAGAAGCGACACGCGTTCAGCACTCGTCACTCGAAGAATCGTGTGCGTCCGGGTGGTGCCCAATGGACCGGGTCATGGATCGGCCGCGACCATGGAGTGACCTCGACCGGAACCGTCGAACGAAGGTGAGCCCCCACACCACGAGGGCGAACGCCCCCCCGTGGATCGGATCGGGCTCAGTCGCCCCGCGCCGCCCGCATCCACCGCACCCTCGCTTCTTGCTCTCGAGAGGCGCGGCTCCAGCGTCCGGCGCGCCGCCGTCTGCGCTGCCCCCATCGTTCGCGGGCGTGGGCGGGGCGCCTCTGTCGGTGCGCCACGGCGCGAGGGTGCCGT
>JAAFHV010000478.1 GCA_013297655.1 Myxococcales bacterium | reverse complement strand
CTTCAGCGTGAGGGCGGCGAAGGCGGACTGCGCTTCACTCCCGAGTGGGGCCGATCCGAGGGAAAAACCAGCGCGGACGACGCCGTCGGACCCGACGGCGACACCCTTCAGATCGCCCCCCGAGAGCCGCTCGATCGAGTCGAGGGAGAACTGCCTCGTCCCGACCGCGTAGGCATCGTGGGCGAGCATCGAAAGCGAGACGAGACCGAGGAGGACGACCGAACGACGAAAGAGGCGAGGCATGGGGCTCCGGGACGGGTAAGGAAACGCACGGCGTGCTCAGCGAAGGATGGGACGCACGTGCACGCGCACGCGATCGCTGCCTTCGATGTACTTCTCCATCGGGTAAACGGTGCGCGCGTAGGAAGCGACGGCCTCCGGGCCGGCGTCGGTCGCGGCGGGGCGTAAGAGATCGAACGCGAACGAGGGCAGCTCGGGGGCGACCTTGCCCGCGAACGCGACGCCGTTCGAGCGCACGCGGTACTGAACGACGAGCGACTTGGGCGTGTAGTACTGCTTTTGTGCGTTCGAGAGGAGATCACCGAGGTTCTGCGGGGCGGCGACGTCCGGCGAGACCGCGTAGCCGGGGAGGATCTCGAGGTCGACGTCTTTGCCCTCGAGGCCGTCACGAATCGGCACCTCGAACGTGCGCACCACCTCCGGCCCGTAGAGCGGCTGGAGCCTCACGCGAATCCGCGCACGCCCACCGACGTCGACCTGCGGATCGAGGATCTCCGCGCCGCGGAGGCGATAAAGATCGCGTGTATAATCCAATGAAAAGGTGCTCTCGATTTTGTCGACGTGCGCGTGCTCCCAGGGGTTGTTGAGCACGTCGCCGACGAAGCGGATCACGCGGTTGAAGTCGCCGCCCTCTGGCATCGACCCGGCGGCGACGCCGAAGTCCTCGAGGTCGAAGGTGCCTCGCCCGCGGACGGTGACCTTCGAGCTAAGCTTCCACGTGACGTCGCGGCGTTCGTTCGTGGTCGCTTCGATGACCGCTCCGTAGACCGCGGCGGTGAGCTGCGGGCTCATGAACTTGTCTTCCATGACCTCGGTTTTCCACGCCGTCTTCGGGGCGCCGACCGCGCCCTTCACGTCGACCGAAAGAGGAAAGACGGGGGCGACGATGCGCTCGTCGAGCACGACCGAGCTCATGCGATCTTGCACCAGCGTGCCGAGCGGTTTGATGAGCTCGCCTATCTTCGACGAGTGCTGATCGCTCGCAAAAATCCACAAGACGCGCGCGAGGGCGGTGGGAAACGCGACGGTGCCCGCTTCCATCATCGGGTGGCCGAAGCCGGTCGCTTTCGGTCCTTGCACGTGGGTCACGGTGCCGAGGCCCATGAACGAGACGTCGCCGCGCACCATCGCGACGCCGAGCGAGCCACCGTTCACGAAGTGCTCCGGCGCGCCTGCGACCGCGGTGGTCGCGCCGCCGCCGGCTTGCATCGGATCGAGGCCGAGCGGCGCGAACACCTTGCGCACGTAGGCCGCCGTCTTGTCGCCGACGCCTCCCATCATGAGCGGCGTCGCGGCCGGCACGAGCGGTCGCGAAGGATCGGGGGCGAAGCGCGCGTGCATTTGTTTGGCGTGCTCACGCAAGTCGTAGCCGCCGGGCGCGCCCTCGAAGCTCGACGCCCCGCGCGTGTCTTGCGGCGTGGGTCGCGGGGCTGCTCGCGGCGTGAGCGCAATGGGGCTGCGACCCTCGAGCGGCCAAAACCCGGGTGGAATCGGGCGGTTGAGCTCGGTCAGCATCGGCGCGATCGGCGTGACCCCGGCGACCGGCTCGGTCTGGAACATGGCCCACGAGTAGGCGTAGGCGCCGGCGAGACGACCATCGAAGTAGATCGGGCTCCCGCTCATGCCTCGCACGTTCTTCGTGATGTTGAGGCGAGGATGCGGAGTCTTGACGAGGATGAGCTCCTGCGACGGACGGAAGTTGTGGAGCACCCCCACGACCTCGACGTCGAACCGCTCCGGCTCGGTTCCCTTGAAGACGGTGAGGCCGTAGCCCTTCATGCCTTCTTTGATCTCGGACGGTGCGATCGTGCGCGGGTGGTCGTCGCCGTTCGCGCGCGGGACGAGCGCCAGGAGCGTCATCGAGACGCCGGCAAAGAGCGCCAACGTCGGCGCGTGAACGTGCGAGGGCGCGAAGCGAGCGGCTTGCCGATGGCGACCGACCGGAGCGAGGGACCCGGGAACGTGGGACCCATGAACGTGACGCATCGGCCGATGGTCTCAAGTGGGAAGGCGTTCGTCAAAGACTGCCGCTCCGCGCGCGTGGGCATCCTCACCTGCGACGGGGGTCGTGGCCCCACGCCCGGCGCCGGAGGCGATTTTCTTCGTAAAAAGGGTGTAGGCTCGGTCCTCATGTCCATCGATCGTGAGCTCGACGAGCTCCTCGCCATGGGTGACCGTGTCGTCGCCCACGCCAAAAAAGGCGGCGCCGACGTCGCCGAGACCATCTTCCGGAGCGGCGCCGAGCTCTCGGTTCGCGTGCGCCTGGGCAAGCCCGAGCTCGTGGAAGAAGCGGGCACCCGCTCGGCCGGTCTCCGTGTCATCAAAGGCGGTCGTGTCGCTTCCACGTCGACGAGCGATCTGTCCGACGCGGGCCTCCACAGGTTCGTGGAAGACGCGCTCGAGCTAGCGGAGCTCTGCCAACGCGACGAGTTCGCCGGCCCCGCCGACCCCGCCGAGCTGTGCGATCCGAAGGCCGCGAAAGATCTCGACCTCTACGATCCGGCCGGTGGCAGCATCGACGCGAAGACAGCCCTCGATTACGCGCTTCGCGGCGAAAAAGCGGCCCTCGACGTCGATCCGCGGCTCTCGAACAGCGAAGGCGCGAGCTTCGGTCGTGTCGCCGGCGGTTCCGCGATCGTGCTCTCGAGCGGGTTCCGTGCAGCCTACAAGGGGTCGTACCAGAGCCTCAGCGTGGTGCCGCTCGCGGAGGACGAAGGCGGCAAAAAGCGCCGCGGCTACCACTGGACCGCGAAGCGCCATCTGTCCGAGCTCGACACCCCGGAGGCGGTCGGCGCCGAGGCCGCCCGTCGCACCTTGCGCAAGCTCGGCGCGAAGACCGTGGCCACCTGCGAGGTGCCCGTCGTCTTCGATCCGGACGCGGCGC
>JAAFHV010000477.1 GCA_013297655.1 Myxococcales bacterium | reverse complement strand
GCCTGGGCGGTCGGCGAGAACATGGCGCACGACATCGACGCGCTCACCGCTGAAAACGCGGCCCTGCGAGCCGACCTCGCGCGGATTTCCGCGGAGCTTGGACTGCCGCCCGGCATCGGACCCGCGCCCGGCGTCATCCGCGAAATGCGGCGCTCGGAGCAGATTCACGTGCAAATCGCGGCAATCTTCAACACTTGGGCGAACGGCGACGAACCCGAGGGCGCGCCGTCGCCGCGCCGGACCCTCATCGCGATCGGTGAGTGCCTCGGGGTGCCGTTTTGAAGCCCCGAAAGCCCCTCGCCGAGCGCCTCATGGCGCGCGTCCGGGTCGGTGCGGGCTGCTGGGTGTGGACCGGCGCGCGGAACACGCAGGGCTACGGCGTCATCTTCCTGGCGGACCGCCGTCTTGGGAAGGCGCACCGGGTCTCGTACGAGCACCACGTGGGCCCGATCGCACCTGGCCTCGTGCTGCTCCACACCTGCGACAACCCGTCGTGCGTGAACCCCGCCCACCTCCGGCCGGGGACCGTCGCGGAGAACAACGCCGACAAGAAGGCCAAGGGCCGCGCGTTCACGCCGCACCCGCGAGGCACTTCGCATCATGCCGCGCGAGTGCTCCGCTTTCGCGGCGTCGTCCGCTGCATCGCCGAGTGGGCCGCCGTCGTCGGCCTCAAGGCGAGCACGATCCGAAAGCGCCTCAATCGCGGATGGCCCGTGCGCCGCGCTCTCACCGAGGCCGCATGAGGCGCGAGCGCCCCGTCGAAGACCTCCTCGAAGAGCTGCGCTTGCAGGGCTGGAAGGTCGAGCGGACGGCGCGGGGTCACTACCGCGCCGCGCCGCCCGACCCGACCAAGCCGCTCGTGCACTTCTCGCACTACTCGCGATCGGAGGACCCGACCGCGTGGCGAATCATCCTCTCGCAGCTCCGCCGTTCCGGCTTTCGAGACCGCGAGACACCCCCGCCGCCGCCCATGCCCGAGGACCCGCCGCCGCTCGGCGAGGACCCGACGAAGCCTGCAACCTACACGCAACCGGAGCCCGTGATCATGCCCCCGAAGCCGCCCGAGAAACCGTCGTCCGATGCCCTCTTCCCCGCGCTCCGAGAGGCGCGGCTCTACTACGGGCTCACCCAGCGCGAGCTCGAGGAACGCCTCGCGGCCGTGGCCAAGGCGCAGGGCGAGCACCGCGCCGCAGCCGAGGAGCACGCCCGTGCGGGCCGTGAGCTTCGGAAGGCGAAAGAGGCGTTCGATGCGGCGTTTTCGGCGGAGGAGCCGTGAGCCGTCGCTGGTGTGTTCCGTGGGAGGAGACCATCGTGCCCGGCGTCGGCCGGGCCGTGGTCGCGCTCTCGATTCTCTCCGACGACGGCGGCTTCGAGGACCACTGGTTCCAGGGCGTGGACGACGGCACCGACCTCGAGAACCGCATCGCGCGCCTGCTCGCCTGGCACCGCGAGGACGGCATGCTCAAGGGCGACGAGCGGGTGGTGGTGTGCACCGGGTGGTGGAAGGGCGCTCGCCCCAAGGGTGAGCAGCTCGGGCTCTTCGGGGGCGCGTCGTGAAGAAGTCCACGAAGGCCGAACCCGGCCGCTGCCGTGACTGCGCCCTTCCGCCAGACGTCGGCCGCCAGCGGTGCGCCGACTGCCTCGAAATGCAGCGCCTCAAGCGCGGTGGTCGCCGCGCTTGCAGCGGGAAGCGGAGCGCCTCGTGATCTTCGCCAAGGTCGACGTGGAGCTCCGCGATCACGTCCGCGCTGCCCGAGCCGGGGCGGCGATGGGTACGTGGTTGTGGGCGCTCCTTTGGACACGAGCCAAGGAGCTCGACGGCTTCGTGGCCGCCGAGGCCCTCCGCGGGGCGTGGGTCGGAGCCGATCGCGCCCGCCGCGACCTCGATCGGCTGGTGGAAGTGGGCCTCGCCGAGCCCATTTCTGGCGGCTGGATGCTGCTCGGATACGCCGAGAAGAACGAGACTCGCGACGTGATCGCGGAGCGCCGGAAGGCCACGCGCGAGCGAAAAGACAAGAATCGCCGCGAAAAGAAAGACCTGTCACGCGTGACGGACGCGTCCCCGGCTCGCGTGACGGACGCGGTAGTCACGTTCCCAGAGTCAGAGTCAGAGTCAGAGTCAGAGTCAGAGTCAGATCTTAAGATCCCCCCTTCGGGGGGTGTCGCGCTCCGCGCTCCGACCACCCCGGCGAAAGCCCCACGGGCCAAGGCCGAACGGGGAACCCGAATCCCGGCCGGCTTCACGCCGACCGACCGGACCTGCGAGATCCTCGCGGCGGACGGATACGCCCCCCTCGCGGCTCTCCCGCGCTTCCGGGACTACTGGGCGTCGAAATCCGGCACGAAAGCCACGCACCTCGATTGGGACGCGGCGTACCGAACGTGGGTTCGTCGCGACCCTCCGGCCGTGCAGGGCGGTCTCCCCCTCGCCTCGGGACGTGCTCCCGATGCCCTCACGCTCGAGCGGCGCGGGGCCTACGAGCGAGGATTGGCGCTCGCCGTGGGGAGGGTGGCTATCCCGTGGACGGCGGCCCTGGACGAGTCGCTAGCGACCGCCATTCGGGGTCACGCGAAACGCCGCGACGGGACGCCGCACGAGGGGGCCAAGGAGCTCGAGTGGGTGGCCCTCGCCGCCGAGGACTTCGGGCGCGCGCTGCGGGCCGGAGATGACGATCCGAAGTTCCTTTCGGACGGGGAGCCCCGCGGCTTCCTGCGGTGGCTGAACCGGGAAGAGCTGCGCAAAGAGCAGCGCCACGTGGACGGAAAGGCGGGGAAATGAAGCGCGAAGTCTTGCACTACACGGGGCGGCCGAACCATTGCCCGGGGGCCATCATCAACGGCCGTCGCGTCCCTCACGGGCCGGGGCTGCGCATTCCGACGGCGGACGTCTCGCAGCGCCATGAGGTCGACCAAGGCCAGGTGATCGTGTCGACGGTCGTTAGCGGGGCAGGGCTCTGCGAGAGCTGCTCCAGAGCCGAGGCGGACGAGCGGGCAGAGCGCAAGCGCCGAGCCTCGCGAGAGCACGACGGGGGACAGAGAGGGAGGGAGCGCCTCGGATGACCCCCGGTCGCGCGACTACCCCGAGCCTTACCGGTCTACCCGGTAAGGGTTCGGTACGTCACCGTCAG
>JAAFHV010000476.1 GCA_013297655.1 Myxococcales bacterium | reverse complement strand
ATGCGGCAAGAGCACCACCCTCGTGCAGCTCGCCGCCTTGCTCGGCGAGGTCTCCGGCAAGCCCGCCGACGTGTCGTTCGCGGCAGCCCGCCTCGGCGACGTACGCGACTCGGTGGCCGACATCACACGTGCGCGTGAGGAGCTCGGCTATACCCCGAAGGTCAGCGTCCGCGACGGCCTCGCCGCGCTCGTCGACTCGCTCCACCGTCCCTCCTGAGGGTCCTGACGATCCGCCCCGGGAATACGATTCCAGCCCCGCCGTTTCCGTCGCGTCACGGCTTCGCTCCCTGGAAGGCACCACACCGAGGGCCGGCGCTACCTGCGTTTTGTGCTGCCATATCGAAAGCTTGGGCCTTTTCAAGCTCGGCGGCACGGAGGCGATCGAAAACGTTGTCGGCGCGGGGGGGATGTTGGTACGCTCTGAGGCTGGTCGTGGTCTTCCCCCCCTCAGTTCCTTGCTGACATCATGAGCAATCCCCGCGGATCGTTTGTCGACTTCGTCGAGCGACGAGTCGGCACGATGGTGAAGGAGAAGTGGCGCATCGACGCCCTCCTCGGGACGGGAGGCATGGCTGCGGTCTATGGCGCGACGCATCGCAACGGCTCGCGCGTCGCGCTGAAAATGCTCCACCCCACCATGTCGATGGACCCGGCGCTCACGGCGCGGTTCCGGCGTGAGGGCTACGTCGCGAACACCGTGAACCACCCCGGCGTGGTCCGCGTGCTCGACGACGACATGTCCGAGGACGGCTCGGTCTTCCTCGTGATGGAGCTGCTCGAGGGCGAAACCGCAGATGCGCGCGCGAATCGCCTCGGCGGTCGGCTCCCCCTGAAGGACGCGATCCTCGTGATGGACGCGCTCCTCGACGTGCTCGTGGCTGCCCACGCGGTCGGCATCGTCCACCGCGACCTCAAGCCGGAGAACATCTTCCTCACGAAGGATCGCCTCGTGAAGGTGCTCGATTTCGGCATCGCGCGCCTTCGCGACTCCACCGCGTCGTCGGCGTTCACCACGAACGACGGCACCCTCCTCGGTACACCGGCGTTCATGCCGCCAGAGCAGGCGCGCGGGCGCATCGAAGAGATCGACGCCCTCTCGGACATCTGGTCGGTCGGCGCGACCACGTTCGCCCTCATTTGCGGCGAGATCGTGCACAACGCCTCGACGCCGAACGAGATCATGATCCTCACCGCGACGACGCCCGCGCGTTCGCTCGCGCTCGCCGCGCCCACCACGCCGCGGCCCATCGTCGAGGTCGTCGACAAGGCCCTCGCGTTCGACAAGGCGCAGCGCTGGAGCAGCGCGAAGGCGATGCAGCACGCGCTCCGTCAGGCCGCGTTCCAGGGCGGCCAGATGAGCATGCCGCCGCCGCCGTCGACCGACGCGTCGGCAGGTGCGGGCGGCTTCTCGTCCAAACCCGCCAACAACGCGGGCGGATCGGGCGCGTACACCACGCTCTCCTCGCGCGCCACCGTCGCCGAGGTGCCCTCGATTCCTCCGGGAAGCATGACGCCGTCCGACGTCGCGTCGGTCTCGCGCCATCCGTCGCTCTCGGGCGAAAACCCCGTCACCGCCTCGCACGCCACGGTCGATGGTGTCGCGTACTCCGACAACGGAAAGCGGAAAAACGCGGTCTTCGCGATGTCGCTCGTCGGCGTCGCGATCGTCGCCGCCACCGCCGCGGTCGTCATCTCGAAGCGCCTCGACGCGTCGAACATGCCGCCTCCCGCGGCCTCGCTCGTCCCGAGCGCCACGGTTTCCGTCACCGCGCTCCCTTCGGTTGCTCCTTCGGCGAGCGTTCCGGTTCCGGCGCCCCCTCCGAGCGGCGACGACAGCATCGAGCTCGGCGACATCGACGACGGCGGCGTCCCGCGTACGTGGGCGCAGGGCGGTCCTCGCATCCGGCGCGATGGCGGGCCAGCGCTCGACGGCGGCGCGCTCGTCAAGGACGGCGGCGCGGTCGTCAAAGACGGCGGCGCCCCCAAGCAGTTCCCCGACGATCCGAAGCCCCCGGACCCCAAGCTGCCAGGCAGCGAGCCCAAGCCGCCGGAGCCGAAGCCGGCCGAGCCGAAGCCCGATCCGGCCGGCGTAAACTGACGATCCGTCAGGTTTCGCGGCGCAGCGCGCGACGTGTTTCGTAGCTTGGCTCGAGTTGCACGGCCCTACCGCGCCGACGTTTCTTGACGAATCGTCAGCGTTTGCAGCCCACGAGCAGCGCGACGACGGTGTCTTTCCGTCCACCCTCGTGGAACGGCGAGCCGGGCGCGCGCACGGCCGTCAACACACGCTCGACGAGGTCGGGCCGGCCGAGCGAGCACGCGCCGTGGCCGAGTTGGCGTAGCGCCTCGCGCTTGAGGCGTTCGGTCGGGAGGGTTCCCGACGCGACCGCCTTTTCGAGCATCACGATCCCGACCTCCACGTGCCCACGCTGGACCGCGTTTCGACCGACGAGATAAAGCAGGACCGCGTCGTCGGGGCGCGCCGCGAGCGCGCGGCCGAGGGCGACACCGCCCACGAACGGATCCGGCGAGCGCATCCGCTCCCCGAGGAGGAACAACCCCAAGGGCTCGCGTAGGTCGACCCGCTCGGCGGCGAGGGCCTTCACCTCGTAGGTGCGCGCCTGGTCCTCGTCGAGCACGGCGGCGGCGAGCCGCGCGTAGCGTGCGTGCGCGAGCTCGAACGATCCATCGAGAAAATCCGCATCGGCGAGGGCTTCGGTGGCACGATCGCGGTACGGCTTCGGGAGGCTTTCGTCGGCCTCGAGCGCGGCGAGGGCTTCCCTTCCCTTCGGTGCCTCGCCGTAACGACGCTCCATGAACGCGACGCTCACGCGCGCGGAGGGATCACGCGGATCGGCGGCGAGCACGGCAGCGTAGGCCGCGATCGCCTCCTCGATTTGGCGCGCGTCACGGCAGCCGTCGGCCTTCCGGCGGAGGGCGTCGATGACGTGCGGGCAGCGGCGGCCGAAGACCGACGGACGATCGAACTTCGCCTTCGCGACCGCGGCCGCCTCTTTGGCGACCACGAGCTCGGCGAGGCGCGCCTTGAACCGCGCTTCGATTTTGTCCCATGGCTCGGCGAGAAGATCCTCGAGCGGGGTGCCCCCGTACCAAGCGCGAACCTTGTCGGCCCCGTACGTGTCGAGCACCCAGGTGACGAACGCGCCGGCGAGGGTGTAGCTCTTCGACGACGCCTCCCCCAAAAATCCGAGCGA
>JAAFHV010000475.1 GCA_013297655.1 Myxococcales bacterium | reverse complement strand
CGACGCGTTCGGCAAGCTCGACGACGCGCGGAAGAGCCTCGCCGACACCTTCGTGGAGCTCGCCGCAGTCGTGAAGGCGATCGCGGAGACACGCGAGGCCGAGCGCTCCCGCACCGAACGCGAAGACTTCCTCGCGTTTCTCGCGCGCGAAATCGACGACCTCGGTCCTACCCTCGGCGAGGAGCACACCATCGAGTCCGAGCGCGCGCGCCTTCGTCACGCCGAGAAGCTCGTCCAGGCCACGCGCAGCGCGGCAGACAAGCTCTACGAGGGCGAGAGCACCCTCTGCGACACCCTCGCCCGCATCGTCTCGGATCTCGAGCACGCGGCGAGCCTCGATCCGAGCCTCGCGCCGCTCGCGCGCGCGGTCGACGCGGCACAATCGGAGCTGTCGGATGCCGCGCGCCAGCTCGCGCGTTACGCCGAGTCGGTCGAGGAAAACCCGGCTCGTCTCGCCGAGCTCGAGGACCGCAGCTTCCGCTTGCAGAAGCTCTTACGTAAGCACGGGCCCGGCACCCAAGAGCTCCTCGCCTACCGTGACGAGCTCGGGCGCGAGCTGCTCGCGATGGCCTCGGCGCAGGAGCGTCTCGTCGCGCTCGAGGGCGATCGGGACACGAAGCTCTCCCACGTCGCCGGTCGCGCGCGTGACCTCTCCAAGAAGCGCCGCGGGGCGGCAGAGAAGCTCGGTGACGCCATCGGTCGCGAGCTCGCGCAGCTCGGCATGGGCCGCGCGCGTGTCTCGGTCGACGTGACCCCGATGAAGCCGGGGCAGGGCGATCCGCTCGTGGTCGACGGCGCGCGCCTCTCCGAGACGGGCGTCGATCGGGTGGAGCTCCTCATCGCGCCCAACAAGGGCGAAGATCCGAAGCCGCTCCGAAAAATCGCGAGCGGCGGCGAGCTCTCGCGAGCGCTCCTCGCGGTCAAGAAGGTCCTCGCCGAGAACGGCCCCGCCGGTCTCTACGTGTTCGACGAGGTCGACGCCGGCGTGAGCGGCGCGGTCGCGGAGGTCATCGGACGCAGCATCGCCGACGTCGCGCGCCATCGGCAGGTGCTCTGCATCACGCACCTTCCGCAAATCGCCGCGCTCTCCGACGTGCACTTCGTCGTCGACAAGACCGAGCAGAACGGCCGCACCACCACCCGCATCAAGAAGCTCACCGAGCCGGAGCGGGTCACCGAGCTCGCGCGCATGATCGGGGGCGTCCGCGTCGGTGAGGCCGCAAAAAAGGCGGCCCGCGAGCTCCTCGCCGCCAAAGACGGCTGACCTCCGCCCGCCGGCTCTCCGAGGGTGGGGGCACCCCTGCATCCAGCTCTGGGGGGGGCACGTGCACCCTGCACGCATCAGCCCCCGCGGAGTTGCCGCGGCATGTGTACCCTACACGGATATCCGCGCGGGTCCGGGCGGCGTAGGCACCACACGAGCGAGCGCCTGATGCATCTCGGCTGCTCGCGCGGCGAACGAGGTGATGCCGCGCGCACCTTTCACCCGCCCCCGTTGCTCGCGCTCAGGCGAGGACGAGCGACACGTTCTCCGAGAGGCGGAGCGGCTTCGGGCGCTTCGTGAGGATGTCGACGCCGTCCTTGGTGACGACGACGGTGTGCTCGAACTGAGCGGACAGGGAGCCGTCGACCGTGCGCGCGGTCCACTTGTCTTTCGGATCGATCTTCACCTCGAACTTCCCGATGTTGACCATCGGCTCGATCGTGAACGTCATCCCGACCTTCATGCGCTCACCGGTGCCGCGTTTGCCGTAGTGCTTCACCTGGGGATCTTCGTGGAACTTCCGGCCGATGCCGTGGCCGACGAAATCACGAACCACGCTGCACCCTTGCGCCTCGGCGTACTCTTGGATCGCGGCGCCGATGTCGCCGAATCGAGCGCCCTCGCGAACCTCGGCGATCCCGAGCTCGAGCGATTTCCGCGCGACCTCGGTCACGAGGCGGGCCTCCGCGCTGGGGGTGCCGATGTAGAACGTGGCCGACGTGTCGCCGTAGAAGCCCTTGTAGAGGGTCGTCACGTCCACGTTGATGATGTCACCGTCGCGGAGGACCGCGTTGCCAGGGATGCCGTGGCAGACGACGTCGTTGATCGACGTGCAAACGCTCTTCGGGAACCCGCGGTACTTCAGCGGCGCGGGATACGCCTCGCGCCGCATCGTGTCCTCGTGGACGATCGTGTTGATGTCGTCGGTGGTCATGCCCGCGCGGAGCTTCTCACCCACCAGAATGAGCGTCTCGGCGGCCATTTGGCAGGCCACGCGCAACGCTTCGACTTCTTTCGGACTCTTGATTTCGATCGCCACGAGCGCTCTCTAGCTCGGAACGCGACGAAGCGGGAGAGCGTGGCTCAACAATTTCGCGCGGACAATTTCGCGCGGACATTTTCGGCGGAGGCTCGCGCGCGCCGCTCGGCCGGCTGACGTCAGGGCGTCTTTTCGCCTTCGAGGATCGAGTTGGCGTCGGTGGAGCCCTCGACGACCTCTTTGGTGTCCGGCGCGAAGTGAAAATGAATCTCCGAGTCGCCGTCGGAACGAACGAACGTGCGGACGAACGCGACGAAGCGCTTGCCCACGATGTCCGAGTCCATCGTCCGCAGGATGCCGACCGAGGGCGCGTCGGGGCCGACTTGAACCTGGAAGACCTCCTCCGGAGGGTTCGCTCCGGCGAGCTTTTTCTCGGTCCGGAGCTTGAGAACGAAGCTCGTCCCGCGCTCTTCCTTTTTGGACACGACCGTGACGACACGAACGCGCAACACGCCGTCGGCGGTCTGTGCGCGCTCCAAAAAGAGCGGATCGTACTTCGGTTGGTAGGCGCGCTTCTCGCCGGTGACGCTGACGGCGGCAGGCTCGATGCCGTCGTCGAACAGGGCCACGACATGGCCGCTGTAGGCGCCGAGGGGGCGCTCCGCCGGCTTCGATGGGCCACACCCGGAGGCAGTCGCGGCGAGGCTGGTTAGGCTCGCGAGGTACGTGATGCTCGCCACGACCCGGACCCGCGCGATCCACGAGGCGACCGTGACGATCTTTTGGACCGACGCGCGCGCCCGAGGCTGGGCAATCTCTTGGGAAGAAGAGGGCATTTTCCTGGCCGGACAGTACCTTACGGAGCCTGCGCGGGAAGGAAAAAAGAGGCGCGTACCTGGATTCGGAAGGTCGCTTCGTGAGCGAGGCTTTGGTATCGTTCGCCGCGAGGAGATGGGTGAAAATGAAGCGATGGCAAAGAAACGCAGGTCTCGGGTTCGGTGCGAGATC
>JAAFHV010000474.1 GCA_013297655.1 Myxococcales bacterium | reverse complement strand
CGTGCTTCGCAACCGCGGCATCGCCGTCTGATCACGTCGCACGGCCCTACGCTTCCGTCCGTGCTCGAGCGGCCGAGGTCGCTCGACAAGACACTTTACTTTTTGGCCAATACTCCGAAATAGCTCGCGATTCCGCCGTTCGATAGGACGCGACGCGACTTACCCTTTGGAGATACTCTCTTCGCCATGAAGAGCCGCGTTCGTTCGATTCTGACCGCCAGTGGCATCCTGTTGGCTGCCTTCGCCTCCGTCGGCACCGGGAAGCCCAAGAAGGACGACACGTCCTCGAACGAGCCGATCAGCTCGGCGGAGGAGCCGTACATCGGTGACTGGGAGAGCGACGACATGACGCTCCTCATCGGGCGCGACCGCAGCGTCCACTACAAGAAGAAGAGCGGCGGCTCCACGAAAACGGTCGATGGAACGTTGAAGGCGATCGACGGCCACAACATCGTCATCAAGGCCGCCTTCCTCGAGGTGAAGCTCAGCGTCGACGCCGAGCCGGAAGAAGAAGAGGGCATCTGGGAGATGACGGTCGAGGGCGAGGAGCTCACGAAGAAGGGCGCCGGCAACGGAAAACAAGGCTCCCTCAAGTCGAACCTCGAGGGCGCGGTCGTGACCCAGTTCGCGAACAAGGGCGTCGTCAAGTGCGTGTGCCCGAACCCCGCCGGCAAGTCCAAGTTCACCTGCACGGCCACCCTGAAGAACGGCAAGACGGCGGCGGTCGAGATGACCAAGAACCCGGCGACCCACCACTATGCCTTCAACATGAAGGTCATCGCGGTCGAGTCGAGCAAGTTCGCCTCCGACCTCAGCGACATGGTCTCGAAGGAGACCAAGGGCAAGCTCAAGCTCACCGTCGATTGTGGCACCGGCATGCTCTACATCCCGGACGGCGACGGCGTCACGTGCCAGGCGACCGATCCGAAGACGAAGAAACAAGGCACAATCGACGCGGACCTCAACGGAGGCTCGCTCCACTGGAAGGCCAAGGGCTTCTGACCGGCGACGTCGCGAGCCGCCCCGTCTCTCGCGCAGCCCCCCGCGTAGCCTTCGCGCTCCGTGTGGGGGCTCCGCTCATTTTGGGGTGCTTGCCTTACGTCGTGCGAAAAGCCCCCGTCGTGCTCGTGGCGGCGCTCGGTGGGGCGGTGCTCGGTCGCGCGCGCTTCGACGAGGCATGGGCGCGGTGGGCAGCGCATACGCGACCGGTGCGCGCGCTGGTGGGTCCTTGGATCATGGGCCACGCGAGCGATCTGGGGCTCGCGATCGCGACCGCCGCGTTCGTCGACTTGGCGCAATCCGAGAGCACGCGGCGCACGAGGCTCGCGTGGCAAGCCGTCGCGACCGGCGTGCTCGTGGGCCTCGAGCTCCTCCAAGCGCCGCTCGGCTTCGGCACGTTCGACCCGGTCGACGTCGTGATGCTCCTCCTCGGCGCCCTCGTCGTCGTCGCGCCGAGCGAGACCGCGCGCGCGCGTCGCACATTGGTGTAGAGTGCACCGATGACCCTCCGGATCGTGGACCTCGCGGATTTCAGGGACGAGGACGAAAGAGCGCGCGCCGCGTTCGTGGCGGAGCTCGGGGCGGGGCTGTCCGAGCTCGGGTTCGTCTCGGTGAAGGGCGCGAATCTCCCTCCCGACGCGATCGAGAGCACGTACGCCGCGATGCGAGACTTCTTCGCGCTCCCCCTCGCCGAGAAGGAGGGCTGCGTGGTGCGCGCGTCGAACGGAAACCGGGGCTACGTCGCGTTCGGAAAGGAGCACGCGAAGAACCGCGCCGTCGGCGATTTGAAGGAGTTTTTCCACGTTGGCCGCGAGATCGTGTCGCTCGGAGAGGCGGGGAAAAACGCGTTCCCAAAGCGGGTCCCCACGTTCCGCGAGGCGACGACGCGCCTCTACGACGCGCTCGACGCGGTCGCGCAGGATCTCCTCGTCGCGCTCGCGGAGGGACTCGGCGAGCCGGCGCGCACGATCGCGGACATGGCCACCGGCGGGAACTCGATCTTGCGCCTCATCCATTACCCGCGGCTCGAGGATCTCTACGTGCCGGGGGCGGTGCGCGCGGCGGAGCACGAGGACATCAACCTGATCACGCTCTTGCCGGAGAGCACCACGAGCGGGCTCGAGATTTTGACCCGCGAAGGCAAGTGGCTCGAGGTCGCGACGCCGAAGGGGCACCTCGTGGTCGACTCCGGCGACATGCTCGCGCGGATCACGGGCGGCCTCGTGCCCTCGACGACGCACCGGGTGGTGAACCCGAAGCTCCCGGAGGACGACGTGCCGCGCTACTCGATGCCGTTCTTCGCCCACCCTCGCCCGGAGGTCTCCCTCGGGCTCTTGCCGTTCGCGAAGCGCGATCCGCGCGCCGTACCCGCGAGCGACATCACCGCCGACACGTTCCTCGGCGAGCGCCTCGCCGCGATCGGCCTCAAGCGCTGAGGGGAACGACCCCGTGCACTCTACACCGAGCTCCGCGATCGCTCCTCGCGCGAAGAGTGCAGTTTACACCGAGTCGGTGACGAGCTTCCGTAGCTTGAGGACCGACGCGACCTCACCCATGACGATGAGGGTCGAGCCCACGTCGATCACCAGATCCGGCTCCGGGTTGTAGACGAACGCGTCTTTTCCCTTTTTGACGGCGATGACGAGGAGGCGGGTCTCTTTTCGGATCGGCGTATCTTTCAGCGCTTTTCCCGCGAAAGACGAGCTCTCCGGGACGGTGACCTCCTCGAGGCGGAGCGTGCGCGTGTCGCGGAACATCTGATCGAAGAACTCGTTCACGGTCGGCCGCAGGAGCTCGGACGCGATCCTGCGACCGCCGATTTGGTTCGGGCTCACCACGCTCGACGCGCCGGCCTTGAGCATCTTGGCCTCGGTCGGATCCTCGATGACCTTGCTCACGATGCGCGCGTTCGGGTTCAGGCTGCGGGCGGAGAGGGTGACGAACACGTTGTCACGATCGTCGGTGAGGCACGCGACGACCCCGCTCGCGCGACGAACGCCGGCCGACGCGAGGGCGTGATCGTCGGTCGCATCGCCGAGGACGAACAGCATTTGCCCGTCACAGAGCTCCTCCGAGATGCGCCGCACGTGGTGCTCGTTCTGGTCGATGACGACGAACTCGGTTCCGGTCGCGTGGAGCTCTTCGATCACGTGACGACCGGTCGCCCCTGCCCCCGCCACGACGACGTGCCCGCGGAGCTTCTTGATCGCGTTTTCCATTTTGCGTTTCCTGTAGGCCAGATCGGAAGAGCACAC
>JAAFHV010000473.1 GCA_013297655.1 Myxococcales bacterium | reverse complement strand
GTGTCGAGGGCCAGCAGGTCCGCTCGATCCAGTGGCCCCAGCGTGGACCAGTGGCCGAAAGCGATCGGCGTGCCGGCGGTGCGGCGGCCGGGGACATCGAACCACGGCATCAGGTGCGCGGGGTTCACGCACGAGGGGTTGTCGCAGGTGTGGAGGAGCACGAGGCCCGGTGCGATCGGGCCCACGTGGTGCTCGTACGAGACGCGGTGCGCCTTCCCGAGGCGGCGGTCCGCCAGGAAGATGACGCCGTAGCCCTGCGTGTTCCGCGCGCCGGTCCACACCCAGCAGCCCACGCCGACCCGCACGCGCGCCATGAGGCGCTCGGCGAGGGGTTTGCGGGGCTTCAAAACGGCACCCCAAGGCAATCGCCGATGGCAAGGAGCGTTCTGCTCGACGAGGGGGGACCTTCGGGCTCGTCGCCGTTCGCCCACGTGCTGAAGAGCGTCGCGATCTGCACGTGAATCTGCTCCGAGCGCCGCATTTCGCGGATGGCGGCGAGCGCGGGTCCGATGTCGGGCGGCAGCCCAAGCTCCGCGGAAATCCGCGCGAGGTCGGCTCGCAGGGCCGCGTTTTCAGCGGTGAGCGCGTCGATGTCGTGCGCCATGTTCTCGCCGACCGCCCAGGCTCGCAGAGACAGTCGGTCGCTCGACGGGTCGTGAAGCCAGGCGACGAATCGCGCACGGTCCTCCGACGTTGTTGGTGGACGCCGCGTGGACCTGCCCTCGACGCATAGGCCGTCCTGTCCGATGTCGAAGCCTTCATGCGCGAGGCAGCCGGCGCCGCCCCACGCGCCGGGCTGGCACTTGCGCGCACTCACTGGCCACCGTCCTTTCGGCGCTCGCCGGCCGGGCAGTCGCAGAAGACCTCGACCACGTCCGGAGGGTCGGCCGTCTCGTCCACGTCGCCGACCATGCCGACGTCGCCGCAGAGGTCGCAGGCGGGGGCGCTCACCGGCCACCTCGCGCCGCGCGGCGGCCCATGTCCCAAAGGCGCTCGCCGATGCGGCGGCACGTCTCGCGGATGTTGTCGGCCTCGCTCTCCCAGGATGGAGGCACGCCGCCCTCTCGGCGAACCGCGTCCTCGGCCTCGGCGTGCACCTCGCGGCCGAGCGCCTCTCGGCGAAGGCCGCGCATCGACGTGTCCGCGAGCCGGTACGGAATGGGATGGTTGCCACTCGCCTGAGCAGGTGGGAGCGATTTGCGATCTTTTTTCGCAGGGGTTTTTGCAAGGGTTCGCGGTTTGTTCAGCTTCGGCATTTCGATCTCCAAGGTTCGGCGTTCAGGCAATGAGCAACCGCGCAGCCGTGAACGGAGTGTCACGACTGAACACGGCGGGCATTTGAAAGCCCGAGCCGCACGAAGCAGACTCGGGCTTATGGGTCAGGACTTCAGGCGCGGACGGCGCCGCTACTCGCGGCTTGCACGAGCTTCCGGTTCTCTCGGCAAGGCATCACGCCGCGGACGAGCCAGCGGTGCACGCGCGACCGGGACACGCCAAGCTCGCGAGCGATCGCAGCCGGGCGCTTCTTCGTCTTGCGCACCCACTTCCGGAAGGCGACCGTCCAGGCGCACGGCTCCATGTTGACCTCTGTCATGGTCGCAAAGTTACCCGACAGGGAACTAACGCGCAACCCATGGTTACCCGCCGGGGACCAATTCGCGCCGTATCCTTTCGATATGGCTGCGGAAAAAAAGTCTGACCACGTGACTGCATACGTGCGGGCTCGCGTTGCCGAGCTGGAGTCGAACCGGGGCGACCTCGCCGACGCGCTGCGGAAGGGCGGTCTCGTCCGGAACGCGGCCGCCAAGGTGCGCGCGGGCGGCAGCGTCGGCGCCGTGCGAGAGCCGCAGTGGGCGAAGGCGCTCGGGTTCGCGAGCGTAGAGGAGCTCCGCGCGGCGGCGTTCGCTCACTCGCAGGCGCGCACGTCGCTCCCCCTCACGGTCGCGCACCACGAAGCGATCGAGCGCGCGAAGCCCCTCGGCCAGATGACCGAGGCCGACGCCGAGCGCATCATCCGCGCCGCGTGGCAGTTTTGGGACCGGCCCGCCGATTGGTGGTTCAGCTTCCTACTTGCAGAATACAAATACGTGCGCGACGTCAGAGCCCGGGAGGAGATGGAGCACCGCGAGGCGACGCGCTACCGCACGGAAGTGCGGGCAGAAAAGCGCCGACTCGACCCGCCTCCGACCACACCGCCCGCAGCACCGGCCGCCGCGCTCCCAGCCCCTCGCAGAAAGCAGATCGCATGACCCGCCCGTTCGTCGCCATCGCGCTCCTCCTTGCCGCCTGCTCGTCCGCTGAGCCTGAGGGGAAGTACGACGTGAAGTCGTACTTGAAGACGGGCAACTGCCCCACCTCCGACGGTCGCTCGCTCGAGGTGCGCATCGTGAAAGCAGGTGTCACGGGCTACGTGATCGGCTTCGAGGGTGTGAGCGGCACGTGTCCGCTCGAGGTGCAGGACGACGGCCGCTACCGCGCGGCGTGCGCGATCAAGGTCATCGACGGCACCGTGGGGACGACGGAGCTCGTGCTCGACTTCACGGGCGACGGGTTCGAGGGCGCGACGACCGAGAACCACAAGGGCCCGAGCGGCTGCGTCGGAACCTACCGGCTCGTCGGAACCCGCCAGCCGTAAGCCAGGGAAAGTTCCCTCGCCGGGCACTCGCGCGCACAAAGTTCCCCGCCGAGTAACATTCTCGCTTGCGCCAAGTTCCCCGATGGGTAACTATGGCGTTCGGAGGTGCTACCAACCATGAGCGACGCGACCAAATCGACGAACCCGACCCTTCAGACGCCGCACTCTAGCGTCCGAATCGACCTTTCCCGGCTCGCTGAAATCGGGATTCTGGCCAACGGCGGCCACGATCCGGAGGTGGAAAAAGCCTTCTGCGCCATGGAGGCCGCCGCGTACATCGCCGGCGAGCCGTGGAGCGACCACCCGCAGTGCGTGTGCCCGATCATCACGACCACGGCGATCCTGTTGAACGACGCCATCAAAGACACGGCGCTCCGAACCGAGCTGATGATGCCGGTGGTCAAGGCGTGCGTCGGAACCCGCCTCCCGTTCGGCGAGGCCTCGGACGACGCCCTGCTCGCCCGGATGTACATGGTCACGGACTGGCACGTTCGCGTGCGCGCCCCAGCCTTCCTTCGTCTCGTGCCGAGCCTCGTGCCGCACGCCGAAGCGCTCGAGAAATTGGCGCCGATCACGGACAAAGCGACGCTCGACGCAGCCGATGGGATCGCGTCGGCGGCGCGGTCGGCGGCGCGGTCGGCG
>JAAFHV010000472.1 GCA_013297655.1 Myxococcales bacterium | reverse complement strand
GGAAGGGCGAAAGGGCGAAAGGGCGAAAGGGCGAAAGGGCGGAGAGGCGGAAGGGCGGAAGGGCGGAAGGGCGGAGAAGCTCGGGATTGTCAGTAGTAGTACGGCGTAGCCTTGCTCCACGAAGACGCGCCATACGCGCGGTGGAGGAGCTGAAACGCGGCTCTGGAGGCGTCGGACGTCTTTGCGTCTTTGCAGCCGAAGCGGGTCGCGCGCACCGCCAAGTGCAGCACCTCCGGTGATCGCGCATCCTTCGGCAGCGCCTTCGCGGCGCGGGTGGCCTCGAGCGCGAGCCACGTCGAGCCCGCTCCGAGCTTGGTGAGCGCCGCGTTCTCCTTCTTCGCCGCGTCGCGCTCCGTCGTCGCGAGGAACGCGGGGAGCGCGTTCGTCGTTGGCCGGTTCGCGGGGCAAAAGAAGTAAGCATCGGACGACGAAGAGAGCGTCGCTGGCGCTGCCCCTCCAGCGTGCCACGCGTCGAGCACGGGGCCCACGTTCGGGAACGTGAGGAGGGTGTGCACGAGGGCGAGCCTTCGTTCCTCCTCGGTACGTGCGTTCTCGACGCGATCGACGTAGGTGCGGAGCGCTGGGTTCGTCTGTGTAACGGTCGCCGCTACCTTCGCCGCCGTCGCGCGGTCGCCGAGGAGGTTCGCGCGCGCCCAGGTGGTCGCCGCGAAGTGTGCCCGAACGTCGCGAGGGAGCGCGGTCGAGAGCGAAGCTTCGAGGAGCCGCGATAGTGGAAATCCCGCTGAAATCGCGTCGGTAAGCTCGTCCGGGATCGCGCGTACGGCGTGAGGATCGAACACGACTGGGCCGCTGTCCGCGCTCGCGCCCGCCGGAACGATCGGCGCTTCGCGGAGGAACGTGCCGAGGTCCCGCGCCGTGCGCGCGGCGAGCATCGCGAAGGCGTTTTTGGTGGAGAGCCCGACGTAGGAGCCGAGGCCGGTGCGCGTCTTCGTGAACAGGTCGGCGAGCGTCGCGGCTGAGGCTCCGCGCGCGGCGGTGAGGCGGATCGCGTGGAAGCGCGCCGTGGCGTAGGCGCTCGAGCTCGGGGCGACGGCGAGCGCGCGGCCGAGCAGCGTGTCGACGCGCGGGTCGGCTGCGTTCGTCGCGAGCGTGAGGGCCGCGACGAGCCACGCTTCGGAACCGGGCGCGCTCGATTGGAATCGAGCATAGGCCGCGTCGAACGTGCGCTTCCCCTGCATCGCACCTACGAACGCCGTAAGATCGTCGCTCCTCTTTTCGAGCACCGATTCGTCTTTGTCGACGAGCACCGTGTAGTCCTCGAGGAGGGGCCCCGTCTCGGCGCCCTGACCGCCGCCCTCGAGCGCGCGCGCGGTCTCGGCGAGGAGCGCTTGCGGCTCGGCAGATACCCGCACGTATCGGCGGTAGCGGCGGAGGCTCGCGTGCATCGTCGCGTGGCTCGGATCGGCGAGCTCGCTGCTCGCGGCGGCGAGCGCACGGCCGAGCTCGGCCTTGTCGGCTACGTCTTTGCCCACGTTCGCGCGGCGCACGCGCACCCGCACGTTCACGTAGCCGGCGAGCGCGGACCAAGGAGAGGCCTTGTCGGCTGCGATCGCGGCATAGCGCTTTTGGGCCTCGTCGAAGCGGTTCGAGTAGAAATACGCCGACGCTATTTGGTAGTCGCGATCCGCGCGCGCAGCGGCCGAGGCCGAAGCGGGGAGGGTCGCGGGGACTGCTTTCTTCGCGGGGTCCGCGCAGTTCGTGAACACCATGTCTTGTGCGGAGACCCACGCGACGAGCTCCGGCGCTCGTGCGCCGAGGGTCGCCTCCCGCGCCAGGAGCGTGTCCCTCGCGACGCGAAACGCGTCCTCGAGGCAGTTGTCTATCGTGAGATACGTGGGTGTGACGTAGCCGCTCGAGGGTGGCGCGACGGGTGCGCCGAGCACACGCGTGCGCTCTTTCTGCCAATCGGCGACGGGGTCGGCCACGGCGGGGCTCGGGGTCGACGTGCTCGCGGGGGGAGTCGGCACGACGGTCGTCGCGGGCACCCAAGGCAAACGACGGGTCGCGAGGTCGAGGACGGCCCCCTGGGCAGCAGGATCGAGCCCCTTTCCGCTCAACCAGGCATACGCGACGACGAGGTGCATGCGGGCGAACGTGGGCTGCAAGACGCCGAGATGGCCTGCGACGTAAGGAGAGAGGGGCAAGTCCGGATGCCTCTCGGATATGGCCACGATCTCGCTCGACGACGAGCAGGCATCGGCCGCCTTCCCGCCGCGGAGCCCCAGACCTGCGATCGCGACGAGCGCGGCCATCACGAGTACTCGATGTTTCACGGCCACCTCGACGCGACGTTCGCGAATGATTGCACTGTCCATGGATCGGGCGAGAACACGTGGAGCACCCGCGTCTCGGCCGGGATCGCGATAGGCTCTTTCGTAGAGACACCGAAGTCGGCGCGACAAGCGTCGACGGCGAACCCGCCGCCGACCGCGAGCCAAGCCCTCGTCGGCGCGCTGTCGCGGCCCATCGAGAACACCATCGGGGCGACGCCGTCGACGTCTGGCGGATCGGCGAGCCACGAGCGGTCGTTGGTGCACCAGGCGGCGAGGGCGGTGATCCCGAGCCACGTGCCGGTCGGCAGATCGACGCGTAGGCGCGCGAGCAGCGTTCGATAATAGGGAATCTCGGAGGCGCGCGCGTCGAAGTCGACTTGCACTCTCGCGCTGCGACCGTCACGTACGGCGTCGCGTATGCCGCCGACGACGGCGTCGAGGGTCGCGCTCGTGGGGTGAGCGTCCTTCGGGACCTCGAGCCGCACCACGGTCGTGAGCGGGATGCCCTCGGGGACGAGGAGAGGCTGCCGTCGCGGGTGAATGGTGACCGTGTCGCTCACCGTGATCGTGCGCGCGAGGTAGGCCACGCCCACGTCCGTTCGTCCGCCAAGGAAGCGGAGGTCGGTCGGTTTTTCCCACGCCCACAGCCACATCCGCGCGGGCTCGTTCGGCCGCGCGCGAGGGGCGCGCGCGCCGAGCAAGGTGCCCGTGAGGAGGATCAGAGCTGCGGTCGTGGCGGCGCGTCTTAGGACCAAGCGACCGTCGTACGCCGTGGCGGGCCGCGCGCTTCCAAAAAATGCGCCACCCCACCGAGAACGGCCATCTTTTCGCGGGTCGCGAGGCTCGAGGCGCGAGCACGCGAGCATTCAGGGGCGGGTCGCGACCCAATAGAGCGCGTTGGTGCGCGACTCTCCGTCGTCGAGGTTCTGGCGCGGGATCGCGGCGAGCTCGTCCCAGGCGCGGTCTTTCTCCAGGATCGCGTGCTCGGCGT
>JAAFHV010000471.1 GCA_013297655.1 Myxococcales bacterium | reverse complement strand
GCGATGTGCTGCGGCCTTCGTGTTTCGTGCCTCGGGGGCGAGCGCCTTGGTTGCGCGCGCTCTACTCGCGGACGCCGCCTCTAGGGGAGCTTGCCGGAGCCGGGCGCGGGCGGGATCGCGGCGGCGGGTGGGATGACCTGCGTGGACGTGACGATGTGGGTCGGCGCTACCGCCGGCGGCGGCACGGTCATGTTCGGGACCCAGGTGTCGAGCCCGAGCGGGGCAAAAACCGAGCGACCCTTGGCCCACAGAGGCTGGAGCTTCTCGACCAGATCGGCTTTGCGAAGATAGACCTCCTCGCGCCGACCGCCGTCTTGTTGCGCCTTGAGGGAGAGCTCGGCCTCGTTCGGGCTTCGCTTCGCGATCTCGGCGACCGTGGGCGCGAAGAGGGTGACGAAGCGCTGAACCAAATCGACGACGAGGACCCCGCCCATCGCGTCGCGGTCGTCGAGGTGCAGCTCGGTGAGCCGCTCCTTGTTCGTATGCAGCGTGCGGAGCGATTCGGTGATGTTCGCGACCAGGTGCTCGAGGGTGGCGGCGTCTTGCGCGTCGAGCTCCGGAGGCAGGTTCGCCGCGTCGGCGTTTCCGGGGTGATCGACGGTGGCGAGGAGGTTTTCTCCTGCGCGTACGAGCTGGAAAACGAGGCTATCGGGCTCGTTGAACTTCTTGCGGAGCGTGAGCGACACGCGACCTTCGGCGAGCTCGATCTGGCTGAGGACGTACTCGTCGATCGGGAGCGCCTCCGCCGTGACGACGCCCTTGAAGAAGCTCTTCTTGACCGCGACCTTGAGGGTGGTGCCCTTCGCGAAGTCCATGACCCGGCGCGGCGCGTCCCACGGGCTGGAGGTGCGGAGCTGGTACCCGGCGGTGACGCCGCCCGCCGTTTTGAAGGTGGCGCTCGTCTCGTAGCGACCGCCGACGAGCGACGCCCGGGTGGTGGAGCTCTCGACCGTGAAGTGCGCCTTGAGGAAGAACTCCTCGAGCGATGCGTGCGCTTCGATGCGGCGCTGCGCGACCTCACGCGCGAGCGTGCCGGCGTCGCGCTCGTTCGACTGGTTCACCTGGCGCCATTGCTCTTCTACGAAGCGCTGCGCAAGCTCACCCACTTGGCGCGAGTACTCGAGGGCGCTCGGGTGGCTCACCTTGTTCGCGGTGTCGCCGATCGCCTTCATGACGACGGTGTGGAAGCTCTCGAGAGCTTGGATGCCGCCGAGGCGCACCTGCTTGGCCTCCGTGGCTTTGACCTCCAGCGCGGCCGCGTCGTCGTGGAGCTTCACGGCGCGCGTGGCGGCGGTCATGAAGGCCTCGAGCGTGCCGAGGAAGTCGTACGACAGTGGGAACGGAGTGGAATCTCCGTAGAGGTATCGCATACAGACCTAAGTCCCACGTTACCAGATGCAGAATCGTTCGCGCCGGGCAATCTCTCCGGCCAGGCGCGTCAGGGGAAAAGGGCCGCGCACGCTACGACGGATAGCGTCGACGCGGTCGCGAACACGCCGAGGGCCGCCCCGCGCGACGGCTCGGTTATGGCTTCGCTCACCGCCGCGGCGATGCCGCCGGCAAAGAGGGACAGCGCGACCCGAGCGAAGTAACCGGAGCGCTCGACGAAATAGACATGCGACGGCTCCGCGCCGGTGATCGCGAGGCGCTCGATCGCGCGGAACGCCCCGTAGAAGAACGGGCTCGCGGCGAAGGCGAGGGCGACGAGGTAAACGACACGGGCCGAGCGCGTCGTCATCGCGCCGCCCCGGGCTCGTCTTTTTGGCGCGCCAAACGGCGGACACGCGGGCACTCTGCATCGGGACCACCGGTTCCCGCGGTCGTTGCGTCGCTCACCGCGCGGCATCCGCCACGGCAAATCTCGGAAAGCGTGCATGTTGCACACGCCCCGGTGGCCGCGTGCGACTCCGCTGGCCGGTCCGCGAGGCCTTCGACGGGAGCGGGCGTGTCGGGGAGGAAGCTGCACGGCGAGAGCCTCCCGCGCGAGCTCACCGCCGCGAGGTGGCGTCCTGCTTCGCACCCGAGCACGCCGAGCCGCTTGAGGTCGTCCGCGCGCGAGGCGAGCTCCGCGTCCTCGGAGAGCCACGGCACCATCGCGCAGTCGATGCGGATCGACAGCCTATCGCGGTAGCGCCGCGTAAGGGCGCGGAGCAAGTCTGGGAAGTCGAGGACCGCCTGCGGATCGAGCCGCTGCGCGAGGTAGTCGATGCGGGTCCGCACGCGGCCGCCCGGCTTGAAGCGGAGGAGCTGCGCGCGGTTCGCGCCGGCGCTCGCGGCCGCGTCGAGCGTGGTCGTGAGGCTCGGCAGGGTCGTCCGCGTGAGGACGACGTTCACTCCGACCGACGTTCCGCCGGACGCGAGGGCGCGGATCGTATCGAGCGCGTCTGCCGCGCCGTCGAGGCCACGAAGGCGCGCGTAGGTCTCGCCGACGCCGTCGAGGCTCACGTTCACGCCGTCGAAGTCGCGAAGGCGCGCGCGCTTCTCGGTCGACAAAAGGAGGCCGCTCGTCGTGACGACCGGCGAGAGGCCACGCGCCTTGGCTTCGCGCGCGAGCTCGCCGAGATCCGAGCGCAACGTGGGCTCGCCGCCTCCGAACGCGACGACGAACGCGCCGCTTCGTGCGATCGCGTCGAGGGCGCGGAGGAGCTCGTCGAACGTGGGCTCGGCGCCTTCCGGGGTCGCGTCGAGGTAGCAGCTCGGGCACCCGGTGCCGCAGCGACCGGTGACGGCGAGGTGCACCTCGAGGGGAGCGGGGGCGAGCGCGAGGCGTGCGTCGACGAGGCTGGGGGAGGGGGGAAGCGGTCGTTCGGGGGTGGCGGCCACCTGCGGAAAGAGCGCGTTGCGCGCCTCCAGGTCGATCGCGACGAGGCCGTGCTCGGGCACGCGCGCCCACGCGCCCCATGGCTCGAGACGAACGCGGATCACGGATCGCGCTCCGGCGCCTTTGGCTCGCCGTCGTCGGGGGCGGGCGCGTCGTCGTCCGGGATCGTGACCTTCGACGAGGCGAGTGCGGCCATCGCTGCCGCGAAGATCGCACCTCCGACGGCGGCGGTGACGAAGAGCAGATCGACCGAGCTGCCGACGCTCGAACAGTTCGCGGAGGTGCCCGCGCGGTACACGAGGACGCCGGCGCCCGGGTCGCGATCGGGCTTGTTTTCCAAGCCCGTTTCGATCGGCGGGCTCCCTTCGCGGCCGCTCATAGGCCGAGCCCGCGCAGGTATCGGACGTCGCTCGCCTCGAGCGCCAAGTAGCTCACTCCCAGCACCCACGCGCCGCACGTGGCCGCGCGCGAAGCGCGCGCG
>JAAFHV010000470.1 GCA_013297655.1 Myxococcales bacterium | reverse complement strand
CCGTCCGCGCCGCCGCCGGTCGCGCCCCCCGAGAACGTGAGCGTCGCGCCGCCGTCCGAGCCTGCGCCGCCGGAAGAAGAGCCCGCGCCGCGCATGAGCGAGGGACGCGCGATTGTGTCGGCGTGGAACTCGGGCTTCCAGTGGGGGCTCTCACCCGGCGTCATCTTCGTCGAGGGCAGTGCCCGATTCGCGCTCGGGGTCCGCCTCGGGTACGGATTCGACACCGACTCCGTCATCATCGTACCCGGGGTCCGCGGCGCGTTCTATTTCACCGATCCGAACGTGTACTTGGGAATGCCGATGCTCAAGCTTGTATACCCGATCGACAGGTTCGCGCCGTTCGTCGAAGGCGGGGCCGGCGTCGGCCACGTCTCCGCCGGTGACTTCACCGCATCGAGCACGGGTGCAGCGCTCTTCTTCGGCGGCGGGTTCATGATCCACTTCACGCGCTCGTTCGGGCTCGGCGCGGAGGCCAACTATCAGGTCGTCACCGGCACGCCCTTCAAGGGCTTCGGTGTCGGCCCCATCATCGCGATCGCTTTTTGAGCAGTACGCCGCAAGGAGCGGCGAAACTCAGGCCCCGGCATCTCCCCACGCTGCGCGCGCGAACGTCTTCTCGACGACGCGCGAGTAAACGTGGAGCGCGAGCCAAACGCGGGCCGCCCGCTCCGGATCGTCACAAAGGGCCAATGCCTCCAGACCGTCTGCCGCCTTCGGGAAGAGCGCGCGACGGAGCCGCTTCGCTTCTTCTGCGACGTCCGGAAGCGCGGCTCCGGGAAGGCTCGGCTCGCCTGCGAGCGCATAACGAAGCAGACGACGATTCACAGCGTCGAGCACGTCCGCGCGCACCGCTGGCGCAGGGGCTGGCGTGGTCAGGATCGCGGTCGCGCCTTCGAGAAGCGCGTTCTCGTGATCGAGATCGTGCTTTCCCAAACGATCGTACCCGAGAGAGAAGAGCTTCTCTTCGCTTCCGGTCGTGAGCCAAATGGCGAGCGGCGATAGCTTCGTACCGTCCGCCGTGACGCGCGACAGGAGCTTGCACCGAGTCCCGCGTTCCACGAGGCGGGCGAGGTTTTCGCGGTAGGCGAACCTGACGTCGTCGATTGGGGTCGCGAGCGGCAAGGAGAGAGCGCCGCTCGAGAAAAATGCGGCATCGGCGCTCTCGCCGCCGAACGTGCCGCGGAGAAAGAGGAGCCCCATTCGCTCTCCGCGATCGGCGAGGGCGAGCTGGCTCTCGAAAGGCTCCGCGAAGTGCGCGTCGAGCAACGCCGCCTCGCGCGTCGTTGCGACACAGGTGACCTCGCGACCTGCGCCGAGCCTGCCATCCGCGGACACCTCGGCGCGTGCGAAGAGCAGCCCCCCGCGTGATGCCTCGGCGTGGGTGAGCGACGTCTCACCGAAACGAAGCTGCGCCTCGTACGCGTCCCGCGCGCGGTCGGTGTCGCCGGGGAGGACCTCTTGTGCAGAGTACACGCGCTCTCCGTCGGTGAAGTAAGTGACAACTCCCGCGTACCCGCGCTGCACGATGGGCTCGCTCGCGATCCCTGCGAGCCTTAGCCCGCCCGTCGCGACGGCGTGGTAGGTGCGGCGCCCGATACCACGCCAGGTGAGGCCGCCCTCTCCGAACGCTAGCCGATAGGCCACGAGCAAGAGCTCGGCGAGGCGCGTCGCCGCGTCGTCGAGCCGAAACGAAGGGCTTTTGTCGCGCAGATCGCGAACGGACTCGTAGACGCCGAGGGCGGCGGATTCGAGGCGCGGGAGCCCTTCGCGACGCGCAGCGTGGACCAGGCGCAAGAGCTCGCCCATCCGTAACGTGGATACGCGCGACAGGCCATCGCCGAGGATGCGCGCCCCGAGACGCGACGCATCGTGGGCAATCGCGCGCTCCGCGTCCGTGGGCGAGGGTGACTCGTGAGCGGGCGCGGCAGGCGCGGCTTTCGGGTCGGCCTCCCCGGGCGCGACCTCCGGCTCCGGGAGCGCCGTCGCGAGCGGGAGCACGGTGAGCACCGCGAGCAAATGAAAGCACCGCGGCTGGAGGAGACACGTGCAGGTCGCGTCCTTCGCCTCGAAGATGCCACTCGCGGCGACGGTGACGGTCTCTTCTCCCGCTGCCACCGTGACCACCTCGGAGTACGACCAAGTCCACGCGTCGGCAGCGCGCGGCTTCGCGTCGAGTCGCTTCGACACGCGCGCCGGAACGGCGGCGACGAGGTCGGCGAGCACCGCGGGGGCGACCTTGGGGCGTGTGCTCACGAGATGCCCCGCATCTTCTCTCCGACCCACCGCGCGAGCTCGAGCGGGCTCAGCGCGGCGATAGGCATCCCCTCGTTCACGAGGCGCTCGGCGATCGCGCGGTGATAGCGGGGAGCATGATTTTCCCCGAGGGCGGCGAGGCCGAGCAACGTGGCGCCGGCGTCTTTGAGCGCGCGCGCCTCGGCGAGAAGCTCGGCTACGGAGCCGCCTTCCTCGAAGTCGGACACGAGCACGACGATGCTCCGCGACGGGACGGTGAGGAGGCTGCGCGCGTAACGGAGGCCCTTCGCGAGGAGAGTGCCTCCGCCGATCTGCACCGACAAAAGGAGCTCGAGCGGATCGGCGGCCCGTGACGACAGATCGACGACCTTGTCGTTCACTGCGACGAAGTGCGACGAGACCGCCGGCAGATTGCCCAATATGCCCGCCATCATCGCGGAATGAATCACGGAAGGTTCCATCGAGCCCGAGACGTCGACCACGAGCACGATCCGCCAGTCGAGGCTCTTCTTCGCGCGCGAACGGAATACGAAATTGCGCGGCGCGAGGCGATAGCCTTCTCCGTGTGCGTACGCCGTCACGAGGTTCGCCTCTATCGTCTTTCGGAGGTCCAGAGGTCCGCGCCGCCTACGTGACGTACGTGGTGTGGCGAGGCCGGTGAGAGCGGGGCTCGCGCGGGTCGCGAGCTCCTTCACGAGCGCCTCCACGATCCGCTGCGCGAGGAGCTTCAGATGGGAAAATTCCCTGTCCGAGAGCCCCCCCTTGAGGGAGAGGATGTGCTCCAAGAGGTCGATCGAAGGGGTGACGCGACTCGGGTCGAGGAGCGCGAGGGCGGCGCCGTTCCCGCTCTTCGCCGCGCTGCCGAGCACCTCTTCACGCACGCTCTCTCCGAAGAGAGCGGAGAGCTCGTCTCCCCACTCGCGGGCAGTCGGGAACGATTCCCCCGTTCCCCCGCGAGAGCCCTCCCCCTGACCGTGACCATAGAGCTCGTCGAGCGCACGCGCATAACGAACCGCGTTCGGCGGGAGCACGACGAGCTCAATGGTCACGGTCAGGGGGA
>JAAFHV010000047.1 GCA_013297655.1 Myxococcales bacterium | reverse complement strand
ACGGTTTTTACCGTTGGGACGTCGAGAAGATCGGCGACTGCTCGCGCGACATCGAGCTCGCTAGCGAGGGCTCCTTCGAGCGATCCCAGGAGTGCTCCGAGCACAAGATGTACGGGCGCTCGACCGGCTTCGATTGCTCGCGGCGTCCGTTCCGAAAGCTGCTCGGCGTGTGCCCCTTCATGGCCCGCCAGTAGCGACGCTCGCCTACGAACGCGCGTGCGAGCGTCGTCGACGGGCGTGCTCGACCGTGCGTGCTCGGCGCGGTCGCGCGACGGCACCCTCGACCCGAGACACACGCGCTCGCTTGCAGACCTGCGTTGCCGACACAGCGATCGTGCGGTCGGGGCGTCTCGCCACGCGACCTGCCCTTGTCTTGCGTGAGCCAAGAAATACGACGAGGGCGAGACCGTGAAGGCCTCGCCCTTGTTCGTAGAACCTTGAAACTTCTAGGGAAATCTCAGCGGCAGGTGTTGTCGATGCAGATCTTGCCTTGGCCGCACTGCGCGCTGTCGCGGCACTCGGGGTTGGCTTCTTGGGCGGTGCGGCAGACCTTGTCGGCAGCGCAGTAGCCGATGCGGGTGTCGATCGTGCGGCACACTTGGTCGTCGGCGCAGGTGTACTTGCAGAAGCCGTCGCGGCACACGCGGGGGTTCGCGCCGCCGGTGCATTGGGTGTCGCTCGTGCAGTTCGGCTTGGGGCGGGTGTCCACCATGCAAGCGCCCTGGTTGCAGTACTTGCCCGCGGCGCACTGGGCGTCGCCCGTGCACTGAATCGCGCAGCCACCAGCGACGCAGAGGCGGTTGTCGGGGCAGGGGTTGGTGTCGGAGCACGAGCCGTCGATGGTGGACCGGCAGACGCCGCGATCGCAGGTGAAGCCCGTGGTGCACGCGCGGTTCGCGTCGCACTCGGAGAGGCATTGGCCGTCCGCGCAGACCTGAGTGGCGCCGCACTCGCTCGAGAAGGTGCACGTGCTCGCCTTCGGTGTGCACGAGCCCGCGATGCACACGTCGCCGGTGGAGCACTCGGCCTGGGTGGTGCAGGGACAGGGGCCGTTCGTTCCGCCGCAGGCCTTGCAGACGCCCGAGACGCACGCCGCGCTCGCGCCGCAGTCGGTCTTGTCGGTGCACTCGCGGGTGGCAGGTGGGGTGGTGGTGGTGGGCGCAACGCAGAGCCCGGTGCGGCAAACCTCGCCACGAGGGCAGGTCTCGTCGCTCGTGCAGCGCTGAGCGCAACCCACGCTCGTGCACGCGGCATTCGCGCCGCACGCGGCGTTGTTGCGGCAGTTGGGCTTGGAGGGGGAGGCGACCGCGGAGCAGCCGAAGCCGAAGCCGTCGCAGTCGTAACAACCGGTTGCGTCGCAATAGTAGCGCCCGCCGGTCTCCGTGCCGCAGCCTGCCGAGAAGGCGACTCCGCCGATGGCTCCGATGAGCGAGAGGAACGCAAGCTTGCCGAACGTCATGAGGGGTGCCTCCGAAAGGCGCGAGGGTGTCTGGTGGCGCGTTCGCCCCAGGAATCGACGAAACATTATCAACTCTCGTGCCAGCGACAAACCCGTGCGACCCACCGGGAATCGTGCGCCATCACCCCGGGTTGTGCACGCGGAGAGTCGGGCTTTGTGAACCATCGTTAACGACACCAGGCTCCCGTGATCGTGCTCTTCGGCTCTCGTGATCGCGCTCGACCGACGACTTGACCCCGCTGCCGTGGCGAGCTAGTCCCGGGCGGGCTTCTGCTACGAAAAGGACGTTTCCCCATGGCCTCTACTCGGTTCTCGTTCGTTGCCCGTGCCTTCGCGGCGCTCACCTTCTCCGCCGCGCTTTTTGCCGCGTCCCCGGCCCACGCCGAAGGTGCGTCCGTGCGTGTCGGTGTGGTCGACGTGCAGCGCGCGGTCGCCCAGACGGAAGACGGCCTCCGCGCCCAAGCCACGCTGAAGAAGCTCTTCGAGAGCCGCCAGCAGCAGCTCGACGGCAAGCAGAAGGACCTCCAGCGCCAGAAGGAAGAGATCGACAAGCAGTCGCGCGTGCTCTCGAAGGAGGCGCTCCAGAAGCGCGTCGACGAGTGGCAAAAGCAGATGGTCGACCTTCAGCAGATCTTCCTCGAGTACAATAAAGAGCTCGAAAAGAAGCAGAAAGAGCTCACCGAGCCCGTGATCGAGAAGGTCATGGCGATCATCAAGCGCATCGCCACGAGCGAGAACGTCGACATCGTGATCGACAAGAACACGACCGCGTACGTGCGCAGCGACCTCGACCTCACCGACCGCGCGATCCAGGCCTACAACAGCGGTGGCGGCGGCGCTCCCGCTCCGGCTCCCGCGCCCAAGAAGTAAAGCTTCGGCATGGTCGTGCGCGCGATGCCCTCTCGCATCCACCTCGACCCTACGCCCCTCGAGGCCCTCCTTGGCCGCTTCGGGGGGCGTCTCGTTTCGAAGGCGAGCGCGACCGGGAACGCGACCTCCGGTGCGCACGTGGTCGGGCTCGCCGCGATCGCGTCGCCGTGGCCCGAGGCGCTCGTGCCGCTCTCGCGCGCCGAATATGTGCATCATGCAGCCAATGCGGTGACGGCCGGCGCGACGATAATCGTCGCGGAGCGCCTCGTGGCTAGGCTCGGTGACGTGCCCGCGTGGGTGCATCCGGACCCGTCGCTGGTCATCGCGGCGTTGCTGCTCGAGGCCCGCGCCGAAGATCAGTCGGAGCCCGCCGGAGAGGGGTGCGAGATCCATCCGACGGCCGTGATTTACCCTCGCGTTCGCATCGGCGCGCGGGTGCACGTGGGGGCTTACGCCGTGATCGGCGCGCCTGGATTCGGGTTCGTCGCGGGCCCTTCGGGGCTCGTTCACGTGCCGCAATACGGTGGCGTCGTGCTCGAGGACGACGTGTGGATTGGCTCGTGCTCCACCGTCGACGCGGGCACCCTCGGGCCCACCCGCGTTCGTCACGGCGCGAAGCTCGACGCGCACGTGCACGTGGGTCACAACGCGGACGTGGGAGAGCACGCGGTGCTCTGCGCGCAGGTGGGTCTTGCGGGATCGGTGCACGTGGGCCGCGGCGCGATGCTCGGCGGGCAGGCCGGGGTCGCCGACCACGTGCACATCGGGGATGGCGCGAAGGTGGCGGCGAAGGCGGGGGTCATCGGGCATGTACCTGCCTCCGCGGTCGTGGCAGGATATCCCGCGGTGGGGCACGCGAAGTGGCTTCGAGGCCTCGCGGCGACGTACCGGGCGACCACGAGGCGCGCCCCTCGAAGGAGGACCCCGACGTGACCGAACCCACCTCGTCTCCCCGCACGGTCATCGAGATCGAGCGCATCTTGCAAATCCTCCCGCACCGGTGGCCATTCGTGATGGTCGATCGGGTGACGGAGGTGGTGCCGAAGGAGGTCGTGCGTGGTCACAAGTGCGTGACCATGAACGAGCCTTGGTTCTTGGGGCATTTCCCGCATCACCCGGTGATGCCGGGGGTGCTCATTCTCGAGTCGCTCGCGCAGATCGGCGGCATCCTCGCGTACGCGAGCGACCCGTTCGATATCTCGACGTCGCTCATGTACTTCCTCGGCATCGACCGCGCGAAATTTCGCCGGCCCGTCATCCCCGGCGATCGCCTCGATCTCGAGGTGAAGGTGATGCACCACCGCGAGAACGTGTGGAAGCTCAAGGGCACCGCGTCGGTCGATGGCGCGCTTTGCGCCGAGGGCGAGCTCCTCGCGAGCGTGGTCGACAGGAACGCATGACCATCGAGCCGGGAGCGCGCACCGAGGCGGCCTCGTCGCCGCGCCGTCCGCCGAGCCTCCACGGCACCGCGGTCGTCGATCCGCGCGCGCAGCTCGGCGAAGGCACGGTCGTAGGTCCCTACTGCGTCGTCGGCCCCGACGTGGTCGTGGGGCGGGACACCGTGCTCGTGTCGCACGTGGTCCTCTCGGGACCGGCGGTGCTCGGCGAACGATGCATCTTGCATCCATTTTCGATCGTCGGCGGACCTGCGCAGGTGCGGGCTGGCGGCGCGGGCACACAAGGAAGCGTGCTCCTCGGGGACGACGTGGTGGTGCGCGAAGGCGTCACGATTCACCGCGGAACGGACGGGCGCACCACGACGGTGGGCTCGAGCACGCTGCTCATGGCGCAGTCTCACGTGGGGCACGACGCGCGGGTCGGCAGCTCGGTCGTCGTCGCGAACGGGGTACAGCTCGCCGGCCACGCGGAGGTGGAGGACCATGTCACGTTCGGCGGGCTCTCCGGGGTCGCGCAGCACGTCCGTGTCGGCGAGAGCGCGTTCGTCGCCGCCGGCGCGATGTGCGAGGTCGACGTCCCGCCTTTCGTGATCGTGCAAGGCGATCGCGCCCGGGTGCGCGCGCTGAACAAGGTGGGCCTCGCGCGGCGGGGCTTCTCCGACGAAGACGTACGCGAGCTCGAGCGGGTGTACCGGCGCCTCTTCGTGCGCTCGGGGCTCACCCGCCGCGAGGTGCTCGAGGCGCTCGGCGAAGTGGCGAGCCCCTACGCGAAGAAGCTCGTCGACGCCGTGCGCACACCACGGCAAATGTCCGGAATCCCTAAGAAATAAAGCTGCGGTTGGCCGCCGTGCCTTGCCTCGGACGGTCGACGCGGTGCCGTCGCCAGCGGGCGCTTGCGTTCAGCTCGCGCGAACGGGGGCTTTTTGCGAGAGGCGCGCGATGCGATCGCCGACGTCGCGGTAGCGCGGATCTTTGCGGACGACCTTTTGGAAGTACGCGAGCGCTTCGCGGGTCATCTTCTTCGCTTCGTACGCGTTGCCGAGCTCGTAGAGGAGCGTGGTCTCCTGCGCGGGCTCTTTCACGGGGGAGTTCAGCCCGCGGAGGAACGCTTCGATCGCTTCGCCGACGTTGCCGCGGGCGAGCTCGAGGGTGCCGATCATGCTCTGGCAGACGCATTCCATCTCTTGGTCGCGCGCCGCGACGTCGAACTCGCGGATGGCGTCGTCGATGAGGCCCATCTCTTTGTAGGCGACGGCGAGATCGTAGTGCGTCTGGGAGTCGTCGGCGGAGACCTGCTTCTCGACGCCCTCTTTGAACTTCTGGAAGACCTCTTCGACGTCGACCTGCTGGTCGCCGCTCGAGAAGCCGCCCGCGGCGGTGACGGGAGCCTCGGGGTAGAGGTCGAGCGACTCGGCGATCGCGAAGCTGCGGTCGTCGGTGGGGCGCTCGCGAGCGCCGCTCGCGGACTGCTGGGCGTACTCGAGCTCCGCCAAGCGCTCGCGGAGGAGCGGGTGGTTCGGGTAGCGCTCGAGCTGCACCGCGAGGATGTTGTAGGCGTCGTCGAAGAGCCCTCGCGATGCGAAGAACTCCGACTCTTCGAGCGCTTCTTCGAGCTCCATGCCGCGCGGGGCGTTGGAGCCGCCAGCACGAGGAGGCGCGGCGGTGCTCTTGCGCTCGTCGTGCTGCTCGTTCGGATCGAGGCTGAAGCTCGGGAGCGGATCGGCGTCGCCGCCGGCAGCGCCACCACGCATCACCACGTGGTGAGGGTCGGTGTATTGGCTCGAGACGTCCTCTGGGCCCATCTCTTCGAGGTCGTACGAAGGGAGCCGGCTCGCTTCGTCGTAGCCTTGTTCGGTGGGTTCCCCTTGGGCCTCGCCGTACTCGTCGACCACCTCGTAGCCAAGCTCGCGGAGGAGCTCGATCGCGCGCTCGTTGCTCGGATCGTACGCGAGCACGTCTTGGAGCGTGCGCGCTGCCGAGTCGCCATCGAGGGCATCGACGAAGAGGCTCGCGACCGCAAGCATCGCCTGGACCGCTTCTTCGACCCGGTTGTCCTCGAGGTAGATGTCGCGCATCGCCTCGTAGACCTCGACCGCGCGTGGCTCGATGCCGAGCGCGTGCTCGAGGGCGGCGAGCGCCTTGTCGTAGAGGCGCACCCGTCGGAAAGCCGCCGCGTTCGCGAGGAGCTGAGGGACGTCGTCGCCGGTCGGGCCGGTCTCGGGCTCGGCCTGGTCGCCGGGCATCGCGCCGAGCGCCGCCGTGGGCTCCGCTTGCTGGGGCTCGTGCTGAGCTTCGTCGTAGAGCTCGTCGCCTTCGAGCTCCTCGTAGCTCGAGTCGAGCTCCGGATCTTCTTCGAGCTCGGGCGCGGGCTGCGATTCGTGTTGCGGCTGCTGCTGCTGCGGCGCAGGCATCGGCCATGCTTGGCCGTGGGCGAGCGCCGTCTGTGCGAAGGGATTCGTGGCTGCCGGCTGCTGCTGCTGCTGCCGCAACATGGGTGCGGCGGGCGGAGCGGGGGGCATCGGCGGTGGAGGCGCGACGGCAGCGGGGGGCGGTGGCGTGGGACCGGCGCCAGGAGGGCCCGAATACGCCTGCATGCGCTCCGGCATCGCCTGACCGGCGAGGCGCTGCACCACGTCGTCGTGCGGTGCGAACTGGAGAAGGCGCGTCGCGATGTCGCGGAAGAGATCCATCCGCCCGGTGTCGCGCGCGACGCGGGCCATTTCCTTTTGGACCTCGATCGACTTGGCGGCCTGGCCGATCACGGTGAACGCGCGGGAGAGGAGACCGAGGGTGTCGAGATCGCGTGGGTCGGCTTGGAAGCAGACCTGGAGCTTCGCGAGGGCGAGCATGCCGTCTTGCGGCTGGCCACGCTGGAGGTAGAGCTCGGCGCAGAGGCGGGCCTGCTCGCCATCCGCTTTGTGATGCAAGAGGCGCTCGAGCACCTTCACGGCGTCGTCGCGACGGCCGATCTGGACGAGCTGCGCGGCGGCGGTGCGGAACGAGGCGACCGCGCCGTCGACGTCGCGTGTGCGCGAGAGCGCCTCCGCGAGACGCAGGTGAGGGAGGGGATTCGTCGGATCGAGCTGGACGATCTTTTGGCAGACCGCGATCGCTTCGTCGTCGCGCTGCTGGCGCTGGAAGCGGGTCGCCACCTCGTCGAGGGCGGCGAGCGCGTCGCTCACGAGACCGAGCTGCTCGTAGAGCTCCGCGAGCTTCGGCGTGATGTGGCCGTAACGTTCGTCGAGCGTCGGCGCGTGCTTCGCGATGAGCTCCCGAATTTGCTTGTAGACTGCAATCGCCTTGAGCGCGAAGCCCTGCTGCGCGTACAGGCGCCCTACGCCCTCGTACGTGGAGATGGCGTCGGGATACGTCCCCATTTTGGTCTGGAGATCGCCGATCTTGAGCAGAGTCCTGGCGTCGTTCGGATCCGCCTGGACGAGCTTTTGGTACTCGAGGACCGCCTTGTCGTACTTCTTTTTCTCGACGTACTTTTGGGCGGCTTGGAGCACCTTCTCGCGGTCAATGGCCACGGGGTGACGTTCTCCTTCGGGGCGTATCGGACGGGAGGGGCGGGGCTGACGTGGCTGACGAAACCGAGGTCCGGAACCGTTGTCGTGAAGGCGCGCGGCGTAGGACCAAGCGGGGAACGAAGAGAGCAGACCTCAAGGCACGAGGCTCGATTTCATCACGGCGAAGACGATGGCGAGGAAGGCCGCTGCGAGGAGCGCACCCGTGAGAATAGCGCTGCTTTCCAAGCCTTGCCTACTCCCGGAATCGGCCTTTTTCGCCTTTGCTCCGATCACGTGGTGGAGCGCGATGACGACGAGCCCAAAAAGCAGCTTTCCGTGGAACCAATGCTGGGAAAAATAGGATTTCGGGTCGACGCCGACGCGAGCGATGGCGGCGAGGAAGCTCACCGCGAAGGCCGGGACGGCGGCCCGTTTGTACAAGAGCTGGTACGCGGCTTGGGCCAGCGTCTTCCTCTCGGATTCGGCGAGCGACGCGTCCGACGCGCGGCGCACGAGCCACCCGACCGAAGCGATCGCCCCGATCCAAACGACGTTGGCCATCACGTGCACGGCGACGAGCAAGCCCAGCATTGTGCCGCCTCACTCTAGTGCAGCCCGTGAGCCTCTCGGACGAATTTTCAGCGGAACATCGAACCTTTTCACGGCGTGGGCTCGAAATCGATGGCTTCCGCTCCCTCGAAGGACCGCTTACGGTGTCGGCATGGCCACCGCATCCTCGCTCTACAAGGCCCCGTTCGGTCCCGGCGGACCGAACGCCATCGACGAAAAGATCGCCGAGAAGCTCCTCGCCCACGCCCTCGAGAAGGGCGCCGACTACGCCGATCTCTTCTTCGAGTACCGCGCCGCGGGAGGGCTCGTGTACGACGAAGGCATCCTGAAGAGCGCCTCGCGGGGCGTCTCGATGGGCCTCGGCGTCCGCGCCCAAAAGGGCGACGCGACCGGCTTCGCTTACGTGGAGAAGCTCGACTGGGACTCCATGAAGCGCGCCTGCGAAACGGCCGCCCAGATCGCAACCGAAGGTGGCTCCAAAGTGCCCGTAAGGGCTCATGAAATCTCGGTACCCAAGCGCTACGAGCTCGATCAGGTCACGCTCGACGTCGCCGGCACCGAGAAGCGCGCGCTCCTCGAACGCGCCGCCAAGCACGCGGAGGCCTACGATCCGAAAATCGTGAAGGTCGAGGCGAGCTTCGCGGAGGAGATCCGCGAGATCCTCGTCGTCACCTCCGAGGGCCGGATGGCGCGCGACACGCAGCCGCTCATGCGCTTCGGCATCCGCGTCATCGCCGAACGTGACGGCAAGCGGCAAGAGGGCTCGTCCGGTGGCGGCGGGCGCACCACCCTCGGCTACTTCGACGGCAAGTCCCCCGAGTGGCACGCCGAGCAGGCCGCGCAGCTCGCCCTCCGCATGTTGGATGCCGAAGAGGCACCTGCCGGCCAATTCGAGGTCGTGCTCGCCCCCGGCGACAGCGGCATCCTCCTTCACGAGGCGGTGGGGCACGGGCTCGAGGCCGACTTCAACCGCAAGGGAACGAGCAACTACTCGGGCCAAATCGGGAACCTGGTCGCGAGCGAGCTCTGCACCGTCATCGACGACGCGACGCTCCTTCAATCGCGCGGCTCGGTGAACGTGGACGACGAGGGCTTCGAGCCCAAGAGCTCGATGCTCATCGAGAAGGGCAAGCTCGTCGGTTACATGCACGACCGCCACAGCGCCGCGCACTACAAGCTGCCCCCGAGCGGAAACGGCCGCCGCGAGAGCTTCGCGAGCGTGCCCCTCCCGCGCATGACGAACACGATCCTCACCGCCGGCCCGCACGATCCGGAAGAGATCCTCAAGTCGGTCAAGAAGGGCATCTACGCGAAGCGCTTCGGTGGCGGACAGGTCGACATCGCGAACGGCGACTTCGTGTTCTCCCTCACAGAGAGCTACCTCGTCGAGGACGGGAAAATCACGGCTCCGCTGAAGGGCGTGAACCTCATCGGCAACGGCCCGGAGGCGATGCGCAAGGTGACCATGCTCGGCAACGACGTGGAGATCTCCGACGGCATCTGGACGTGCGGCAAAGACGGCCAGAGCGTGCCCGTCGGGGTGGGTTGTCCGACGATGAAGATCTCTTCGATCACCGTCGGCGGCACCAAGGTCTGATTCGGGAGCCGCGCATTCCGTGGAGCGCATAAAGACGGCCACGCCGGCGTCGATCGTCGTCGTGGTGGGGGACAAGCCACGCCTCTGGGACGAGGGCAACGCGGCGCCGGTGCTCCGGCAGCTCGGGGCCGAGGTGCGGGTGCTCGATTTTTGGGACGAGCCTTCGACCGTGCTCGAGGGCGAGAGCTCCGAGCGGGTGCGCATGCGGGTGCTCGTGATCGAAGGCGGCGGGAGGCCCGATCTCGCGGTGTCGGCGCTCCGTGCCTTCAAGAAGGACGCCCTCTTCGCGGAGGTGCCGTCGCTGCTCGCGGTGCCGGAGCGCCAGGTCACGAACGTGCCGCTCCAATCGGGCTTCGACGACTTCATCGTGCTCCCGTATTTCCCGGCCGAGCTCTACGCGCGCATTCGAAAGCTCGAGTGGCAAAAGAGCGAATTTCTCACCGAGGAGCGGGTAAAGCTCGGCGATCTCGTGGTCGACCGGGCCGCGCGCGAGGTGAGCGTGAACGGCGCGCGGATCAACCTGACGGCGAAAGAGTTCTCGCTCCTCGCGTTCCTCGCCCAAAATCGCGGACGTGTGTTCGCGCGCCAAGCGCTGCTCGCGAGGGTGTGGGGCCCGCGCTACGAGGGCGGCGCGCGCACGGTCGACATCCACGTGCGAAGGCTCCGCGCGAAGCTAGGTGACGCGCTCCCGCTCGAGACCCGCCGCGGCTCGGGGTACGTGCTCCGTGGGCCGGGAGAAGGTCCACCCAAGGATCGTTCGTGAGCGCGCGTGTGCGCCGAGGAGCCGTGCGCCTCGTCGTGAGCACGGGGTCTCCGGCCGGCATCGGTCCCGACGTGAGCCTGCTCGCGACGATGAAGCTGCCCCGAGGTGCAAAGGCGCTTTTGTTGGGTGATTTTCATGGGTTGCGCGAGCGAGCGACGCTGCTCGGGCTCGACCCTTCGAGGCTCGTTCGGGCACGGAGCGCGGAAGCCGCGTTCGCGTCCGAGAGCGCCGAGACGTTCGTGCTCGCGCCGCACGCGAAGCTCTCGTCGCGCGCGAAGAAGCCTGGCGCGCCGAGCCCCGAGGGAGGCGCCGCGGCGCTCGCGTTCATCGACGCGGGCTGTGATCTGGTCGCGCGCGGAGCAGGGGACGCGCTCGTCACCGGGCCGGTGAGCAAAGCCGAGATCGCGTCGTCCGGGGCGGAGGGATCGCGCACGTTCCTCGGCCACACCGAGCACCTCATGGCCCGCCTCGGAGCGCCGAGCGTCACGATGGCGTTCTGGTCACGCAAGTTCACCACGTCGCTCGTCACGACCCACCTCGCCGTGAAAGACGTGCCGAAGCGGATCACGAAGGCGGCGGTGGTTCGCGCCACGTTGCATACTGCACGCTTCCTCGCGGGCCTCGCCGGAGGGAAGCCGCAACGCCTCGTCGTCTCCGGCTTGAACCCCCACGCAGGGGAGGACGGGCTCCTCGGTCGCGAAGAAATCGAGCGTATTTCCCCTGCGATCATCGAGGCACGTGGTGTGATCGAGCGCGAAGGGCTCGCGGTCGTGATCGAAGGTCCGGTGCCCGCCGAGTCGGCGCTCCGCCTCGCTCATGAGGGGCACTACGCCGGCGCGGTCACCATGTTCCACGACCAAGCCACGATCGCGATGAAGCTCACCGGGTTCGGCGAGGCGGTGAACGTGTCGCTCGGGTTGCCGATCGTGCGCACGAGCGTCGATCACGGCACCGCGTTCGATCGCGCGGGGACGGGGCGCGCCGACCCGCTCGGCATGCGCGAGGCGATCGGGCTCGCCGTTCGGATGGTGGTCGGGCGCGCGCGTTAGCTTCGTCGTGGCGCGCGCGTCAGGAGCAGCGCGGTCAGGGGCGGAACACTTTGTACGCGACCCAAACGAGCACGATCACGCACACGATCGCGACGCTCACCGTGAGCTGCCACGGCGTCTTTGGTGCCTTCTCGGTCTTCGTCGCCATGAGCATCTGCGTCGCCGCGAGCACGAGGGCGTCGAGCTTCTTTTTTGCGCGAAGCTCGTGTCCGACCACGTCTTTTTCGGCGCGGTAGCGACCCGCGAGCTCCGGAAGCATCTCGCTTCTCATCGCGTGCTCCAAAATGGCGGCGTGCGGCTTGTCGTCGTCCCACGCCTCGAGGACGCGCTTCCAGAGCGCCTCGAAGAGCGCGTCCGACGACGCGGGCGAGGCGGGCTCACGCGCCGGCGGCTCGGGAGGAGCGGCAGGATCCTTGGCCTCCGAGATCTCGCTCGGCGCGTCGCTCGCGTGCTCGTTCGTGTCGTGGGTCGTCGGCACGTCGGCGGGCGCGTCGCTCGGGGCCTCGTCCGCGCGCTCCCTCGTGGTCGCGGAATCGGACGTGGCGCCCGTGCCGGCAGACGAAACCGAGTCGCTCGTGGTCGCGGGCGCGCCGGTCTCGTCGTTCTTCTCGTCTTCGTCGCTCACGGGGATATCTCCGCACGTTTCGGGCTCTCGATCCAGAGCGTGACGGGGCCGGCGTTCACCGACGAGACCCGCATGTCGGCCTGAAAGCGCCCCTCCGCTACACGAATCCGTGTTCGCGCGCGCTCACAAAAGGCCTCGTAGAGCAGCTTCGCCTCGGCGGGAGCCATCGCCCCCTCGAAGCTCGGGCGGCGCCCTTTTTTCACGTCGCCGTAGAGGGTGAACTGGCTCACGACGAGGAGGGAGCCGCCCGTGTCGAGCACGGATCGATCCATTTTTCCCTCGTTGTTCTCGAAGATGCGAAGCCCGAGGATCTTCTCGAGGAGCCACGCGCCGTCGTCCGCGGTGTCGCCCTTCCCGCACCCTAGGTAGACGAGGAGGCCCGCGTCGATCGCGCCCGTGGTCTCGCCCTCGACCGTCACGCGTGCCTCGAGCACCCGCTGAACCACGGCGCGCATCAGCGGCCCAGCGCCCGGTCGAGCTTCTTCACCATCTCGAAGTAGGTCGCGCGATCGTAGGGCTCGTTCAAAATGTGGAAGTCTTTCCGCGTGAGGCCCACGCAGCCGTAGCAGTACGTGCACGACGAGCAGTCCACCGATCGCACGAGGTAAGCCGAGCCGCGGCAGCGCTCGCTCGCGTGGCAGTGGGTAGAGCCGTGAAGATCGCGGCTCTCGGTGCAATGGGAGCACTCCGTGCAGCCGTGGCAGTCGACGCAGTAGTTCGAGCGCACCGTCTTCGTGCAGCGTTTGCAAAACGTGCAATCTACACAGGACTCGCAGGCCTCGCACGCGAGGCAGCCCGCGTTCTCTTTCGTCTTCTGGAACGTCGCGAGGAGATCGCGGAAGCGGGACTCGAAGGTGAGCTTTTCCATTCGGCGTCTCGCTTTTCGCCTCTCTCGCGCGAACCGCAAAGAGGGTTCGGAAAATCGTCGCGGCTATTTTGGGGGTGGGTAAGGGCGTGTGGGATAACAGACGACACCGCGCAAGAATCCCAATGCGCATCCCCACTGGAGGGTGATCATGAAGCGTCTCGCCTCATTCGTAGCGCTCGCGCTGCTCGTTCCGCTATCGGCGAGCGCCGCGGAGACCAGCGGCCACAAGTCCCATTCCAAGTCCGACAAGGGCGCCAGCACGGCGCCCAAGGGCTCGGACAAGAAGGCCAACGACAAGACCCACCCGCGCGCTGCGCGTGACAAGTCTGCCCGCGGTCACGACCGTGACACGCACGCCGATCCCAAGCGATCGACGAAGCACGATGACTTCTCGCACCACGAGCCGAACGTCCCGCACGGGGTGCTCGTCTCCAAGGCGAGCGCGCGTCACCACGACCGCGACCGTGTCGAGCACGGAAAGAAGGAGCTCCCGCTCCTCCCCGCGTCGGCGACCGAGAAGCTCGACAAGAAGGACCTCGAATCCGAGGACAAGGTCGAGAAGAAGGGGCACGACTCGAAGAAGTCCGAGAAGTCCGAGAAGGCCGACAAGCCCTCCTCGAACGACAAACACGAGTCCAAGAAGGCCGGCCACGACTCCAAAGCGGAGCCCAAGGCCCACGCCAAGAAGGACAACCGCAAGGCCGACACTACGCCCGCGAAGCCCGCCGCCAAGGTGGCGTGCTTTCACGAGCCGGTCGAGATCGTGCGCGGCGCGGAAGTGGACAAGTTCGCGCTCCAGCGCTGCGAAGGGGGTCTCGCCCCTTTTGCCTTGGAGCGGCTTAGCATCGTCCTGCGACCCTCACAGGTCGCGCGGCCCGTCCTCGACGTAACGTCGACCGGAAAAGCTGAGTCGCTCTCTTCCAAAGCCAAGACGCAGAAGGCGGACAAGAAGGACGACGTCCTCCCCGCGAGCGTGAAGCGTGTCGATCCCGGCCTCGTCGAGCGCCTCGATCTCCTCGCGACGCACTTCAAGAAGCCCGGAAGCAACGTTCGTGTGAGCGTGGTCTCCGGCTACCGTCCGATGTCGACCGGCAGCCTGCACTCGCACGGCCGCGCGATGGATATCCGGATCGAAGGCGTGCAAAACGAGGAGCTCGTCGCGTTCTGCAAGACGATCCCCGACACGGGATGTGGCTACTACCCGAACTCGTCGTTCGTCCACGTGGACGTGCGCGACCCGGGCGCGGGCCACGTCTCTTGGATCGACGCGAGCGGCCCGGGGGAGACCCCGCGCTACGTGACGGAGTGGCCGCCGAAGACCCCGAAGGTCGAGGCGTCTTCGACGACGGAAGAGAAGTCCGAGCCGGAAGCAAACGCCGAGCACGGGACGACGCCGACCAAGCCGCAAGAAATGGTCGACGGCGTGCGCGACTGAGCACTTAACGAAGCTTGACTTGGCTTGGCGCGCACCTTCGGTTGCGCGGTGGCCGGAAGGCGAGGACGGGTTCCTCGCCTTTTCCCTTTTTGTCGATTTCGTGTGCGATCACGATCCGCAGGCGGCGCAGGCGGGATCGCGGGGCAGCGCGAGAGCACGGAACGTGGTGCTGCGGGCGTCGAAGGTGAGCAGCTTGGAGGCGAGGGGAGCGCCGTACCCGAGGAGGAGCTTGAGGACCTCGTTCGCCTGAAGGAGACCCACGATCCCGGGCACCACCCCGAGCACGCCCTCTTCCGCGCACGTGGGCGCGAGACCCGGACCTGGCGCGGTGGGGTGGAGACACGCGTAACAGGCGCTCCCCGGCACGCGGGTGAGCACCTCGCCCGAGAAGCGCGAGACGGCGCCGAACACGGCGGGGATCGAGAGCATGCAAGATGCACGGTTTACGGCGTAGCGCGCGGCGAAGCTGTCGGTCGCGTCGACCAAGACGTGGTGACCGGACAAGAGCTCGCGTGTGTTTTCCTCGTGGAGTCGCGCCTCGACGGCGGTGACCTCGATGCCCGGGTTGGTGCGCGCGATGGCGTCTTTCGCCGCGAGCACCTTCGGTCTCCCGACGTCGGCGGTGCCGTAGAGAACTTGGCGATGCAGGTTGTGGAGCGCGACGTGATCGAAGTCGATCACGGTGAGATGGCCCACCCCCGCCGCCGCGAGATAAAGGAGGAGCGGGCAGCCGAGGCCACCGCCGCCGACGATCGCGACCTTGGCGGCGAGGAGCTTCGCCTGGCCTTCGGGGCCCACCTCGGGGAGGCGCATCTGGCGGTCGTAGCGGGCGGCGACGTCGGCGCTCGGGACCGCGGAGCCGATCGCGGGGAGCCCGGCCGAGAGCCACGCCGTCATCCCGCCTTCGAGCACGCGGACCCGAGAAAAACCGAGGTCGCGCAGGGTTGTCTGCGCTTTTCGGGCGCGGCCTCCGACCGCACAAATGACGACGAACGACGCACTCGAATCGAGCGACGAAGCGCGCGTGGCGACGTCGGCGAGCGGCACGTGCACGACCCCCTCGATCTGCGCGAGGGCGAGCTCGTCGGCCTCGCGCACGTCGAGGAGCACGAGAGGTTCTTCGTTCGCGAGCGCGGCGTGCAGGTCGCCCGCGAGCACGGTGTCAGACACGGAGCTCGACGCGGAGACGTGTGTAAAATGCACGTGCGTCGGCGGGGCGCTCGACGTCGGGGCCGGTGCACACCGAGGCGAAGGGACGAAACTTGAGCGCGTCGGCGACGGGCCCGACCGCGTCGATCACGTCTTCGAGCATGCGACCGAGGCCGTACACGTCGTCGCGTGGATCGCTCATGCGGCCGGCGAGGCGCTCCGGCGAGACGTAACCGAGGCTGCCGGCGGGGCTCGGCTCGCCGATGCGACGGGCGATGCCGAAGTCGGTGAGGACCGGTGTGTCGAGGTCGGCGAGGAGCACATTGGCGGGCTTGACGTCGTGGTGGACCCAGCCCCCCGCGTGGACACGCGCGAGCGCGGCCGTGAGAGGAAAGAGCCAGCGTTCGATCGGCATCAGGGTGCCGCGATCTTTGGCCCGGACGTGCTCACGAAAGGAGCCGAGCTTGGCCCAGGAGAGGGCGATCCAGCCATGCTCGGGATCGACGTCGTAGATGCGGACCACGCCTTGGCCGGCGAGCGCCGTCGCGACGCGCGCCTCGTGGAGGAGCTGGGCCTCGTCGCGCTCGGGGTGGTGGTACACCTTGAGCGCGACACGGCGGAGGAGCTCGCGATCGACCGCCTCGTATACCGCGCCCGCGCCGCCACGGGCGAGCTCGCGGAGGAGCTCGAAGGGCGCGTCGGCCTCGCGTGCGACCATCGTCGCGCCGGCGCTCACGGCCTTCTGCGGACCGGCGAGCCCGAGCTCGGCGCGAAACCGCGCGTGACGCTCTTTTGCGCCCGGGTGATCGAGATCCTTGAGCAATACACGCTCTACGCACGCGAGCGCGGTCGGCACGTCGCCCGCATCGGCGGAGAGATCGGCGCGCAAAAGAAGCCCCGATGGGTGCCGCACGGGCTGCAAAATCTTGAGCGCGAGGGTGCGTTCGCCTCGATCGACGAGCATCGCCGCCGCGGTGAGCGCGATCGCGTCGGGGAGCTCTCGACCGCGGGTGGCGGAGAACAGCAGGTCGAGCGCGCGTCCTTCGAGAGGTGACGATCGCAGGCTCGTGAGCACGGCGAGCACCTCTTGCTCCGACGGGCCCCCTTGCTGTCCCATCTTTCCGAGGCGCGCGATCTCCTTCGGGAGCTCCGGGGCCGGCACGTTCGCGAGCGGCTCGCTGCGCTCGTTGACGGGGGCGGCAGGAGCCTCGGGGGCGCGACGGAAACGATCGAAAAAACCCACGCCTCATGGTGCCCCCGACGGGCGGCGAGGACAAGGCCGGCGCGCGCCTCGCGTGAGCCCCTCAACGGCGCGTGAGGCGCGCAGATCCCGAAGAGACTCGATAGGTTATGCACGACCCTCGCCGAGGTCGGGTTTACCTTGCGCAAACGCCCGAGACAGCCCCGTTGAAACGTGAGACGAATGCGCAAGATCGCATGAAACGCACTCTCGCCCTCCTCGCGCTGCTCTCCCTCGTCTCCGTCTCGGCCGTCCACTGCAAGAAGAAGGAAGTGCCCGACGCGGGCGCCGAGCCCGAGCCTTCGTCGGAGCCGACGACCGAACCGACGACCGAGCCCTCGACGCCGCCGCCGTCGACTCCGCTCGCGTCGAACTCGGAGGACGTCGCGCGGTTCGGAGAAGAGACCAAGCTCGCGAACGTGCACGCGCTCGTGGTCCTCGCGGCGAACGCGCGTGAGTCACCGCCGAACGGCCCGGTCGTGACGCCGCTCCCGAAGGGCACCGAGGTCACCGAGATCGCGCAGCGCGATGCGTACATCCTCGCTGTGTTCGCGAACCCGAAGAACACGAGCGAGTCGCTCATGGGGTGGATATTCGCGCCGTCGCTCGGTGGCGCCGCCGTCGCGCCCGCCGTGGTGGTCCCGACGATCAAGACCGACGGAGGCGCCGTCGTCCGTGTCGATGCTTCGGTGCCGGTGCCGGTGCCGCCGACGAGCTGCCCCGCCGGTCTCACCCTCGTGATGGTCGACTTGCCCGTCTGCGCGAAGATTTGCGCGGAGGACAAGGAGTGCCCCACCGGGCAGGCCTGCAAGGGCTCCGCGAACAAGATCGTCAACGGCAAGGCCGGCGACGGCGTCACCACGTGCGTCGTTTACCACCCCCACGTCGCGCACGACGCGGGCGCCCCGGCCACCGTGAAGGACGCGTCGGCGCCTGCCGTCACGGTCGACGCCTCGGTCGCACCGGCGGCGACGGGCCCCGAGGTCGCGCCTACGGCCGGCAAGTGCCCCGCCACCTACGTGCTCGTCGCGAAGGACGGCAAGTGCCACAAGGATTGCACCGCGAGCGCGGCCGTCTGCGGGTCGGCGCGCTGCACCAAGAAGTGCGGCACGACGCAGTCGGTGTGTCTCGTGAACGCGGCGACCTGCCCCTGAGCGCGGGTGGCCAAGAGCGAGACCCAGTTCGTATGCCAGGCGTGCGGCGCGACGAGCATGAGATGGCTCGGGCGCTGCACGGGCTGTCACGCCTGGAATAGCCTCGTCGAAGAGCGCACCCCGGGCGACGCGAAGAAGGCGCGCGCGCGCTCGGTCCCTGGAAAAACGAGGGCCGTTCCGATCGGCGACATCGCCGCCGATACGCAAGCGCGGATCGAGACGGGGATCGCGGAGCTCGATCGTGTGCTCGGCGGCGGCCTCGTCCCCGGCGGAGTGGTGCTCCTCGGCGGCGATCCGGGAGTGGGCAAATCGACGCTCCTCCTCCAGGCCCTCGCCGAGCTCTCGAAGAAGGGCATCGTCACGCTCTATGTCTCCGGAGAGGAGAGCGCGGGACAAACCGCGACCCGTGCGCGCAGGCTCGGCGCGACCGCGAACGAGCTCCACGTGCTCGCGGAGAACGACCTCGACGAGGTCATCGCCGCGATCTCCGAGACGAAGCCGCAGGCCCTCGTCCTCGACAGCGTGCAGACCGTGCGGAGCAGCACCCTCGAGAGCGCGGCCGGCACGGTGAGCCAGCTCCGCGAGGTGGCGTCGCGCATCGTCGAGGTGTGCAAACGCGAAGGTGTCGCCGCGTTCCTCGTCGGCCACGTCACGAAAGACGGCGCGCTCGCGGGGCCGAAGGTACTCGAGCACCTCGTCGACACCGTGCTCGCGTTCGAGGGCGAGCGGGGCCAAGCCTTCCGATCGCTTCGAGCGCAGAAAAACAGGTTCGGGAGCGCGACCGAGGTCGGCGTGTTCGAGATGACGTCGAGCGGAATGGCGGAGGTCGCGAACCCGAGCGCGCTCTTCCTCGCCGAGCGAAACGCGAAGGCCTCCGGCAGCGTGATCTGCGCCACGTGCGAGGGCTCTCGTCCGATGCTGGTGGAGGTGCAGGCGCTCGTGTCGCCGTTCTCGCACGGATCGCCGCGGCGAACGGCGGTCGGCATCGACGGCGCGCGCCTCGCGATGATCCTCGCCGTGCTCGAACGCAAGTGCGGGCTCGCGCTCTCGGGTTGTGACGTGTTCGTCAGCGTCGCGGGAGGCGCGCGCATCGACGAGCCCGCGGCCGACCTCGCCGTCGCCCTCGCGCTCGCGTCGAGCCTTCGCGAACGGGCGGCTCCGCCGAACCTCGTCGCCTTCGGGGAGATCGGCCTCTCCGGGGAGGTCCGCAGCGTGCCGCGCGCCAAAGAGCGCATCGCGGAGGCGGAGGGAATGGGCTTCACGCGGGCGGTGGTTCCCTACGCGCAGTCTGCGCTCGACGACACACCGAAGAAGGCTCGCCCACGCGACAAAGAAGCGACCCTGGCACTCGGCGTGAGGACAGTGGAAGAGGCACTCGCGATCCTGAATTGATCGTGAGCCGAGCCCGCCTCGAACCCCGCGACCTCACGAAAGAACTGGTCGCGTCCTACATCGGACTACCACCCTCGTAACCTTGCCACGATCTCGGGATCGGATAGGCGACGGCTGTGATACTCGTACGGTCCATGACATTCACGGGCTCCAAGGTTCTCTCGACCAAGTTTCTGACGGCCGGTGTCCTCGGTCTTGCGATCGCCGGTCTCGCCCTCGTCGCGTGCGGTGATGGCGGTGGTGCAGCGTCGCCCGAGGGCGGCGGCAAGCACCCGCTCGTCGGCAATCCGGCCCCCGCGTTCGATGTCGAGTCGTTGAACGGCCAGGGCAAGGCCTCGATGGACAAGTGGAAGGGCAAGGTCGTCTACGTCGACTTCTGGGCGACGTGGTGCGAGCCCTGCAAGAAGTCCTTCCCCAAGATCCAAGAGATCTTCACGAAGTACAAAGGCCAGATCGAGGTCGTCGGCATCTCCGAGGACGACGAGAACACCGGCATCAAGGAGTTCGGCGAGCAGTTCGGCGCCAAGTTCCCGCTCGGCTGGGACAAGGGCAAAGAGATCGCGGCCAAGTGGCAGCCCAAGAGCATGCCGGCCTCGTTCGTGGTCGACAAGCAGGGCGTCGTCCGCTTCGTCCACCTCGGCTACCACGACGGCGAAGAGGCCGAGATCGAGAAGGAGATCAAGAGCCTCCTCTGATCTTCGAGGTCTCGTGACACGAGGGCTGCGCGGTTCGTCCGTGCCGCCCTCGTTTCGTTTGTCGACTCGATCCTCGGTCACGTCGATCGACGCGCGAGCGCGCGCGCACGAATCACGCGCGACTGGCGATCAGGTATCGCGCGGCGAGCTCTCGTCGAGGGCGACGACGTCGTGGAACGCGCTGTAGTCGAGGACGCGCCCGCCGTGCTCGTCGGTGGAGATCACGTCCTTGAACTTGTGATCGTGCACCACGTCGTCGATCGCGTAGCGGTAGCGGGCGTGGATCGGCTGCGAGATCGTGTCATCGAGGCCGCTCAAGCTGAGCAAAATCTCTGCGTTCTTGGCGCGAAGATCGTCGAGCGCGGTGGGGCCGAAGAACAGGCTTTTTTCCGTGATCTCGTGCATCGCCGTCCACGAGAGCGCAAAGAGGCTCGTCTGCGGACGCACGAGCGGGACGTCGACCTGTCTGCGCATGAGGTCGCCCTCGCGCGTCTTCTCGTTGACGAGCACGGTGACGCGGAGCTGGGCCTCCACCACCGTGTTGTTTCGCGCGTTCGCGACGCGGAACATGAGGTGCGGTACGCCGTTGCGAGGCGCGATGACGACCTTGCTCGCGAAGATCACGCGCGCCGTCGGACGGGCGAATTTGGCGAACGTGAGGCCCGTCACCATCGCGGTCGCGAAGACGCCGGCGATCGCCTCGAACGTGACGAGCACGTGGCCGAAGCGGGTCGCGGGCGCGAAGGTGCCGTAGCCGATCGTCGCCATGGTTTGCACGCTGAAGTAAAACGCCGCCTCGAAGTCGTGCACCCCCGCGATGCAGTCCGGGGCGAGGCGGTAGGTGGCGGCGAAGAGCACGTTGACCGCGACATAGAGCAGGAACACGATCACGAAGAAGCCGAGCCACGAGACCGACAGCACGTAGTGGTAGAGGTCTTTGTGCGGCTCGAAGGGGCGCCCACGAATGCGGAGAGACATCCCGCGCTGCTGGGAATTGTCGACCAACTTGATCGTGCGCTCCGCCATCGAGGCCGATCGTACGTGAACGTCCCGCCGGCGGGTCGAATCCTGCGTGAAGGTTTTGGGTGCAACCGGTCGAGAGGTGGGCGAGCATCGACGCATGGGGCTTCGCACGGTGGTGCTCCTGCGGCACGGCGAGTATCGGCTCGACGACGGTCCCGATCCGGGCCTCACGTTGCTCGGTCAGCGGCAGGCGCGTTACTCGGAGGTCGCGCTTCGGCGCGAGCGCTTCGATCGCGTCGTCTCGAGCCCGCTCGTACGCGCGCGCGAGACGTGCGCGGAGGTCGTCGGCCCATGGAAGGTGAAGCCCGTCGTGGTGGGCATCTTGGCCGAGGGCGTGCCCACCAAGGTGACCTCCCTCGGCGTGACCGCGAAGAGCGCTGCCGCCGACCGCGAGCGCTTCGACGAGGTCTTCGCCACCTTCTTCGCTCCTGCGCGCGGCGATACGTCGGAGCTCCTCGTTTGCCACGGCAACCTGATTCGTTACCTCGTCGCGAAGGCCCTCGGAGTTCCCGCGCGCACCTGGACGAAGCTCGTCTCGAATCACTGCGGGATCACGAAAATCTTCGTTCGCGACACCCGTCTACGTGTCGTCTCCTACAACGAGACCTCGCACCTCCCACCCGATGCGGTGACGTAACGCTCGCTTCGGGCGGCTTTCCGTCGGAGCATCTTTTGAGTCATTCGGTGCAATCTCGCGCCGTTGCGTACGTGGCACGCGAGCACGTCGGCCATGCGACCACATCGTGGCACGGTGTCGCGCCGAAAAAGAGGCTGTCTCTCTCGTTGACCCGGGCCGAGGTTTTCACGACCATCTTCGGTGCGACCGCGGGCGGGGGCCACGCGCATGCGAGTGGGCGCGTGATGGACCCGAGCCGCGACGATGATGGGTGCACTCTCCTCCGACCAACCCGAAGAGCTCACGCTCGAAGCGCGCCTCGCGTTCGCGACGAAGACGCTCGTCTCGCGCGTGCGCACGGAGACGCCGCACGCGTTCCTCGAGCGGTTCGTTCGCGAGCCTTCGCCGCCGGCGGTTCGCTTCGTGCAAGATTTCGTGCGCGCGTACGGGTTCGTGCCGCCGCGCGATCTCGTCGCGTTCACCTCGCTCTCGGGAGTGAGGCCCATCCTCGGCGACCTCGAGCTCCTGCACCCGCTCGCCCTCGACGCTCCGCCCCGCACGGCGCCTGCCGAAGGCGCCTCCAACGACGCGACGTGGACCGCATCGGTTCGTGAGTCGCACGAGCCGCGCGAGCCACGAGGCGACGACGCTTTCGCTTCGCTCGTGGCGGCGGGTGGCTCGAGCGCGCTTTTGGGGCTCCTCGTCGGCGCGCTGCCGATCGCGCGGACCGACGCGGGGGAGACGTTCTTCGTCTCGCTCTACGACGGCCTCGACGAGCCTCGGCCCGATGCCCCGCGACGCGTGAGCCGCGACGCGGTGTTCTCGTACTCGTGGGTGAAGCGCTCGCTCACCGGGCCGCTCACGCGCGACCTATCGTCGTTCGCGTACGCGGCGGCGCTCCTCGACGTTCGACGCTCCGGCGAGATCGACGACGCGGAGTTCGCCGAGTCGGCGGAGGCGGTGCGCCCGTACCTCTCCCGCCGCTCGCCGTTCGCCGAGATCGAGAAGATCGCGCGGAAGGGGAAGGGGGCTCCCTACGTGCCGCCGCGTTCGGCGGTGCTGCAGGGGTTCGCGCGCTCGCTTTGGATCTTCGGGCTCGTCTCGGACGACGGGATCTTCAACCTCGACGACGTGCGCCGCGCGTTCTCGAGCCGCCACAACCCGCCGCTCTCGAAGACGATCTGGGATCGGTACCTCCGCGCGATGCCAGGCTCGGTTCCCACCGCGCTCTACACGCTCTTTCGTACGTACTTTCTCGACGAAGAGCAGCGCATGCTGGAGGCGATTTCGGTGTGCCGGAAGAGCCCCGCGAAGCTCGTCGTCGACGCGGCGGGGTTCTTCGACGACGTCGCGCGCGGTCGACGGGATCTGCTCGGCGCGGGGAAGAGCCTGTCCAAAGCAAAGTCCGATTTTCTCTCCCTCGGGCTCGGAGCGCCGCCCTCGTCGCGCGTCTCGTCGCGCTCGCGGGTCCGCGCGCCCGGGTCCGATCGCGACGTGGTGAGCCCGAACCCGGCGTCGATGCGGAGCGGGTACCGCATGCGGTCGGTGGGGGACCTCGAGGCCCTCGCGTGGGAGCACCTCGAAGACACCGGCGTGCACGACGCCATCCGCTCCACGCTCGCCGAGCGACCGGACGTGGAGTGCGCGCTCACGATCGTCGACTACCTGGACCGCGACGGCCACGTTCACGACAACCTCGTGCTCTTGAACGAAAAAGAGGAGGCGCTGCTCGCGCTCTCGGAGCACGCGCACCCGGTGCTCGTTCCACTGCTCGTCGGTAGGGCGTTGCGCGAGGATTTGCGCGCGATCGAGATGCTCGGAGCGATCGGCGATGCGCGCGCGACGCCGCACCTCGTATCCCTCCTCGATCGCGCGCCGCAACGCTATCGGCACCTCGAGACGAGCGTGGTCTCCGCGCTCCGCGGCCTCGATGCACGTGTCGCCGCGCCCCGCCTCGCGAGCCTGCTCGCCGACAACCCGCTCCGCGACTGGAAGGAGGGGCTCGAGCGCGGCCCCCTCGTACGTGAGCTCGTCGTCACCCTCGGTGCGATCGGCGCGAGCGCCGCGCCGGCAGGGGCGCTGTTGTTCGAGCTGCTCTCGTCGAAGAGCCTCGAGTATCGGCCGCTCTACCCGATATGCGCGGAGGCGCTCGCTCGCCTCGATCACACCGCGGCGGCGCCACGGCTCCGCGAGCTCACCCGAATCGCGGCGACCCAACGCGACGGCGTGCCGACCGAGCTCCTCTGGGCGCTCGGGCAGCTCGGCGGATCGAGCGCCGACGAAGCGCGCGACACGCGCGATCTCGCGCGCGACGTGGTGCTCGCGGACCGCGCCGCCGAGGTCGTACGCCTCGCGACGATGACGAAGCTCGGCGCCAAGGTCGAGGGCTTCGACGACGCGCTCGAGCGTGCGCTGTGGGAGCCCGCGTTCAAGCGCGAAGAGACCTCGCGCCGCCGCGTGTGGGCGTTCCGGTGCTTCGAAGAATCGGGTGGCGTCGAGTTCGACATGGACGCCGTTCGCTACTTCGTCACCCTCGACGATCACGCCGTTCGGCGCGCGGCGACGGCGGCGTTTCGCGCACAAGGGCACCGCGTCCCCCGTGTGCGCCCGTACTACCGATTCCTCCTCCCGGAGATCGAGCGCCGCGGCCTCGACGCGCTCCACCAGGCGCTCCACGACAAGAACGGCGTGTTCCGTTACAACGTCGCGCTCCGCCTCGCGGCGATCGGGCACCCGTCGTCCGTCGCGCCGCTCGTGCGTAGCCTGCGCCGCTTGTTCGAGGAGCCGCTCGCCTCGACGTACGAGTACGACGACGCGCCCCACCACCTCGTGTGGTTCTGTAAAGCATTGAAACGAATGGGAGATCCGCGCGGCAACATGGCGCTGATCGAGGGCCTGCGGTCGACCGATCCGCACGTGCGCGCGGTCATCGCCGACGACCCTCCCGACGATCCGCGCGCCCTGCCGGAGCTCGTGCACCTGCTCGACGATCCGCGTTCGTTCGTGCGGACACGTGCGGAGCGCGCGCTCGCGTCCCACCGCGACGACCCCGAGGTTCAGCGCATGCTCGCGGCGCGCGTGGTGCACGGCGACATCCCCTGACGCGGTGGTCCAGGCTCGCCGCGTTTCTACGCCGTCGGACATGCGGGGTCGAACGCGGTTTCCACGTCGACGTAGAACAGGAAGCGGAACCGCGGGGCCGGCGGAACGAACCGCCGAACCATGATGAGCGCGAGAAGCGCGCGAAGCGCGGCGCCGGTCGATCAGCTCTTTATGGCGCGCGGAATCGGCGGCGGCGTGACCGTGGGCCGCTCGTTCGAGAACGCGAGGCCGGAGCGCGGCGAGGTGGCTTGCTCGAGCTCGACGAGGCCCTTCGCGTGGAGACGAAGGAAGCCGATCTTCACCTCGTCGAGCGGCACCTGGGTCATGTCGGCGATCGCGTAGAGCGACGATGCGCCGTCGGCGTGGAGGAACAAGAAGGCCTCCCGCACGTCGAGGTTGGCGTCGCCCGGGTGAGTAGTGAGGGGGCGCGGCACGTTCTCGCCGGTGAGGGGAACCTGCGTGACGTCGACCGAGAACGCGGACGGCGGTCGCGTGGGCCGGCTCGAGGGCGTGCGCGAAAAGGGCTCCTCGGGGTTCTCTTCTTCCGAGCGGATGTCTTCCTTCGGTTGCGCCACGTAACCCTCTTTCCGCGTGTGGCATAGCGCGCCGGGCCCCGGGCGCAAAGAGGTTCTGAAGAATCCTAGGAGCGCGGGGCTTTTTATGACACGTTGGAGGGATTTGGCGTAGTTCGGCCGAGCGGCTCGGGCCATTCGTTCAAGCGGCGCGCACGGGGATGAGGGACCACGCGTCGACATCCATGAGACCGTGGTCGGTGAGCTTGAGCGACGGGATGACGGGCAGGCTCAAGAACGCGAGCTGGAGGAACGGCTCGGGGAGCTCGCAGCCTGCCGCTTTGCTCGCGCCATGGAGCTCTTCGAGCGCGGCGCGGAGCTCGTCCGGGCTCTTCGTCGACATGAGCCCACCCTCGGGGAGGGGGAGGCACGCGAGGAGCGCTCCTCCCTTCACGACCGCGAAGCCACCGCCGTGCTCGGCGAGGACAGCGAGCGCCTTTTGCATGTCCGACGTGTCGGTGCCGACGACGATGAGGTTGTGGCTGTCGTGGCCGACGCTCGACGCGATCGCGCCGGAGAACGCTTCACCGAAGCCGCGCACGTAGCCGTTGGAGGGCTTACGGCCGTGCCCGTGGCGCTCGATCACGGAGAGGCGCGCCACCCCGCGGGCGCGTGAGCTCTCCACGCTGCGGTCCGTGAGGATGCGCCCGTGGCGAACGCCGATGACGTGCACCTGCCCATCCGGCCCTTCGAGGTCCTCGGGGTTCGGGATCGTGCATTTTACGGTGTTGCCGGTGGAGGAGAGGGGCCTGTCGCCGGCCTCGACGATCTCGCTCGTGTGCACGCCCGAGGCGTAGACCGAGTCGATCGCGCACGAGCCCACGTCGCCCAGGACGACCAGGTCGGCCGCGAAGCCGGGGGCGAGCGCGCCGATGCGACGCTTTGTCGCGTGCGACGCGAGGCCGTAGTGAAGAGCCACGCCGTAGCTCGCGGCGCGGAACACGACCTCGGGAGGAACGCCGCGCCGAATCGCGGTGCGGACCAGGTGATCGACGTGGCCTTCCCGCGCGATGTCGAGCGGGTTTCGATCGTCGGTGCAAAACCCCATGCTCGTGGAGGTCGCCATGTCCAAGAGCGGCAAGAGCGCGTCGAGATCCTTCGCGACGCTGCCCTCGCGGATCCACACGTGGATGCCCTTCATGAGCTTCTCGCGCGCCTCCTCGAGCTCCGAGCTCTCGTGGCAGCTCGTGATGCCCGCCGCGGCGTAGGCGGAGAGCGCCTGTCCGCGAAGGAGCGGGCAATGGCCGTCGATCGGGCGACCCTCGAAGGCGTCGAGCTTCTCCATCATGTCCGGGAGCGCGTGGAGCACCCCGGGCACGTTCATGACCTCGGCGAGGCCGAGCGCGCTCGGGTGGCTCGCGAGCCCTGCGAGGGCCATCGCGTCGAGCGCGCCGCCGCCGTTCGTCTCGAACGTGGTCGCGGGAACGCACGAGCTGAGCATGACCTTGAGCGACAACGAGAGCGTCTCGCTCGCCTCGAGGAAATAACGAATCCCAGGGAGGCCGAGCACGTTCGCGAGCTCGTGCGGATCGCAGATCGCGGTCGTGGTGCCGCGCGGCAAGACGGACCGCTCGAAGTTGCGCGGTGTCATGAGCGAGCTCTCGAGGTGCACGTGCGCGTCGACGAACCCGGGCACGATCGTCATCCCCGCGACGTTGCGTTTGCGCTTGGCGGGGAGCGTCGCATCCTCGCCAATGCCTACGATCGTGCCGTCGTAGACCGCGACGTTGCCCTTCCGGAACGTGCCGGTGAACACGTCGAGCCAGGTGGCTTCCTCGAGGAGGAGATCGCAGGGAATTTTCCCTTGGGCGGCGGAGATCAGATCGCGTCGCGTTGCCATGCCGCGAGTATAGCGGCACTCCCTGGTGTCTCGCGCCTCGCGTCGTCACACCTTGTGTGCACGGGCTTGCCGAGCTGCGTCGAAGGGCTCGGGAAACGGTGACTTTCCTCGTTGGACCCGGCGGCGCGGCCCCGAACGAGGACGAAAAATGCGAAAGTTTCTGCCGGCTCAGAAGATCCGACGCCCTCCTTCCGTACAATGAGGGCGCGAGCGTGCGCCTCCTTCTTCCGAAAGGTCCCGCCTTGACCCTCTCTTCTCGTCTCCCGCTTGTCGCCGGCCCCCTGGTTGCTCTCGCGCTCGGCGCTGTCGCGTGCGGAAGCACCCCCGCCGACGACGCGCCGCTCGGCTCGGACGAGTCGGCCATCATCGGCGGCGCGGCGGACACGAGCCACGAAGCGGTCGTCGCGATCATCTCGCAGCAGGGCAACCAGGCGGGGGCGTGCTCGGGCACGATCGTCAAGAAGCAGGGGCGTGTGGCCTGGGTGCTCACGGCGGCCCACTGCGTCGACATCCCGCCCACGATCGTGCTCATGGGTCCGAACTACGACGCGGCCACCGCGAAGCGCTTCGAGGTCCTCGATTATGCGGCGCACCCCAACTACGACGGCCAAACGGGTAACCCCGCCGACGTCGCGATGGTGCGGATCTTGGGCGCGAACACGGGCACTCCGGTGATCCCGATCACCGACGCGCCGGACCAGCTCGCGGTCGGCACCCGCCTCACGAGCGTCGGCTACGGCCGCACCACACCTGCGGGCAGCGCCGGTGGCGACAACACGATCCGCAAAGCCATCACGCTCTCCATCGCGGAGCTCAGCAATACGCACGTCGGCTACCGCTACACGAACGGGAACATCTGCCAGGGCGACAGCGGCGGCCCTGCCATTCGCGGTACTGGCACCGCCGAGCGTGTGGTCGCGGTGCACTCGTTCGTGAGCGGAAATTGCACCCAGGAGGCGTACAGCGCGCGCCTCACCCTCCAATCGAACTACACCTTCGTGCAGCAACAGCTCGCGAAAGCGGTGCCGGCGGAGAGCTGCGACTCCTGCACCAAGGCAGAGTCCTCCGGCGACAACGCATGCGCGCTGAAGCAGTCCGAGTGCTTCTCGAACAGGGACTGCGCGTCGCTCGCCGAGTGCCGAAACAAGTGCACCGACATCGTCTGCACCAACGCGTGCGACGCAAGATACCCGCGCGGACAGGCGAAATTCCAGGCCGCCGCGAACTGCACCTGCGGCACCACGGTGTGCCGATCGCTCTGCACTGCGGAGTGCAAGCGGGTCCCCACGTGCGGCATCAGCGCCACGAACGACGCCTGCGGCGCCTGCACCACGGCGAGCTGTTGCGATCCGATCGCTGCCTGCGCCGCCGACACCGATTGTTACATCTGCCTCAAGGCGGGCGCCTCCGCCGACGCGAGCTGCGCGACGAACCCGCTCCGAAAAGCGGTCGCCGACTGCGCCGCGACGAAGTGCAAAGCCGATTGTGTGAACGATCCGATCGGGGAAGGCGGGGAGGCGCCCCCCGCCGCCGATGGCGGAGCGGGAGGCGGCGGCGGTGGCGGCGGCACCACCACGACGACGACGACGGGGTGCTCGGTCGCGAACGGCGCGGGCTCCGCCTCCGGAGCAGCGGGAGGCTTCGGTCTCGCCCTCTCCACGCTCGCGTTCGTGCTCGTCGCGCGCCGTCGTCAGCGTCGCGGCGCGTGAGCCCCGCGGCCTCGTAGTCGACAAAAAAGGGCCTCGCGGGGCCCTTTTTCGTGTGCTTGGCGCCGCCCGGGGGCACTCATCGCGCGCTCGCGGGTTATGCTCGCGCTCATGCCTGCCATCGAGCCCACGCGCACCTTTCCGGCGAAGAGCCTCGAGCTGTATTTCGATTATTCGTGCCCCTACGCGTACATCGCGTCGCACACCGCGATCCCGGTCGCGGCGCGGATGGGGGTTCCACTCACGCTTCGTCCGTTCTTGCTCGGCGGCGTGTTCCAGGCGCGCGGCACTCCGCAGAACCTGATGGGCACCCTCTCGGGCGGCAAAGCGGCACACAACCTCGCGGACATGGCGCGATGGGCGAAGCATCACGGGCTCCCGCTCACCGTGCCGCCGGAGCACCCGCGCAAGACGGTGAACGCCCTCCGCGCGACCCTCGCGTGCGACGTCGATCCGAAGGTGGTCGCCAGCTTCTTCCACGCGTATTGGGCGCTCGGGAAAGATCCGAGCGCGGACGAGACGATCGCCGAGGTCGTGCGTGGTGCGGGCTTCGATCCGGCGGTCGTGCTCGCGCGGATGACGAGCCCCGAGATCAAAGAAGCCTTGAAGCGCGAGACCGACCGCGCGGTCGCGCGTGGTGTATTCGGTGCGCCTACGTTTTTCGTAGACGATACGCACCTTTACTGGGGCCAGGACCGCCTCGTTTTGGTCGAGGGCGAGCGCCGCGAGGAGCCCGCGCCGACCGATGCAGGAGCGGGTCGCGTCGTGGAGGCCTACTGGGACTACTCGTCGCCGTTCGCGTACCTCGGCATGGTCGAGGTAGAGCGCGTCGCCGCCCGAACGGGGGCCACGGTGGTGAGCCGCCCGATGCTGCTCGGGGCCGTGTTCAAATCGGTGGGGCAGGTGAACGTGCCGCTCTCGACCTTCTCGCCCGAGCGCCAAGCGCACACGTTCGCGGACCTCACCCGTTGGGCGGCGCAGCTCGGTGTAGCCTACACGTTTCCCACGCGCTTCCCGATGAGCTCCCTCAAGGCGCTACGGGCGACGCTGCTCCTGCCGGAGGAAAAGCGGCGCGCGTTCCGCGACGCGGTGTTTCGCGCGTACTGGGCCGACGATCGCGACATCGCGGACGAGACGGTGCTCGGCGAGCTGCTGGGAGAAGACGCAAGCTCGGTGCTCCCGCGGATCGCGAGCCCGGAGGTGAAGGCAGAGCTCACCCGCGCGACCGAAGAAGCGGTCGCGCGCGGGGTGTTCGGTGCGCCCACGTTCGTCGTCGACGGCGAGCTTTACTGGGGACAAGACCGCCTCGTGCTCGTCGAGGACAGGCTCCGTCGTCCGCGCGAAGAGGCGTGAGCCACGGCCACGCGCGTCTGCGGGCGCGCGTGGCTCTCCGTTGAAAAATCAGCTCCGGCGGGCGGGCGGCAAGAGGCGCGTCTCGGGGGCGGCCATGCTCGCGTAGAGGGCGCGCGACGTCGCCGCGTCGAGATCGTGGAACGACAGGCCGAGGCAGTGGCCCATCACGTCCGCCTCGCGCCGCCCGTGAATCACCCGCGTCACGGTCGCGAACACGTCGACCCACAGATCGCGGCGCGCGGGCCGGAGCGAGAAGATGACCTCTTCGCCGGTGAGCACGGCCTTGTCTGCCCGCACCATGGCGCCGAAGGGCGACAGGTCGAGGGTGAGGCTGGAGACGACACGGAAGTCGCTCTCGCGCACCACTTCGCCGTACGGAATGTGCACACGGCGGCGGTATCCACGGCGGCGCGGGGGATGGACGAGCTTCGTCATCGAGGTCTCCTTTCGACTTCGAGACGAAGCTTAGAAAGCCGGTTTTCGCGCGGCCAACTTCCGCGGGCTTACTCTCCGAGGCTCGTGACCCGAAGCACGGCTCGCCCCTCGAGCCGGGAGCCCTCGAGATCGATCTTCGCGCGGAGGACGAACCCGGTCGCGCCGTCGTCGCCGACGAGCCCTTGTTCGATCGACCAGACGTGCTCGTCCTTTTGGATCGTGAGGTGCTTCGGGCTTCGCGCTTCGGCGTCCTCGCGGACACGGCCGTGGTGCTCCGCGATCGCGGCGAGCGCTTTCGAGAGCGCCGCTTCGTCGAGGTCGGGGTTTTGGCAGAGCTCCTTCGCGAAGGCGAGATCGCCGCGGGCGAGCGCGCGCACGACAGCGAACGCCGCGTTGCGGACGAGGGCGGTGAACGCGGCCTCGTCGCGGGTGACGTCGAGGGGGCCTTCGTGCGCGCGCGTGGCCTCGAGGAGCGCGTCCTCGTCGCGACGCACGAGAGCGTCCACGTAGGCCGGATCGCGCATCTTCTCCCACTCGTCGAGGAGGCTCGAGTCGGCCTGACGAACCATGCCGCCGATGTACGCGATGACGTCGTCGATGGCGTCGTTCTTCATCGCCTCGGGCACCGACTGGACCATCGTTTTGTAGACCTCGCTCAAGTACCGAAGGAGGAGCCCCTCGACTCGTTCGAGCCCGTATTCCTTCACGTATTCGTTGAACGAGGCGACCTCTTCGATCATCTCGCGCGCGATGCACTTCGGCTTCACGTTGTGCGAGATCACCCACGGGTGGAGGGCGCGAAAGGCGTTGAACGTGGTGTACGACTCTTGCCTCAGCGGCGGATCGAGCTCCACCTTCTCGAGCTCTTCGATGCGCTCCTCGAACGGGATCCCGGCCATCTTCATCTCGGCCATCTTCAGCTCTTTGGCGCGATCGAGCTGGCGCATGAGGATCTGCTCCGGGTTCTCGCAGATCGACTCCACGATCGTGAGCACGTCGAGGGCGTGCGTCGGCGACGAAGCGTCGAGCTTCGGGAGGGTCTCGAGGAGGTAGAGCGAGAGCGGCTGGTTCAGCGCGAAGTCGAGCTGGAGATCTTGCGCGAGCATGGGCCAGGCGCCTTTGCGACCGAAGTTCTCCGGCTCGCCGTCGTCGCGCGGCTCGAGCACGAGCACCTGCGCGTCGAGGAGCGACGTGTAGAGCTGAGCCGCGTGGCGCGCGATTTTGCGCTTCTCCGGGAGGCGCTCGTGGCTCTTTTTCACGAGCCGCGCCATCGCCATGCAGCCGCCGCCGTCGCGGGTGAGCACGTCGAGGAGCATGCCGTGCGACACTTGGAAGCGCGACACGAGCGCCTCGGGTTGGCTCGTGCGGAGCTTCTCGAAGGTGCTCGCGTCCCACGGGACGTAGCCCTTCTCCGGTGGCTTCCGGCGAACGAGCTTCTTCATTTTTTTCGGGTCGCCGGCGGCTTTGGCCTCGAGGCGCAGATTCTCGATCACGTGCTCGGGCGCTTGCGCGACCACGGTGCCCTCCGTGTCGAAGCCACGACGACCGGCGCGCCCGGCGATCTGTTTGAAGTCGCGCACGGTGAGGATCGCGGTCTTCTCGCCGTCGTACTTGCAGAGCTTGGTGAAGACGACGGTGCGAATGGGGACGTTCACCCCGACGCCGAGGGTGTCGGTGCCGGAGATGATCTTGAGGAGCCCTTTTTGCGCGAGCTTCTCGACCAAGAGCCGGTACTTCGGGAGCAGGCCCGCGTGGTGCACACCGATGCCGTGGCGCACGTAGCGCTGCATGTCTTTGCCGAAGGGGCTGTCGAAGCGCATGCCGAGACAGGCCTCGTGGATCTTCTTCTTCTCTTCCTTCGTGCAAAAATCCACGCTCATGAGGTTCTGCGCTTCTTCGGTCGCGCCGCGCTGCGAGAAGCTCACGAGGTAGATCGGCGCACGATCGGAGCGCACGAGCTTCTCCAGGGTCTCGTGGAGGGGCGTGTCGCGGTACTCGAAGTGAAGCGGCACTGGCCGCTCGTCCGAACGTACGGTCGTGACCTTCGCGCCGGTACGACGCTCGAGGTCGCGCTCGAAGAACGTGGTGTCGCCGAGGGTGGCCGACATGAGCAAGAAGCGCACGTGGGGCAGCTCGAGGAGCGGCACTTGCCACGCGATGCCGCGGTCCTTGTCGGAGTAGTAGTGAAACTCGTCCATCACGACGTGCCCGAGATCGGCGCGATCGCCTTCGCGGAGGGCCATGCTCGCGAGGATCTCTGCCGTCGCGCACAAGATCGGCGCGCCAGGGTTGATCGTCGCGTCGCCGGTCAAGAGCCCGACCCGGTCTTTCCCGAATTCGCGCGAGAGGGCGAAGAACTTTTCGTTCGCGAGCGCCTTGATCGGCGCGGTGTAGATCGACCGCTGGCCCCGCACGAGCGCGAGGAAGTGCGCGAACAGCGCGACGAGGCTCTTGCCCGAGCCCGTCGGCGTCGCGAGGACCACGTGCCGGTCTGAGAGGAGCTCGAGGATCGCCTCTTCTTGAGCGGGGTAGAGCGAGAGGCCTTGGCCCTCCACGTGCGCGACGAACGTGTCGAGCAGCGCTTCGTCCGGGGAGCGTTCGTCGAGCTTGGCGAGAGAATCGTAGAGGGTAGTCACGTGGGGTCCTTGTCGTCGCGGGGGGAGCGTACTCGGAGCGCGACCAACGCGTCGTGTGCACGTCGCGGTCGTGCACCTTTTTCTGCGATTTCACCCTCACAGGCGGGCGATCCGCGGTGGAGCTCGCGGCACGTCGCCGGGCGTGTCGCGTAGACGAGGCAGGTGAAACGCGCGCCGTCCTCGTCCGTCGTGATCGCGAGCGCCGCGCAGTGCCCGCCGTGCATCACGAGGTACGCGCGGTTGTCGGTAAAGAACACGAGCTCCTCTGCCCGCTCACCGAGCCGCGCGTAGTCGTCCCCCCGTACCGGCACGTACGTCGCGAGGTTCGAGAAGCAACACGCGCCGCATCTCAGGCAGCCCTCACCGCCCTCCGAGGCGAGTGGTTCGCTCATGGTGTTCTCCCCGCCGCAGGGGGGAACGCCACGAGATGGTCGATGTAAGTTGCGTCATTTCGTGCAGTTCCACCTCTTGTCGAAATTGACTTTCACTTGCTTGGGTGCGGCGCTATACCGAAGTCGAGAGGCGCGCGAACGAGGCGCGCCACCACGGGAGAATGACTCACATGCGCTACCGTTCGCACATTCTTGCTTCTGGTTTGTTGGCGCTCGTCGCCGCGACCACGTCCGTCGCCGCGTGCAGTGATGACACGACCGCGACGCCGGACAGCGGCACCGTGCCGACCGGCACCGTCCCGCCGACGAACACCGTGCCGACGACGGTCCCGACCGACGCGGCCCCTCCGCCGGTCGACGCGACCCCGGATGCCGCGCCTGCGGTCCCGGTCGTGGCCGAGTCGGAAGGCCTCGTTTCGGGCGCGCTGAACCCGTATGGACTCCTCTGGGCGTCGGACGGAAACCTTTACATGTCCGGCGCGAAGCTCGTCGGTGGCGACCGCCAGCTCGCGGTGTGGCGCATCGACAAGACCACGAACAAGGTCGACAAGACCTTCGGCACCGACGGTGCGATCACGGTCCCGATCGATGGCGACGAGACCTCGTACGGCCTCGTCGAGCTCGCGGACGGGAGCTTCGTGGTTCAAGCTGCCGCGGGCGGGAAGGTGTGGCTCGCCAAGCTCACCAAGACGGGCACGACCTACACGTTCGGCACGCCGCAGGCCCTCGTTCTCGGCTGGCAGGACAGCGAATTTGCCGATTGGCCCGTCACGAACGACGCGGGCGTACCGCAGACTCCGCAGTATCAATCGTGGGGAATCGCGCTCGACAAGAGCAACGCGGCGGCGGAAAAGATTGTGGTCTTCGCGTTCGGCGCGCCGGCCAAGGTCGCCGTCGGTGGCACGCAGCGGGTCGACAACGACCGCTGGGTAGCCCGCGTGCTCGCCAGCGACTTCTCGCACGATCCGGCGTTCAACAGCGGAAAGCCCTTCTGGGCCGACGCGGACGGTAAGGGGCTCCCCGACGACGCGCGCCGCGGGATCGTCGAGGCCGACGGAACGATCGTGTCCGCTGGGTATGCGAACTTCGGAGTCGGTCCGAGCATCAACGTCGTGCTGATTCGCCTCAAGCCCGATGGCACTCCCGACTCCACGTTCGGGTTCGGGACCACGTCCGCCGCAGCGTCGCCGGGGCAAACCAAGTTCAACCCGTTCGTCTCCGCACAAGGCGCCGCCGAGGCGTATGCGGTCGTGAAGCAGTCGGGCGGGCGCTACGTGACGACCGGCTACGGCAAGTCGAACTTCGACGTGGCCACGCAGGAGAACGACCTTCTCACGTTCGGTGTCAACCGCGATGGGGTGGATCCGACGTTCGGTCGCCTCGGCGCGTGGGCGATCCAGAGCGAGGGCAAGACGGGAGCGGGCACCGGCGCGCGGCCCTTCCGCGACAACGGCCGCGACCTCGCGATCCTCTCGGACGACCGCACCGTTCAAGTCGGCTGCTGGGACGACAAGGCGGCGGTGTTCCTCTTCGACAAAAACGGCAAGCTCGACAAGGGCTCGTTCGGCGGCGAGGGCTACAAAGTGTACCCCACCCACGGCTTTCCCTTCTTCAAGGTCGCGGTCTCGCCGGACGGCAAGCGTATCGCCGCGTCGTCGCAGAGCACGACGGCCGATCCGAGCTCGTTCGTCGTGACGCTCAAGGTCGGCAACTGAACGTTCGGCTCCAGAGGCGGCGGCTCGTGTCGCGCGCCGCCTCTCGACGGACCCGGGTGATGGGCGGCGCGAAGTACCTCGCGCGTCCGCCTCTGCGACGTGGCGTGTCGACGCGCGAGAGGTTGACGGCGACGTGTGCAGCCTTCATGAATCATGGCTCGCGCGCGACGGCTCCGAGGGGGGTACCCGAACACCAGGTTGTCGCGAACTTCGTATAAAAACGCCCTCGCTCCGAGGGTATGGTGCCTCGAGAAGACCCCCATGCTGCACACTCGCCGTTTCGCTCACGTGGCTGGGCTTCTGGTTCTCGCGCTCGGCGCGATCGCGGCCTGCCGCGCGACCGAGGATCCTCGTCCAGGCATCGCGGCGAAGGGCACCGCGACCACTCCCGAGCAGCTCCCGCCACCGTTCGATGCGGGCGTCGTCCCCGACTCGGCCGGCCTCCCCGACGGGCCGCGCGCGTGCGGAGCGGCGCCGTCGTCGACCGCCGCGTTCACCAAACAAGGTCTCCTCGGTGCCGCCGTCGACTGTGCCGCGTTTCACGCCTGCACCCTCGAGAACGCGGTGAGCGTGCTGCGGACGACAGTCGATCGCGACGTCGCGCAGAAGACGAGCGAGAGCCGCGCCCTCGCGCAGCTCGCGTACCGCCGCGCGATGGACGCGTGGTCGACCATGACCCTCTTCGAGTTCGGGCCGGTCGCGGACAAAGCGAACGACACCTACCACGGGCGCGGGCTCCGCTCGTTCGTGCACTCGTGGCCAGACACGAGCCGCTGCCAGGTCGAGACGCAGATCGCGCTGAAGGGTTACAAAGACTCCTTCGATTTCGTCTTCCCGAGCGGTCGTGGTCTCTTTGCGATCGAATACATGCTTTTTTTCGCCGGGAGCGACACCGCATGTTCTCCCGCGTCGAGCGCGGGGCAAGCGTGGTCCGCGCTCGGTCCCGAAGCGCTCGGCGCCGCGAAGCGCGACTACCTCACTGCGGTGTCGGCCGACACCCTCGTCCGCGCGCAGGCGATCCGCAAAGTGTACACGAAGGACGGCGAAGACTACAAAACGAAGCTCCTCGCGTTCGACGGCTACGGCTCGGAGCAAGAGACGCTGAACGTGGTCGCTTGGTCGATGCTCTACCCCGAGGTGGAGGTGAAAGACCTCAAGCTCGCCGCGTACGCCGGCTTCAGCACCACCTCGCCGAACCCGGAGACCCCGTTCGCGCAGGTCGACATCGAGGCGATTCGCGCAAACCTCCGCGCGTTTCGGTCGCTCTACGCCGGGTGCGGGCCGGACGGCGCCGGGGTCGGGTTCGACGACTGGCTCGTCGCGAGCGGGAACGGAGCGCTCGCCGCCGATATCGCCGCGAAGCTCGCCGCTGCCCAAGCCGCGGCGGACGCGTTTCCTCCCTTTTCGCAGGCGACCCCAGCCCAGTTCAACGCTCTCTACCAAACGCTGCGCCTGCTCACGAACCTACTGAAAACGAACCTCTTCGGCTCGGCGAGCCCGCTCAACTTGAAGCTCCCCGCGAGCGCGGCCAGTGACACCGACTGACACGGCAGGCGCGGGAACAGGCCACGTGAGCACCCCCTCGCGCATCGTGGAGCGCGCCGAGGCGTGGCTGCTCGCGCGCACCGACGTGGCGTGGCTCGCGGCCTTTCGAGTGCTCTTCGGCCTCGCCCTCGGCGTCTCGATGCAGCGCTTCCTCGCCCACGGGTGGGTCGACGAGCTGCTCGTCTCGCCGCGCTATCGCTTCCACTACTGGGGTTTTTCCTGGGTCGCGCCGCTCTCGCGGACCCACATGCACGCGCTCTTTTGGGCGCTCTCGGCGCTCGGCATCGCGGTCGCGGCGGGCTTCGCGTTTCGGGTGACGGCGGCGCTCTTCGCCGCGGGCCTCACGTACGTGCAGCTCGTCGACGTGTCGACCTACCTGAACCACTACTACCTCGCGGGCCTCCTCGCGTGGCTGCTCGCGGTGTCCCCCGCGGCGAAGGCGTGGTCGGTCGACGCGTGGCTCGCAAGAAAGCTGCGCGTGCGTTTCGGCAAGCCGGAGCCGCGCGACACGAGCACCGTTCCGTTCGCGTGGCATGCGCTTTTCCGCGTGCAAATTGGCGTCGTGTACGTGTTCGCGGCTCTCGCGAAGGCGCAGCCCGATTGGCTCCTTCACGGACAGCCGCTCGGCATTTGGCTCGGCGCGCGCACGGACATTCCGCTGCTCGGCCGGCTCTTCACGGTGCCACACGTGCCGCTCGCGATGAGCTGGGCCGGGTTCCTCTTCGACGCGACGATCGTGGGTTGGCTGTCGTTTCGTCGGACACGGCCCTTCGCTTATGGCGTTGTCATCGCGTTTCACGTGCTCACTCGGATGCTCTTCGACATCGGGATGTTTCCCGTGATCATGAGCCTCGGGGCGCTCGTGTTCTTCGATGCGTCGTGGCCGCGCGCGTTACTGCGTCGTCTGCGCGGCGGGCTCGGGCGCGAGAAGGTCGCCGTGAACGAAGACGTGACGGCGCGCGCGATCCCGGTGCCGAGAGTGCGCGCGTCGTTGCCAGGCCGCGTCGCCCTCGGCCTCGGTGTCGTGTACGTCGCGCTGCAGGTGCTCATGCCGATCCGCGGCTTTTTTTACGGCGGAAACGTGCTCTGGCACGAGCAGGGCATGCGGTACTCGTGGCGCGTGATGGTCCGCGCGAAGGGGGGCTCGGTGACCTTCTTCGTGAAGAGCAAGACCACCGGCAAGACGTGGATCGTGAGCCCACGAAAGTACCTCACCCCGTACCAGGAGAACGAGATGGCGAGCCAGCCCGACCTCGTCCTCCAGCTCGCCCACACGATCGGCGAGGATTTCGCCGCGCGCGAAGGCGAGGTCGCCGTTTACGCCGAGGCGCTCGTGTCTCTCAACGCGCGTCCGGGCGTCCCGCTCGTCGATCCCGCGGTCGACTTGATGACCGTTGAAGACGGAGTTGGCCCTGCGTCGTACGTCATGCCCGGCCCCGTGGGGCCACCACCGCCGACGAGGCCCGTCCTCTAGGTTTCATCGTCCTCAAGATTCCTCGCTGTCATGCAGAACTCGTCTCGATCGCGCAAAACCGCCCTCTCCGTGGGGCTCGTCGTCTGCTCGCTCTCATCCATCGCTGCGGCGCAAGGTGAGCCGCTCCCCGCCAGCGGGCAGAGCGGGCAGAGCGATCCTCCGCCCCCCGCGGTCGCCCCCGCAGAGCCCGCGTCGTCCAGCGTCCCGGCGCCCGCCAGCGACCCGACGAAGCCGCCTCCTGCAGCGGCCGACCCCTCGCCATCGCCCGCGAGCGCCCCCACGAAGCCGCCGCCCGTGGTCGAGGACGTGGTCATCTCCGGCAACCCCCTCGCGAGGAGCGCGGGCTCGGTTCAGGTCCTCCGCAAGCAACAGCTCGAGCGCTTCTCGTACGACGATCCGACCGCGGTATTGCTCCAGGTTCCCGGCGTGTACATGCGCGGCGAGGACGGCGTCGGCCTCCGCCCGAACATCGGTATTCGTGGCGGAAACCCTGACCGCAGCAAGAAGCTCACTCTCATGGAGGACGGCATCCTCTTTGGGCCTGCGCCGTACTCTGCGCCCGCGGCGTACTACTTCCCGCTTATGGCGCGAATGACGCAAGTGCGCGTCGCGAAAGGGCCTTCTGCGATCGCGTATGGCCCGCAGACGGTCGGCGGGGCGATCGATTTTCTGACCCGTCAAATCCCGAACAAACCTTCGGCGATGGTCGATCTCTCCCTCGGCGCATACGGCTACGGCAAGGCGCACGCGTACGCGGGAGTGGGCAACGAGCATTGGGGAGTGCTCATCGAGGGGGTGCGCCTGCAGAACACCGGGTTCGCCAACCTGCCGAGCGGGGCCGACACGGGCTCTACGCGCAACGACTGGATGGTGAAAGCCAATTACGTCGTCGACCCGACCGCCTCCACGAAGCACACGTTCGGGCTCAAGCTCTCGTATGCCGACGAGGTCTCGAACGAGACGTACCTCGGGCAGACGCTCGCCGATTTTCGCGAAGATCCGTATCGGCGCTATGCCGCGAGCCAGCTCGATCAGATGAAGAACCATCGGACCGGGATCGTGCTCTCGCACACGATGGAGGGCGCGGAGACCTCGTACACGCTGAAGACACAGGCGTACCGGTTCGACTACCAGCGCACGTGGTCGAAGCTCAATCGCCTCGGTCGCGCCTCCGCGTCGGACGTGCTCGCGAGCCCCGACGACCCCGCGAATGCCGGCTACTATGCGGTGCTCAAAGGCACGATCGACTCGAGTGGAACCGGCTCCGACACGCTCTACGTGGGGCCGAACAACCGCAGCTTCGTGAGCCAGGGCATTCAAAGCGTGCTCACCACGACGGGGCGCACGGGGCCGGTCACGCACGCGATCGAGGTCGGGGCGCGGCTCCACTACGACGAAATCAATCGTCTCCATACGGAGCAGGGATACCTGATGCAATCGGGTGTGCTCGTCTCCGCGAACGAGCCCGAAATCGTGACGACACGGAACTTCGCGCGGACCTACGCGCTCGCGCTCCACGTGACGGACGCGATGAACTGGAATCGACTTACCGTGACGCCGGGGCTGCGCGCCGAGTTCATCGCCTCACGCGCGGAGGACTATCTCACGAACGGCGCGAAAAATGGGTTCACCGGCGCGCTCATGCCCGGTGTCGGTGCGTACTACGCGCTCACGAAGCAGCTCGGTTTGCTCGGCGGCGCGTACCGCGGATTCAGCCCCCCGCCGCCCGGTAGCGGCCGCGAGGTGAGCCCCGAGTACAGCGTGAACTACGAGGCGGGCGCGCGCTACACCCGCGGTCGCGCGCGCTTCGAGGCGATAGGGTTCTTCAACGATTATTCGAACCTCACCGATATCTGCACGCTCTCGAGCGGCTGCGTCGACGTGGGGCTCGACCGTCAGTTCGATGCCGGCACTGCCCACGTGTACGGGCTAGAGGCATTCGCGACGTACGAAGCCCCCGCCGGGCCGGTGAAGATCCCGATGACTGCAGCCTACACGCTTACGTACGGCGAGTTTCGGAGCGACTTCCTCTCCGGCGATCCCATTTATGGAAACGTGCGTGCCGGCGACAAGATTCCTTACATTCCGCGCCATCAGCTCAACCTGACGACGGGGGTGGAGCACAAGTACGTGGGCCTCTCTGCCGCGTTCAACTACGTCGCGCCGATGCGTGAGATCGCTGGCAGCGCGCCGATCGCGGAGACGATCGCGACCGACGAACAAATCTGGCTCGATCTCGGCGCGTACGTGTCGCCGCTCAAGTGGCTGAAGGTGTACGCGAACGTTCGCAACGTGAACGGGGTCGCGAACGTCGTGGGGCGGAGGCCCTACGGCGCGCGGGTGAACGCGCCACGCTGGGTGCAGATCGGCGTGAAGGCCACGTTCTGAACGCGTTCGCGGATTGCACGGTAGCTTAACGGCCGGCAAACGGCGCCCTCGCCGCTTCTCGCTGTCGTCGCTCTGGGCGGCTAAGGTCGGGGGATGAGGATCTTGGTCGTGGACGACGACGACGACGTGCGGAGCGTGGTGCGCCGCGCGCTGCTCGCGGACGGCCACGTCGTCGAAACGGCCGACTCGGTAAAGGCGGCGCGCATTGCCCTTCTTGATGGTGCCCCGAACCTCGTCCTACTCGATATTGCGCTTCCGGATGGCTCGGGGCTCGAGCTCTGCGGCGCACTTCGCGGCGAGGGGTTCACGTTTCCTATCTTGCTCCTCACCGCGAAGACCGACGTCGCGGTGCGGGTCGAAGGCTTGGACGCTGGGGCCGACGATTTCCTCCCCAAGCCGTTCGCGGTAGCGGAGCTTCGTGCCCGCGTTCGTGCGTTGGGGCGGCGGGCGGGCGGAGCGCTCACGGCGCCGGTCTATGGGCGCCCGAAGGTCGCGGGCGAGGTCACACTCGACTTCACGAAGCGGCGCGCGACCCGCGCCGACGTCGAAGTGCCGATCACCGCGCGCCAGTGGGCGATTTTGGAGGTTCTCGTCGCTCGGAGCGGCCAGCTCGTGACCCGAACCACGTTGCTCGATCAGGTATGGGGCGAAGCGACGGAGTCGAACACGAGCAGTCTGAACGTGCTCGTGGCTCGTCTGCGGAGCAAGCTGGGGCCGAACGTGATTCGCACGATTCGCAACGAGGGTTATGCGTTCGGGGTAGAGCCCTGAAGCGGCCCACGAGCCTCACGGCGCGGGTCTCGCTCGCGAGCCTCGTCTCTGCCGCGATCGCGGCGGCGGTCGCGTCGATCGTGGCATGTGCCTTCGCCGACGCGCTGCTTACGAGCGCGACCGATCGGAGCCTGGAAGCGGCGGCGGGCGAAGTGGCGCGCGAGCTGGATCTGCCCACGCACCCGCCGATCGCGACCGTGATTCGGGACGAAGAAGACGAGGCCACGTCATTGGGGATTCGTTTTCGCGTAGTGGCGCAGAGCGGCGAGTCGCTTGCTGGCGAGCTGCATGGCACGCGCGGCGAGCTGGGCTGCTCCACGCGGGAGGCATTTCGTGTGTGCACCGTCTCGAGCGCGAGCGGCGCGCGGGTCTCCGCCGGCACTCGTGCGGAGTCGAGGACGGGCCTATTCGCGTTGGCCGCGCTCGCCGCCGCGTCGTTTGCGGCGCTAGTGGCTTGGGGCTTGGGCGCGGTGCTCGCGCGGCGTGCGCTCGCGCCGCTCGTGCGGCTCCAGGGTGGTATCGCCGAGCTTCGACTCGAGTCGGTCCCCAAAGCTTCGCCCACGGCGCTCGAGCAGCTCGGGAGACGGGAAGGGGTGGCCGAGGTAGACGCGCTCCGGACCGCGGTCGAGCTGCTCTACACGCGAATGATGGACGCGCTCGCGCATTCGTCGCGCTTCGCGGTCAACGCGGCGCACGAGCTCCGGACCCCGCTCACGATCGTGCGTGCGGAGCTGGAGCTTTTGGCCGAGAGCACGCTGGGTGCCTCGGAGGAGGCGTCGGAGGAGGCGGACGGCGTCGCCTCCACGCGTCCGGCGGTTTCCCTCGAGCGTGCGCTTCAGAAGGTGCGTCACCTTCAAGACGTGACCGAGCGGCTCCTGCTCTTCGCGAGCCCGGAGACACAAGACGACGCGCGCGAGCTTGTTTCGCTTCGCGACGTGGTGGAGGAGACCGTGCTCGACCTTACCGACGACGAGCGCGCGCGTGTGACGGTGGAGCCCGGCCCGGACGTGCTCGTTCGTGGCGACGCTTCGGCGTTGGGGATCGCGATCTCGAACGGGGTATCGAACGCGCTCAAGTTCGGTAATCAGGTATCGATTGACGTTACGGGTGCCAACGAGATTGCCATTCTTTCGATCGAGGACGACGGGCCTGGAATCGCCGAATCGGAGCGCCGCAAGGTGTTCGAGCCCTTTGCGCGAGGCCACGGCGCCCACGGATCGCCGGGCCACGGCATCGGGCTCGCGCTCGTCGCCCACGTGGCGAAGCGGCATCGCGGCGAGGCGCGCGTCGCGGGGCGACGAAGCGGTCGTCGGGTACGCGTTTGGAGGTTCGGTTGCCGGTGGCGAAGGGGTGAGTTGGTGCGGGAGGCCGCGCGAGACGCGTAGGTCGCTTGTTTCGCCCAGTTCGCCAGTTCGCCAGTTCGCCTTGTTCGCCAGTTCGCCAGTTCGCCAGTTCGCCAGTTCGCGAGTTCGCCCGTTCGCCAGTTCGCCCGTTCGCCAGTTCGCGAGTTCGCCTTGTTCGCCGAAA
>JAAFHV010000469.1 GCA_013297655.1 Myxococcales bacterium | reverse complement strand
TGGGGTGGCTCCCGGCGTCGAGCTCGACGGGGCTGCCGCGGTTCGGATCGGTGGGAGAGACGAAGACGAGCGTGTGCGCGCCGCGCGGCAGATCGACGACGCACGGGGTGGTCGTGCACACGGGGCGCTCGGTCATCACGTTGAGGCGGTAACCTTGGCTCTCGACGCTCGTGCCGGTGACCTCGACGACGCGTGCCTTCTCGCCGTTGGCCTCGAGCAGGACGCGCCCGGTGCCTTCGGCGGCCGCCTCGTTCGGGACCTCCGCCTCCGCGGGCATGGCCTTCTCGGGAGCCGCGGGCGGAGGGAGCCGAATGTCGCCGCAGGCCGCGAGATGCGGCACGAGCATGGCGATGACGAGGGTGTGGACGAGGCGCTTGGTGGTGAGGTTCGTGAGGCTCATGCCCCTGTCCGTACCGCGGCGCGGAGCGAGCACGGGTGAGGTTGCCCGCGCTCGCCGGACCCGCCCATGACGATCTCGCGCGCGTGTCGTCCACCCGACATGTGGCGGCGATCGGGTCGCCGCGGCACTCTTGAAATCCGCGGTCCGCGCCCGCCGGCTACCGAGCGATCGGGAGCTCGAAGGCGAGGGCGTGGTTCCTCGGATCGGCGCCGAGGCGGAGGCGGACCGCGCCGGATGCGCCCTCCTCGGATATGTCCGCGCGAGGCCGGTTCGCCGCGTTGACTTGCAACTACGGGTGATAAAGCGATTTTGGCAAATCGGGTTTCGGTCAGCCAGGCTGCAGGAAGCGGCGCAGCGTCGTACGGCGCAGCGCAGGGAGCGGCAAGAAGCCCTGCGCGAGAACGAAGTCGTGAAAGGCGGCGGGGTCGAACGCGCTCCCGCGACCCCGCTGCACCTCCGCGCGTAGCTCGACGAGCTGCCAATAGCCGTAGAGGTAAGAGGGCGCCTGACCTGGCCAAACGATGGTGTAGCGCTCGACGCACTGCTCGGCCCACGCCTCCGAAAAGACCGCGTCCTCTACGATCACCCGCTTGGCCTCGGCAGGCGTGATCAAACCCAGGTTGAGCTCGACGTCGAGCTGCGCGTGTGCGGCACGCATGAGGCGCGCTTGCAACGTCGCCAGTTGCGCTTCCTCGGGCAGATAAGGGCGCACGAGCTCTTCGGCATAGAGGGCCCAGCCCTCCGCTGCTGCGCTGTTGAACGCGAACGCGGCCCGAGCAAACGAGACCCCCGCTTCGAGCATGCTCGTATACTGGAGATCGTGGCCCGGGCGTCCTTCGTGGGCCGCGAGCCACCAGGACGCAACGTCGGAGTCGAAGTCGCTCGCGCTGCCCTGCGGAAGCACGAGCTCGCCTCGCTCACCCACGTTACCCACGAGCCGGGGCGGATTGTAGAAGGGAGCAGACAAGCGCGCGCTCTCGGCGGCGCTCGCGACGCGGAAGGAGAGTGCGCGGGTAGGCACCGTGACCAGCTTCTCGCGTCGCAGGATCGCGGTGAGCTCCTGGACGCGTTGCCGATAGAGCGCGAGAACCTCGTTCTCCGAGCGGCCTCTTCCCGCTGGCCGGATCTCCAGGGCGCGCAAGACGTCGCGGTAGTCGTGCGACGCGAGGCCGCGGCGCGTAGCGATCTTTTGTGCAAGCGCCTGCATCTCCTGCTGCACTTGCGCCAGCTCTCGGCGGGCGTGTGCTGCGAGCTCGAGCGGTGGCGCGTCGATGCCAGATTCGCGCAAGGCGAGCCGATAGACCTCCGGCGGCCGACGAAAGTCGCTGCGTGATCGAGGCAAGACCTCTTCCCGGAGAAACGCAGCGTAGTCGGCGAGCTCGCTCGCGAGCTGGGCCATCGATCGCGAGAGCTCCGGGCTAGCTTGGCCCGCGACGAGGTCGGTGAGGGCGCCGACCATGACCGGCGTGTTGCGAGCCACACGCTCGACCGCCGCTCGAAGGGGCGGCACGCCGAACGGCCGCTGCAGCGCGATCCGAGCTCGACTCTTTGCCGCCGCCACCAGGCCGCCCCGTTCCGCGTCGCCCAGATAGGCTCGCAGGCGCTCGCGGCCGTGGAGTCGACGCACCGGCGAGGCATCTCGGGCCAGGAGCGGCTCGAGGCCGGCGAGGACGATCGCTGCAGGGTCGTCGAGTGGTACCTCGACCTCGTCGTTCATCTGCTCGCGATCGGTGCGAATGCGCAGATACCAAAGGAGCGACTCGAGATCCGCGACAACCGCAGGGTCGGTCTCGCGGCGGAGTCGCTCGCGAAGGTCCCGTTCGACCGGCGCGGATGCGGCTCGCCAACGCCCGAAGCGCCCAGGCTGGAGGTCGGCAATGGCAACGTCGTATCGCTCCATCCCGTAAGCGCTCAGGCCCTCGGGATCGAAGCCCCCGACCAGGGACGCCACGAGCGCCGAGGCCGCTTCGCTGCGGGCGCGGGAATGGACCTCCCCCATCGGCGCGGCCGCCCCGGCACCTCGTGGCATAGCCGGTGCGCAACCGACCAAGGCCGTCGACACCAGGCACGCCGCGCCGAACGAAGCTCTGCGGAACCAGAAAGACATGGGTCACCGTGCTCCGAAGGAGCATTCCGCTCAAGTGTGCGGCGACGCCGAAGCGTTGGTCCGAGAGGCCACTCCACGGCCGCGAGAGAGGTCTCCGTTGGCAAGCCCCTTCGAGGACGCGCTCGCCCGCGGGTGGTCGTTGCCATCGCCCTCGATGCGCGCGTCGCGGCGGAAGCTGGGACCTCCGGACGCGATAGCCCCCCATCGTGTGCGCGGGAATCATCGACTTCGGGATCGCGCAGGGAGCGAAGCGTCTGCAATTCCGGCGGCGCCGACGGTGCCATCGTCCTCGCCCCGATGGGCCCGAGCCGACGTTTCCGGTGGTCCGTTTCGACAACAAGGTATTTTTCGAGGTCATACGTGCGGAGCGAAATTCGAAGATCCGCACGCGACATCGCCGGCGCGGCGGCGTCTACCTCTCGATGCTCGTCGACAACCGCCGGACGCCGGAGGCCGAAGCCTTGCCCGCGGCGCGTCCGGTCGCGCGGGCTGCTCCAGCCGTGCGTCCGCTGCCCGTGTGTACCGTCAGCGCGAAGACGGTCCGGCCGGTCCTAAGCGCCGCTGCGAGCGTGGGGGTCGACCCGGAGGCCCTCGCCGGCGCCCACGGGCTCGCGCTCGCCGACCTGGAGAATCCCGACTTCCGCTATCCGCACGCCAGTTGGATTGATTTGTGGAGCTCCCTGGAACGTCACACCGGGAACCCAGCGGTAGCGCTGGGACGAGCACGATCGTTCCGCTGTACTGGGACACCGTGGACTCCTTGTTCGGCGCCTGCGCCACCCTCGGAGAGGCGTTCGCGCGCTTCGACCGACACCACGC
>JAAFHV010000468.1 GCA_013297655.1 Myxococcales bacterium | reverse complement strand
GAGGGAAAACCATAAGCCTCTATCGCCACCGCGACCTTCGCCCCCGGGGCCGCCGAAGCCGCGGCGTGGGCATAGAGGGCGAGCCCACGCGCGACGGGACCTCGTGGCAACGCGCGTGAATCTTTGCCAATCAGGAAAAGTCCAATGACGGCGGCGAGAAGGAGAACGCGTAGGGCGCGGGGCATGGGACGGAGCCCGACACCGACGCGCCGAAGAAAGTTCCGCGATCAGCGCGACGACGTAGAGGAAGCCACGCGCGCTCGAGTCACGACGGCGATCGGAGCTGCTCTCCGAAGGGCCACGGGCGGCCAAAAACAGCCTCGTAGTCCTCCACCGGCACCACCGTGACCGCGATCGAGAGCTCGTGATCTCCGCCGCCGAGCAGCACCCCACGAAGCGGAATCACGTCGTCGTAGTCGCGCCCCCACGCCACGGTCACGTGCTCGAGGGAGGGCATCACGTCGTTCGTGGGGTCCATGTCGACCCAGCCGAAGCCTGGAAAGTACACAGATACCCAGGCGTGGGACGCGTCGGCGCCGACGAGTCGAGGGCGACCTGCGGGCGGCCGCGTGAGCAAGTACCCGCTCACGTAGCGCGCCGCGAGCCCGAGCGACCGGAGGCACGAGAGCATGAGATGGGCATAATCTTGGCAGACGCCGCGCCGACGCTCGAACGCCTCCATGACCTGGGTCGAGACGTTCGTCGCCTTGGGATCGAACGTCATCTCGCCATAGATCTTGTGCATGAGCGCGCGCGCTCCGGCGAAGAGCGAAGCCCCGGGCGGGAAACAATCGCGCGCCCAGTCGGCGAGCTCGCGTTTGTTTCGCACACGCGGCGACTCGAAGCCATAACGCACGGCCTCCAGGTCGGCGGCGGCGGGGCGCGAGCCCGCGTGGTACGCGAGGCCCTCGCGCACGTCTTCCCAGCGAATCGTGGCGAGCGCGGGGTCGGTCTCCCTCGCTGTGACCTCCACGATCGACGTCGAGCGGACGAACAACGACTCGTGATCTTGTTCGATGCAAAATGCACGCACCGGGTTCCCGAAGGCGTCGCGTGAGTCCGTCAAAAGCTCCGCGGAGGGCGCGATTTCCAGCGAATGCTCGCGGACCTTCTGCCAAGGAACCTCACGCGGGCTGAGGTGCACAACTTGCCGCGATAGGCTCACCGGGTGCAGGTACTCGTACTTCGTGTCGTGAACGACGACGTATGCGCGTGTCTCCGGCGTGGTCATGCTTCGATGCCCTGCGGGACCGGGCTCCCCGCGTGCGAGAAGAAGCGGCGCTGCACCTCGTCGGAGACGTCGTAGGCGGCGCGTTCTACCCGCTCGAGCAGCTTCGCGAGCGATTTTGCGGCGCGATCGACCACCTCGCCGGTCTCGGGCTCGAAGCCGTCGAGGGCGAACCGACGGAGCTCGAGGCCAATCGCAGCGAGCGTGCGGCCCACCTGATCGCCGCCCACCTCGTCTGCAATTTTGGCGACCGCACCCTGCAGCTCACGAAGCTGGAACGCGACGGCGTGGGGGTTCGTCTCGTCGAAGACCACGAGGTGGAGCACCGGCAGGAGCTCCGGTTCGCGGCGATAACGCGCGCGAAACGTGACGATGGAGTTCGCCGCCTCGAGCAGCCACTCGAGCGCGTCGGGGCGCTCTTCTCCCGGCAAGGCAAGAATGTTCGTGACGACCGACGAGAGATGCGCGAGGCGCTCGAGCCGGCGCCCGAGAAGCAAGAAGTGCCAGCTCTCGTCGCGGGTCATGTCGTCCATCGCGAAGCCAGCGAGCGAGACGCACGTCGTCATCACTTCGTCGATCCACGTGAGCGCGGCCCCGAGTTGCGCGCGCGGCCCCGGGATGCGCTTCGGGAGCTTGCTGAGGATATGCCAATTATCGATCGACAGGCGCTCGCGCACGAGGGACGCGCAGCCGTGGAGGCGAAGTACGTTCGCGGCGAGGCCGCCCGGGAACGAGGGATCCACCGCCGCCCCGAGGAAGCTCGGCTCGCCGCCGGGTTCGCCTTCGACGCGCGGAGGCAGGGTAATTTCCAGGCGTTCGGCCACCTTCGTGAGCGCGCGAAGGGCGCCTTGTTCGTCCGGTGACGCGTCGGCGAGGCGCACGAGCGCGGCGCGGAGCAGACGCGCCGAGCCCTCGCAACGCTCTGCATACCGACCCATCCAAAATAGATTCTCTCCGACACGAGAGGGGATATCGACCACGCTCTTCGCGATATCCGACACGCTGACACGCGCGCGTTTGGGCTGCGCCTTTTGTTCCGTCGCGCCCTCGCCGAGCACCCACGTGTCTTTGCTCGAGCCGCCCCACTGCATCGACGCCACGTCGCCGTCTTGTGGTGCGACGCGGGCGAGCGCGCCGGGCATCACGACGTAACCTTCGGGCGTCGCGACGGCGAACACACGAAGCGTGGTCGCGCGAGGCACGAGCCCACCGCGCTCGCTCTCCCACGTGGGTGCTTGCGAGAGGCTCACCGACTCTTGCGCGACGTACGCGTGGGGTGTCTTCTGCATGCGCATCACGAGATCGGCGCGCGCCGCGGCGTCGAGGGTACGGCCCAGCACCGGCGCCATTCGAATCGTAGGATAGGCGGGCTTGATCAGCAGATCGTCGAGGTGCTCGATCGCGTAGGCGAGGGCCGGTCGCTCGCCGCACCACCACGTCGCGATCGACGGCATGAGGAGATCCTCGCCGAAGAGCCTGCGCGCAACGGCAGGGTAAAACCCGGAGAATGCGCCTGTTTCGAGGACCGCGCTCCCGAGCGTGTTCGCGACGACGACGTTGCCCGCGCGCACGACGTGGAGGAGCCCAGGGACACCGAGGGCGGAGTCGGCGCGGAGCTCGACCGGATCACAGAAGTCGTCGTCGAGGCGGCGCAAGATCGCGTGGACCCGCTGGAGGCCGCGCAGAGTCTTCAGGTAAACGCGATCGCCGCGGACGACGAGATCTTGCCCCTCGACGAGAGGAAACCCGAGGTGCTTCGCGAGGAAAGAGTGCTCGAAGTAGGTCTCGTTGTAGGGGCCGGGGGTGAGGAGCACCGCGAGCGGCGGCTCGTCGCCGGATCTGTTTCGTGCGCCATTTCGGCCGCCCGTGCGTTCGAGCGCGCGGGTGGTCAGCGTGTCTCGGAGCGCCGAAAAAAAGGGCGCGAGCTGCTCGATCTGCACGTCGCGGAACGCGTCCGGGAAGGCTCGCGCGAGCGTCATTCGGTTTTGGAGCGCGTATCCGGCCCCAGCGGGCCCGCGCGTGCGATCGGCGAGGACCCAGAACCGCCCATCCGGAGAGCGCGCGATATCTGCAGCATACACATGGAGGGCGACGCCATCGGGCGGCGCGATTCCGTGCGTGGGCCACAAGAAGGTGCGCTGCCCGAACACGAGCGCAGGCGGAATCAGGCCCTCGGCGAGCAGCGTCTGCGGAGATCGGAAGAGC
>JAAFHV010000467.1 GCA_013297655.1 Myxococcales bacterium | reverse complement strand
GCGAAAAGCTGCTCCTCATCACCAAGGGCCAAGGCCAAGGCGGCCAGGGCCAAGGCGGTCAGGGCGGGCAAGGTGGCCAAGGCGGGCAGCAAGGTCCCGGCTGGGGCAGCGGCTCTGGCGGCGCGGTGCAAGGCGCGGCGACGAACCCGAAGATGGGAACGCAAGATACGCAGGTCGCCGGCCAAGACACGGGGCAGGGCGGGAGTCGGAGCGAGGTCATCCTCGGCGCGGCAGAGCGCGGCTTCGCGTCACGCAGCTACAAAAGCGTGTACCGCGAATACAACACGGTCGCGGAAGAGGCCCTCGAGAAGGACGAGATCCCTGGTGGGTATCGCTTCTACGTGCGCCGCTACTTCCAGCTCATTCGTCCGCGCGAAACGCAAGATCCCCCGAAGTGAGGGTCGCGGAAAAGAGAACGCCGCTGTCAGCAAGCAGCGCGCGGTCATGCAGTGAACGGCACGTCCATCAGGAGACACGATGAGCGAGATCGCAGACACGGGTGACGTGAAGACCGAGGTCGCCGAGTTCCGGAAGAGCATCGACGCGCTCCGCGCCGAGATCGCCAAGAGCATCATCGGCAATCGCGAGGTCGTCGACGGCGTCCTCACGTGCATCCTCGCCGGCGGCCACGCGCTCCTCGAAGGCGTGCCCGGCCTCGGCAAGACCATGCTCGTGCGCTCCTTGTCGGAGGTCATGAGCCTCTCGTTCTCGCGTGTGCAGTTCACCCCCGACCTCATGCCGGCCGACATCCTCGGCACCACCGTCATCGACGACACCCAAGCCGGCGGCAAGGTGTTCGAGTTCCGTAAAGGCCCGGTTTTCGCCAACATTTTGCTCGCGGACGAAATCAACCGCGCCACCCCGAAGACGCAATCGGCGCTCCTCGAGGCGATGGCGGAGCACCGCGTCTCGGTCGGTCGCACCACGCACGTGCTCGACCAACCCTTCGTGGTCTTGGCGACCCAGAACCCGCTCGAGATGGAAGGCACGTACCCGCTCCCCGAAGCGCAGCTCGACCGCTTCTTGTTCAAGCTCCACGTCCCGTTCCCCGATCGCGACGAGCTCCACGGGATCTTGGATTTGACGACCGGTACCGCGAACGAGAAGACCAACTCGATCCTCGACAAGCCGCGCATCCTCGCGATGCAGAAGCTCGTTCGTCGAGTTCCCGTCGCGCGTCACGTGCAGGACTACGCGATTCGCGTCATCCAAGCGACGCACCCCGGCGGTCCGGACGTACCCGATTTGGGCAAACGGTTCGTGCGCTTCGGCGCTTCACCGCGTGGCGCGCAGTCGATCCTCTTGGCCGCCAAGATCCGCGCGCTCTTCGAGGGCCGCTTCGCCGCGAGCAACGACGACGTGCGCGCACAGGCCCTTCCCGCGCTCCGTCACCGCATCCTCCTCAACTTCGAGGGCGAGGCCGAGGGCATCAAGACCGACGAGGTCATCCAGGCCATCCTGAAGAGCGTCCCCGAGACGAAGGCAGGCCTCCGCGAGAAGAACGGGGCTCCGCTTGGGGCTTCTTGACCGCGTCCTAGGACGAAGCGAAAAATCAGCCGTCCGCGGCAAAGGCGAGGACGAGCTTTTCGACGACGAGTTCCAGCGCAAGCTCGACTACCTCGCGATGACGAGCCGCAAGGTGTTCGCTGGTCGCATGCGCGCCGAGCGTCGCACCAAAAAGAGCGGCTCCGGCGTCGAGTTCGCCGACCACCGCGACTACCAGCCGGGCGACGACTTTCGTTACCTCGACTGGAACGTGTACCAAAAGTTCGATCGTCTCCTCGTGCGCCTCTACGAGGAAGAAGAAGATCTCGCGATCTACTTCATCGTCGATCAGAGCCGCAGCATGGCCTTCGGTGACGGCGAGAAGCTCCGTTATGCGAAGAGAGTCGCGGCCGCCCTCGCTTACGTGGGGCTCGCCAACTTGGACCGCGTGAGCATCGTCGCTGCCGCCGACAACATCACCGAGCGCATGCAAGAGACGCGAGGCAAGGCGCGCATCTTCAAGGTGTTCCGCTTCCTCACCCAGCTCAAGGCCGAGGGCACCACCGATCTCGGCGACGCGATGAAGACGTTCGTCGCGCAGAACAAGCGCCGCGGCCTCGCCGTGCTCATCACCGATCTCTACGATCCGGCCGGCTTCGAGAAGGGCATCAACGTCCTTCGCTACAACAAGTTCGATCCCTTCGTCGTGCACGTGACCGATCCGAAAGAGGCAAAGCCGGAGCTCTCGGGCGACGTGCTGCTCTACGACTGCGAGACCGGCGACGAGCGCGAGGTCACCATCACGGCCGGCGTGCTCGCGCGTTTTCGCGAGGTCTACGACGAATACTTGGGTGAAATCGACAAGTTCTGTTCTTCGCGGCAGGTGCCGTACATCCGCGCCGACATCGCGGTGCCGTTCGACGAGCTCGTGCTCCGTGTGTTCCGCCGGGGAGGGTTCCTCAGGTGATTTTTGCAGGTCTACCGCTGGTGCAGTGGCTCGGCATCCTCGGGGGTGCTGCGGCCTTTGCGACCGCGCTTTACATTCTTAAGCTCCGCCGTCGCGCGGTGGCGGTGCCGTTCTCGAAGCTGTGGGAGCGCATCCTCCGCGACAAAGAAGCGACGAGCCTGTTCTCGAAGCTGAAGCGGCTGCTCTCGCTCTTGCTCCAGCTCGCGCTCCTCGCGCTGCTCGCGATTTCGCTCGGTGATCCGCGCGCGGCGGCCACGCTCATCAAGGGGCGCAACCTGGTCGTGCTGGTGGACGCGAGCGCATCGATGAAGGCGACCGACGTCGCGCCGAACCGTCTCGGGGTCGCGAAGGACGAGGTCAAGAAGCTCATCCGCGGGCTCGGTGGATCCGACCGCATGCTCATCGCGCAGATGGACGCGTCGATCACGCCGACCGGCCCCATGAGCGGCGACACGTCCGACCTCGAGCGCGCCCTCGATCAGATTCAAGCGACCGACGCGCGCGCCGATTTTCCGCGCGCCCTCCGCTTCGCGACCGACGCGCTGCGTGGCGTGGAAAACGCAGAAATTGTCGTTGTTTCCGATGGATCGCTCGGCCCCGCGTCCGACTCCACCGGCCCCGTGCACCTCGGCGACGCGAAGCTCTCGTACGTTCCGGTCGGCAAGGGCTCGCGCAACGTCGCCGTCACCGCGTTCTCGGTGAGAAGGTACCCGCTCGACAAGAGCCGCTACGAGGTGATGCTCGAGGTCACCAACACCGGCCCCGAGCCCGAAGAGATCGAGATGAAGCTCTTCGGCGACGGGCAGCTCGTCGACATCACGAAGCTTCGTTTGAAGCCGGGTGAGCGCCTCCCGCGGTTTTACCCGAACCTCTCCGGCGCGAGCCGCACCCTCGAGGCGCGCATCGCTCCGATCGGTCAATCGAAGGACGAGCTGCCCTCCGACGATCGTGCGTACGCGCTCTTGCCCGAGCGCCGACGCGCGAAGGTGCT
>JAAFHV010000464.1 GCA_013297655.1 Myxococcales bacterium | reverse complement strand
AGCGTCGCTCATCTTGCAGAACGCGATGCTTCTCTCCACCCTCCGCGCCGACAAAGAGAAGCTCGCCGCAGAGCTGAAAGACAAGCGCTTCGGCGAGATCATCGGCGTGTGCCCTTCGATGATGGAAGTGTTCCGCAAGCTGCAAAAGGTGGCGACGACGGACATCAGCGTGCTCATCACCGGCGAGACCGGCACCGGCAAGGAGCTCATCGCGCGCGAGGTGCACCGGCGCTCCAACCGCGCGAACGGCCCGTTCATCGTCATCAACTGCGGAGCCATCCCGGAGAACCTCATCGAGAGCGAGCTCTTCGGTCACGTGAAGGGCGCGTTCACGGGCGCCATCGCCTCGCGCCCCGGCAAGTTCCAAGCGGCCGATCGTGGCACTCTGTTCCTCGACGAAATCGGCGAGCTCCCGCTCAACCTGCAGGTCAAGCTGCTCCGTGCGCTCCAAGAACGCGTCGTCTTCCGCGTCGGCGACTCCAAAGCGGAGAAGGTCGACATTCGCATCGTGGCGGCGACGAACCGCGTCCTCGAAGAAGAGATTCGCATGGGCCGGTTCCGCGAAGACCTCTACTACCGCTTGAACGTGGTGAACCTGTTCTTGCCCGCGCTCCGTCAGCGCGGCGACGACGTGGTCATCATCGCGAAGGCCTTGCTCTCCAAGTACGCGGACGAGCTCAAGAGCTCGGTGCAAGGGTTTACCCCTCAAGCCCTCGCCGCGATCAAGAAGAGCCCCTGGCCGGGCAACATTCGCCAGCTCGAGAACCGCATCAAAAAGGCGCTCGTTTTGTGCGACAAGGCCCTCCTCAGCGTGGAAGATTTGGAGCTCGATCAGAGCGGCGAGAATCCCATCTTGCCACTCGAAAAAGCCAAAGAAGAATTCCAAAGAAAGTACGTGCTCGAGGTGCTCGAGCGAAACAACGGAAACCGCACCCAAACGGCGCGCGATCTCGGCGTCGACCCGCGGACGATCTTCCGTTACCTCGAGCGCGAGCACAACCCGATGCCGAGCGGCGCGGGCGGCTCCCCCGGCTCGGACCACAAGTAAGCAGGCGATCGATTGTTGTCGTTGGGCTCACTCTTCACGCAGCTCTTCTCGCGGGAGAGGAAAGTTCGCGCGGCCGCGGCGCGGCGGGTCCTCGTGGAGAACCTCGCGCAGAGAGGAGAGCACGCGTTCGGCGAGGTCGCCGCTCGCACCGCCCTCACGTCCCACACCGGCGAAGACGGCCCCACGCTCGCCGGCGAGCTCCGCGGCGTCGCCGTCACCGTGACGCTCGCCGAGAGCGCCGACGAAGCGCTGGGGCTCATGACCCGCTTCACGGCCAAAAAAGAGGTACGCGACGCGGACTCGACGCACACACGCACGGTGACCCTCGGCCCCAAGCCCTCTGCCCTCGCGGGCCTCTTCAAGAAGCGCGCGCCGATCGGCGATCCGGAGCTCGACGAGCTCTTCGCGATCGACGCAAGCTCGCTCGACGACGCGCGCACGGTGCTCGACGATCGGGCGAAACGAACGCTGCTCTCGCTCCCCGATCGAATGCCGCTCTTCCTCGACTACCGCGTGGGAGACGTGGTGCTCGACGTGAGCGGGGTCGAGCTCGATCCCGAGCGCATCGTCTTCATCCTCGAGTGGCTCGTCGCCGCCGCGAGCGAGAGCCCGGACGGGCAAGAGCCGTATCGGGGATAGCCGATTTCGCGAGGAGCGCGCGTTCGCGTTCGTCCGTGTCTTGTTGCGCGAGGCGCTCGCAGGCCTGCTCCGTCGCCGCGTCGAGGGGATACAAGCTCTCGATCCGTAGCTCCTCGAGGGTGACCGCGTCCGGGGCGGAGAACACCGTGACCGCGCTCATGAAGCGGAGCGACAGGCCATTTCGCGCGAGATGAATCGTGAACGTCGGCCCCGTCGCGGCCGAAAAATCGGGCTTTTTCCACGCGGCGGGCACCCCGGGATAGGCAAGAATCTCGGCGAGCTTCCGGGCGAGACGTGCATCGTTCGGGCGCGCGAGCACCTCACGATGGAACCGCGCGAGCATGGACGACGCGAGGCTCTCCCACTCCGGGTGCGACGTACGGAGACGGCGCGGATCGAACACGAGCGAGAGCAGATTGAGCGGCTCGTCCGGCGGTGGCGGCTCGACCATCATCGTGGAGAACACGACGAACGCGGCGCGGTTCGCGCGCACGATCGCGTAGTCGGCTGCGAGCACCACGAGCGGATAGGGCTCGTGCTTTTCCATCATCCGCTCGATGGCAGCGGCGACCGGAGGGGCGAGCTCTTCTACCGGTGGCTCGGGGTAATGGGGAGGAAAGCCCGCCGCGCGGAGAGCGTGATTCCTATCGCGAAGTGGCGCGTCCAACGTCGCGAAGAGGCGGAGCACCATCTCCGCGCTGGGGGCCGCGCGACCGGATTCGAGGAACGCGACATGGCGCGCCGACACCCCCGCCGCGAGCGCCAAGTCGAGCTGCGACCGCCCGCGGAGGCCGCGCCAAAACTTGAGGAGCGCAGGGAAAAGACGGTCCGCCATCGATCGCCATCATGGGCGCGATCCCGACGCCGTGCACGCCTCTTTCGCCTCGAGCAAAACGACTCCGCTTACCTCGCGAGGTCATTGAGAGTCGATCGGTGCGCCCGTACGAAAGAGCCGTGGCGTCGCACCAACGCGACGCAAGAACCCGAAAGGCGCCCTCATGTCACGTCGAACGTTTCTCACCCTGGTTGCTTGTGTCGCGTTCGCGGTGAGCGCGATGGCCATCTTGGCGCCGGGGACCATGCTCGCAGGCAAAGGCGCGCTCCCGAGCGCCGCGGCGGAGACCATGATGCGCGAAGTCGGCGTGCTCATCGCGACCTCGGGGATCTTGGGAATGTCCGTTCGGTCGCAACCCGATTCGGCGACCTTGCGCGCCGTGCTGATCGCGAACGCGTGCCTCCAGATCGGCATCTTTCCGATCGAGATCGTGGCCTATGGCAAAGGCATCTTCCCTACCCTCGGCGGAATCTTCCCGAACAGCGTGTTCCACGTTCTGGCAGCGAGCGGGTTCGTGTATTTCGCATCCAAATGCAAACGCGACCACGAAGTGCGGGAGGCCCCCGTCGCGGCGTAAGTCGAGTCGAGCGCGCGCCTCGGCCGGCGTGGCCGCCGTCGCGTAAAGATCACGGGAGGGCTCGCCGCCGCTTCGAGAGCGCTGATAGCCTCGAGAGGTGAAGGTCGACCGCAAACGTTTCTTCTCCCTCGCCTTCGGGCTCGCGGGCGTGACCGCATGTGCAAAGGAGCACGAAGCCCCGCCCGTGCTCACGCCGCTCGAGGTCGCGGTGCCGCCGCAGCCGCCGCCACCCACGCCGCTCGCCACCGAGACACCGGCGCCGCTCGCCCCGAGCGCATCGGCCGCAGCCCAACCGACGCCGCCCGCGCCGACGACCGAGGCCGTGCTCACCTCCAACATCGACGTCTACGATCCGAACGGGAAACACACCTGCTCCGAGCTGCGCTGCCCCACCGGGCATCCGTTCGCGGAAGGGATGAAGGTGCTTCAGCACGACT
>JAAFHV010000466.1 GCA_013297655.1 Myxococcales bacterium | reverse complement strand
TTTTTTTTTCCTCTACTCGACGTACCTCGGCGGCGCCGGCGAGGAGTACATGACCGACTTCGTCGTCGGCCTCGTCAGCGGCGCGATGCGCACCTGCGCGGTCGACGCGACCGGCCGCGCCCACGTCGCGACGACGACCCTGTCGACCGATTTCCCGGTCACCGCGGGAGCGTTCGACACGACCTTCGAGGGCGGCATCGACGTCACGTTGACCCGCTTGAACGCGGCCGGAAATGCGCTCGAGTACTCCACGTTCATCGGCGGCTCGTCGAGCGAGTACTGGCCCGTGATCGCGCTCGAGCCGTCCGGCCACGTGTGGGTCTCGGGGCACACAGCGTCGAGCGATTTCCCGGTCAAGAGCCCCACCCAAGCGGTGCGCGGCAACCTCGTCGACACCTCCGACATCGACACGTTCCTCGTTCGTGTCACCCCCGACGGATCGGGCACCACGTTCGGCACGTTCCTCGGCGGCACGAAGCCGGAGTACCCCTTCGACATCGCCCTCGACTCCGCGCAAAACCCGATCATCGTCGGGGCGACGGCCTCGGTGAACTACCCGACCACGCTCGGCACGGTGCAGCCGCTGTTCGCGGGCGGAGACTCTGGCGCGCTCCCCCACGCCGAAGGCTACGTCACGAAGTACAACCTGCAGGCGAACGGCACGGCGACGCTTGCATTTTCCACGTATCTCGGCGGCAGCGGCCTCGAAATCGCGCAGGGCGTCGCGGTCGGAGCCGACAACAGCATCTACGTCGGCGGCGTCACCACCTCCCTCGACTTCCCGGGCCAGGTCGGACGCCCGGGCTCGGCGACGCCCTTCTTCGACGGCTTCGTCGTCAAGCTGAACCCGACCGCCACCACGCGCGCCTTCTCGCGCCTCTTCGGACAAGACGACCTCGACGGGGTCTACGACGTCGCGGTGAACGCGGCTGGAAACATGTTCGTCGCCGGCACCGGCACGCTCGGCAACACCACCGTCAACGGCTGCGGGAAGCCCGGCGACAAGGGAATTCTCGGCATGTTGAAGGCCGATGGCAGCGGCTGGGAGTACCTCACGCCCTTCGGAGAGGTAAACTCGCAGATCCTCGTCGACAACGCGGATACCGCCTACGTCGCGGGCTGGGGCGCGACCGGATCGATCCCCGTCGTCGGCACCGTCGCGCAGCCCACCTACGGCGGCGGCGCGAGCGACGCGTACCTCATCAAGCTCGCGAAGCTGCCCAACGCGAACGTGCCGGGCTGCGCGCCTTGCACCGGCGACTTCGGCACCGCCGGCGCCAACGCGTGCACCGCCGCGCTCCCGCAGTGCCAGCCGACCGGCGAGTGTGTCGGCCCCTGCGCGACGGACACCGACTGCGGCAACGCGACGAGCGGACGCGTATGCGTCGCGAGCGCCTGCAAAGATGGCTGCCGCGGAACGGGCGGCAACGGGTGCGCGGCAGGTCGTGTGTGCTCGTCCACCACGAACGCGGTCGGCACGTGCAGCACCCCCGCCGACGCCGGGGCAGACTCGAGCGTGCGCGACGCCGCGCAGCCGCCGACGGACGCCGCGCAACCGGTCGCAGACGCCGCGCAACCGGGTCGCGACGCGGCTCCGGTGGGTGACCCCCCGAACGACGACGGCAAGCTCGAGGGCGGTGGGCTTAGCTGCTCGACGTCGTCGCCCGCCGGCACCGGCGGGTCCGGTGGCGCAGCGCTCGGCCTCGGTCTCGTCGCGGTCGCCCTCGTCGGCCGGATGCGCCGCCGCCACGGCTGATCGGCTCACGTATCGAACGTGACGCGTGGCGCGCCAGGTTTCGACCTGGCGCGTCGCGTTTCGAAGGGAAAAAACCGCGCTGCCATCGCGACGGCCGCGACGACGACGGGAGTCTTCATCGGCTGCTAAGCTTCGTCGCGTGTACCGCTCGCTGGGAAAGCTCTCCTCGTTCGGTGTCGTCTCCGGTCCTTACACCGGCAAGCCGCGCCGGCTCGCGTGGCACCTCCTCCCCGAGGACGTAAAGCGCCGTCTCGTCGCCGCGCTCGAGGGCAGGGGGAGGCCATCGCCGATCGCGATCGACGTCCCGAGCCCGTCGCGGCTCGCGAAGCGGCTCGTGGGCCTCGCGACCCTCGGCACGCTCATGCTCGGCGCGCTGGTCGTGCACTCGTGGCCACGCGCGCAGCCCTCGTCGTTCTCGGTGCTCTTCGCGATCGCGGTGCTGCCGGTCGCGCTCCTCGGGGCGCTGTTGCTTCACCGACGTCTCGTGCGCGGAGGCTCTCCGCTCGACCCTGGGAAGGTGCTTTTTCCCCTCGATTTGCTCTCATTCGACGGGGCCGCGCTCACCCTCACGCCGCTCGGCTCGGTGCGTGACGTCGGCATCCTCGGTGACGCGGGCACCCCCGCCGACCCGCTCCGTCTCGTGCTTCGGTTCGAGTCGGGGGAAGAGGCGAGCTTCCCGATGCCGAGCGCGGTCCACGCCGACCGCACCTACGACGCGCTCGTCGAAGCGCAGAAGACGCTCGAGGTGCTCTCGTACAGCGAGGACATCGAGCGCTCCCTCGATCACGATCCGTTCTTCGCGGTTCGGGCCGGCACGGAGCTCGACGCGTGTGCCGCGCCGCCGCGGCGCTCGCCTCCCGTCCCGCTCGTCGCCGCGTTCGTCCCCGCGGCGCTGCTCGCCTTCGGCGCAGGTCACCTCGCGTTCGTCGCGACCGCGAATTTCTCGGACGAAATGCGCTTCCAAAAGGCCTTCACCGAGAACACCGAGAGCGCGATGCAGGATTACCTCGCGCGCGGCGGCATCCGGCTCAAAGAGGCCGAGTACTTTCTCGCGACGCGCCGTACGGAGCGTCGCAAGACCCTCGAGCTCGATCGGATGCGTGATCGTGTCGCACGCAACGAGGCCCTCCTCGCCGCGACCGTCTCCGCGCAGCCGAAGAACCCGCCCGGCTTCGCGATGCCAAAGACACCGGATCAGTGGAACGTGGCCCTCGGTCAGTGCCTCCGCGATCTCCTCACCCAGGCCGCGCCGCACTCGAAGGCGATGCCCGCGCTCACCACGTTGATCGACGAAGCGCGCCGCGGGGTCGGCGGCCCGGCGCGGCTCGCAGTTCGTTACGAGCGCACGTTCGCGCCAGACTTCGTGCCTTCGCTAGACCTCGTGAGCGCGCTCGACGCACGCGAGCGCGAAACGGCACGGGCCCTCGCGGTCGTGCTCGCCGACGTGTGCCCACCGTCCATCTTGGCGATCGCGCACGAGCCGGGCAAAAAGACCGACGGTCACGCGCTCGTCGTCCGATACGAGCTTCGTAAGCCCGTCGCGCGTGAGCTCGGTGGTCGCCCCTACACGCTCTCCGAGATCCGCTTCGACACGACGATCGAGGTGTGGCCCAAGAAGCCGGCCGGGTTCTCCCTCGTGATGCCCGCGCCCGAAGCGGCGAGCACCACCACCCGCGAGCGCTCGGTCTTCCGCGTGGACGACGACGGCCCGGTGTCGAAGCGCGTGCA
>JAAFHV010000463.1 GCA_013297655.1 Myxococcales bacterium | reverse complement strand
TTCGCTACCGTGAGGCGCGCGCTCCCGTCAACGCAGCACCGGATCGTGCGGGTACGAGCGACCGCGGAAGGTCGCCCGCGACCAGGGTTCCCGCGGACTTTGCGCGCCGAAACGTCCGACGCGCGGCGTTCGTGCACCACCGCGCGAAACCGCGAAGCTACGCGCGCCGAGCGTCAGCCGTAACGAGCCTCGAACAGCGCGCGGACGAGGGGCATGTCGCGCATCATCGCGAGGGTGTGCTCCGCGTGGCCCCTCGCGTACCCGTTGCCGACGAACAGATCGACGTCCTTGCCGACCCCCTCGGCGCCGAGCGCGGCCTTCGTGAAGCTCGTCGACATCGCGAAAAAATAGACCGTTCCGCGATCTTTCGTCGAGAGGATCGCGCCCATCTCCGCGTCTTCCACGTTCACGCACGAGAACGCGACGTCGACCTCGTCGCCGCCGTTCGCCGCGAGCACGGCGTCACGCACCGCGACCGGATCGCGCGCGTCGGCGGTGACGACCGCGTCGCATATGCCGAGGGCGGCGAGATCTTTCGCGAAGGGCGCGTGGGCCTCGATCCCGATGACGCGCGAGGCACCACGGCGTTTGGCCTCCGCCGCGCACAAGATCCCGCTCTTTCCGCCCGCGCCGAGCACGAGCACGGTCTTCCCCGGGCTCACCAGGCGCGCGACCTGCGGGGCGGCACCGGCCACGTCGAGCACCGCGAGGGCGAGGCGCTCGGAGAGATCGCCGGGCAGCTTCGCGTACGCGCCGCTCGCGAAGAGCACCGCTTCTCCGGTCACGTCGAGCTGCGCGCTCGGCCTTCGCATCGCGCCGACGGTGTCGATGCGGAGCGGCGTGAGCGAGAGCGAGACGAGGGTCGCGACCTTGTCGCCCGGGCGAAGGGTGGCGGCGTCGGGGTGCTCGGGCGTGACTTGCAGCACCCTCCCGAGCAGCATCCCGCCCGAGCCCGTGACCGGGTTGTGCTGCTTTCCGCGGGTCGACACGGTCGACTGCACGCGCGTCGCGACGGCGGCGTCTGAACCGTCCCCATCGGCGAGGGCGGCCTCTTCCATTTGGCGAAAGCTCGCTGCATCTATGTTCAGGGTCTCGACGGCGAGCAGCACCTCACCCGCGAAGAGGCGCGAAAAATCGGCATCGACCCGCCTAGCAGGCTGCGGAAGGCTCCCCACGGGCTCGGCGGCGCGGTGGGTGCCGAAAGGATTTCCACCGCCGTGAACGGGCCGCGGCAAGGGAAAAGTGAGGCGATCGTCCGGGGAGGCCATGGCCCTACTTACCGCGACTTGACCATCTTCGAGCGACCTCGTTACTCTCTTTCTTGGTTCTCGAGGCGGGTTCGGAGTAAGTACTCGAGGGATTTCACGGTCCTTATGCCGTGACAGCCTCCGCCCGAGCACGCGTCACCAATGCAGGATCCCGCCCAACTATCGGCAGCGCAGCGTATGGGAAAATCGTACGTGCTCCGCTTTATCAGCGGGAAATACCAGGGTGGCGAGTTTCCGTTGGTCGCGGAAAAGCAGATCATCGTGGGTCGTTCGTCCGACCTCGACATGGTCCTCGTCGAAGACATGGTGAGCCGCAAGCATGCGCGCATCGCGATGGCCGAGGACCAGATCTGGATCGAAGATCTCGGCTCCACGAACGGCACCTTCGTCAACGGTGAGAAGATCAAGCGCGCCCGCCTGAAAGAAGGCGATCGTGTGCTCATCGGCACCAGCATCCTGAAGGTGATCGCGGGCGACGGCGTCCGCGAGAACGACGCCCCGCAGCCGGTCGCCCTCGAGACCGTCGCTGCCGCGCGCCGCACCACCCAGGGCAAGACGATGTCGGGGAGCATCGAGGAAGTTCCGCTCCCGGACCTCCTCCAGCTCTTCTCCACGTCGAAGAAGACGGGCGTGCTCGTCGTCCAGACCGACGACGACGTGGGCCGCATCTTCATGCGCAAGGGCACGCTCTACTACGCCCTCATCAACGATCTGTCGGACGTGCCGCCGATGAAGAGCATCTTCCGGATGCTCACCTGGCAAAAGGGCTCGTTCGAGCTCGATCCGCCGGACGAGCGCACGTTCCCGAACGAGATGGACATGTCGGTGCAGGAGGTCCTCATGGAGGGTCTCCGCCAGATCGACGAGTTCAACGAGCTACGCGAGCAGCTCCCCGACCTCCACACGCGCCTCGTGATGCCGGTGCCGCTCACGCCCAAGCTCTCCGAGCTCAAGCCCACGGAGCTCGACGCGCTCCAGCTCATTCACAACCACGGTCACCTCGAGTCGGTCCTCAACAAGAGCTCCGCGACCGACCTCGAGACGGTGCAAGTGGTGCTCGCGCTCATCAAGCGCAAGTACATCCGCCCCGAGTAGCTGCTCGCCTCGCGAAGAAGCTCGAGCGCCGAGAAGCTCGAGCGCCAAAAAGCCCCGCGCACGTTCCACTCGAGGGTGGAACCACGCGGGGCTTCTTTTTGCCGTGTACGCGCCTCGGCGAGAAGCGTGCATCACGCACGTATCTTCACTTCGACACGCGCTTCTCGAACACGGTCTTTCCCGAGGGCGAGGCGACGTTGGCCTCGGGCTCCACGCTGAGCGCGAAGTCGAACGCGGCCTCGGGCACGGTGCCCTCGAACTTTCCTTTGCGCTTGTCGCCGTCGTACTCGAGCGTTCCGATCCGCGACCACGCGGCGTCGGCGCCCTTGCGTTGCCAGAGCACGAACACCTTTGCCGCCTCCGAGATGCGCTCCGGCGGGGCGAGGTTCTCGGCTTCGACGGCGATCTTGGTTTGGTGCTTCGTCTCGTCGACCTCCGCGACGACCTTCGCGTCGGCGCCGTTGGCCATCGGGGTGCCTTGCACTTGGTACGTGAGCGGACCGCCGCACGCGACGGCGGAAGAGGCGAGAGCGGCGAGGGCGAAGGAGAGGACGAGCGAGCGGACGTGGTTCATCGAAGGGCTCCAGGGGAAGGCGCATCGGTGCGCGACGAGAGGCCCTCTTGCAAACGCCGGGCGCACCACGAAGGCGCGCTCGCGTACCCGGCTTCGCACCGTTAAGCTCGCTATTATACGTTTAATTTCAATATATTGAGGCCAACACGATAGCGAGCGGGAGCGGCATGGGAACGCGCCGACGCGCGACAATCCGTCGGATCTGCTGCGGGCCCGGCGCATCATTCGAAAAGCGAAACGGCGCACCCCCGAGAAGGCACGCCGCGCGCTCTGTTTTGCGGTTCGCGACCGCCGCTTCAGCTCACTGGAGCGACGTGACGACGCTGCCCGAAGCCTGAACCGACGCGGTCATCTGCTCGGTGCTCTTGCCGATGCCAGAGGCGACCGAGTTGAGGCAGGCGAGGCCCTTCACGCCGAGGTCGCCCGAGACCGAGCCCGCGAGGCTGCCGCTCACCTTGCCGATGAGGCCGACGAACGCCTGACCACGCGCCTGGAAGACGACGAGGAGGTTCGGCAGGTTGACCTTGAGAGACTCGAGGTAACGCGCCTCGATGGCGCCCTTCGCGACGAGCGTGACCTGCGGGGGGGTGCACTCGGCCTTCGCG
>JAAFHV010000465.1 GCA_013297655.1 Myxococcales bacterium | reverse complement strand
CCGGCGAGCAGACGTCGTGGTCTCGTCCACGCGTGCCGGTCATCGTGCGGAACGGCGACGAGTTCGGGAGGGGCCCGCCCGCGCCCGAAAAATGTGCCGACCCCCGTGCCCGCGCGAGGCCACGCCGGTCGCCGTCTTGGTCCCCGCGATCGGGTACCAGGAGCAAGCGAAGCCTTTCACGTTCCAACCCTCGACGCCCTGCTCGATCCCCGGGCGATCGCGTACCGAGAGCGACCCTTCACGTTCCAGCCCTCGACGCCCTGCTCGACCCCCAGGCGATCCCGTACCAAGAGCGAACGAAGCCCTCACGAGGAAAGAGGCCCTCCTCCGCGGCCAAACCGAGATCGTCAACGAACCTTGACGAACCGGATCGGGCTCCCGTTCTCGGCGCGGTAAATCGCGCGATCGGGATACGAGGTCATCACGCACTGGGCGTCGCGGGTGCTCGCGACGAGCACCTCCGAATCGTAGAGATCGATGGGGTAGTTGCGAGGGACGTCGAGCTCCCCGTAGCGGCCCATCCCGTTCGGGACGATCACGATCGCACGCCCGAGCTTCGCCGCGCGCACCGCCGTGTCGATGCGCATGCTGTCGGCGACGACCGCGTAGTTGTGAGGGAACGTCCACACCGTGACCGCGACCACCCCCGCGAACGAGAGCGCCGCCGCCACCCGGCCAAAGGTCGCGGTGCGCGCCCGGAAGAACCCCGCGTGCGTCCACACGAGGGCCGCACCTACCGCCATCGGGACCACCGTGTGGAGCTGATAACGCGGGCCGTAGCCGAAGTCCCACCCGCGGCCGTTCTCCATCGCGCCGTAGAAGACGAGCATCAGCAGCGAGCCGAGCCCACACATGCCGACCACCTTGCGCGCCTGGCTCCGCAGGCCGAGCACGCAGCCGGCGAGGCCGACGCTCGGCGCGAGCGGGAAGAACGAGTACGCCCCCGTGGCGAGCGGCAAATGCCACTTCAGGAGGCTCGGGGGGGGAACGCTGTAGTGGTACGCGTTCCATGGATAAAACTCGGCCGTCATCGCGTACGGCAGCTCGCCCCACTTCCCCGTTTGCGCCTTCGAGATCGCGAGGAGGAGCACCATCCACGCGACCGAGACGCCCCCCGCGACGAGGGTGGGCACGACCCCGAGCTTGCGCCGCACGAGCGCGACCGAGAGCACGACGAGGACCCCGAACGTGAGCCCCACGTCGGGCGCGCGCGTGCACAGAAGCCACCCGGCAGCGAACCCGAGCTGCGCCGCCACCACCCGCGCCGTGCGAGGATCGGGAGCGACCGCGAGGGCATACCCCCGCTCCACCGCCGCGCAGAAGAGCGCCGCGACGAACACGTGCGGGAAGCGCGACGCGCCGTTGATGAGCAGCGTGTTCGTGAACACCAGCGACACCGCCGCGAACGTGCCCGCGCGCCGCGCCACGTCTTCGCGCCCGGCGTGAAGGAAGGACGCGAGGCGACCGAGGCGACCACCGAGCATCGCGAGCAACCCCAAGCTCACCGGACCGCCGAGCCAGATCGTCTTCGCCCATACGAAAGGCACGAGGAAGAGCGGCCAGCCGGGCTGGTACTGCGCGAACATGCGGTTTTCGCGCCAAAATACCCAGAAGCTACGGAACGACTGGTGGCACGCGGGCAAGTCGCCGTAGAGGCGGCCCTTCGCGAACACGGCCGCTTGGTAGGTGTAGGCCCACTCGTCGGAGCCATCGACCCCGCGCCCGAGCACGTAGTGGCTCACGACCGCCGCAACGACGGTGCCGAGCACGAACGCGAAGAGATCGCGCCGATCGAGCTGCATCAGGGTGGGGCTCGTGGGGGCCGGCTTGGCCACGCTGCGCGGAGCGTGCGCGATCGCCCACACGACCCACGCCGCCGCGATGTGGAGCGCCGCGCCCTCCCAATCGGAGCCCACCATCCAGCGCGAGAGCCACGTCGCGCCCCCGATCGCGAGGAGCGACATGGCGATGCGTACGCCCTTGGCTCGCAGCGCGACGACCACGAGCATCGCCTCGAGAGGCACGAACGCCGCGCGGTAGAGGGCCGCGCTAGAGACCGTTGCGGGCGCGAGCTGCAGCGACGAGACGAACGCCGGCAAGAACGGCAAGAGCGCGGCCGCCCACACCACCAGCACGAGCAACCACGCGCGCAGGCGATCTTTTTCGGCGATGCCGAAGAACACCACCGTGCTGACGGACGCGAGCCCAGCCTCCGCGGCGAGCACGGCTTCGAGCGGATGATCTGTGTAGGGAGAGACCACGCGGGTGGCGCGTTCTTATCACGGAACGCGCCCGAGAAATCAGCGCCGCTTCTCCAAGAAATCCACGAAAGCTTCGAGGTTCTTGCCCCAGAAATCCGGAACCAGATCGCGGCTCTCGAAGATTTTGCAGGCGTCGCACTTGCGCGGCCCGAAGAACGCCGTTCGCGCCCCGAAGCGTACGCCGGCCTCGACGTCCGTCACCCCGTCGCCGACCATCCACACGTCGTCCTTGGTGGTGCCGCTGCCTCCGAGCGCGGCGAACGCGGCCTCCAGCATCCCGGTGCCTGGCTTGCGGCACGCGCAGCCGTCCTCGGACCGGTGAAAGCAAATCTGCGAGTCACGAATGACGGCGCCGCCGGCGCACGCGAGCTCGAGCACCCGCGCGTGGGTGTCCTCCAGGTTCTTGCGGGTGGTCTTGCCCTTGGCCGACGAGGGCTGGTTCGTCACGACGGCGAGCGCGTACCCCAGGCTCGCGAGGCGCGCGAGCGCGTCGGGAACCCAGGGGTAAACCTTCACCTGGCTCGGGTGAAGCGGGCTATCGACCGTGCCTTGCTCCGGATCGACGCAGACGGCGTTGAGCACGCCGTCCCGATCGAGGAGCACGATCTTCTCGCTCAGAGCGAGAACCCGGCCGCTTGTGCGTCTTTGTAGAACATCTTCACGGTGTCGAGGCTGTACTCGTCGAGCGGCTTGCCCTTGAGCACCAGCTTCGAGAGAAGGTCGTCGGTCGCGGTGATGATGTGGCAGCCGCACTCTTCGGCTTGGTACACGTTGAGCACCTCGCGCGGGCTCGCCCAGAGGATCTTCGCCTTCGGGAGCGCCTTGTAGGCCTCGACCGCGCGCTTCATGATCGGCATCGGATCGCGGCCGGTGTCGGCGATGCGACCGGCGAAGATGGAGACGATCGCGTCGTCCTCCGGGCGGAGCGCGTCGCGGAGGGCCACGATCTGCTCTTCGCTCATGATCGCGGTGATGTTGAGCTTGATGCCCTCCGCGAAGAGCTCCTTCACGAGCGGGATCGCGCTCTCCGACTTGGTGTTCGTGATCGGGATCTTCACGTTCACGTTCGGGGCCCAGCTCTTGATCTTGATCGCCTGCCGCTTCATGTCGGCAAAGTCGTCCGAGAAGACCTCGAACGAGATGGGGAGATCTTTGATCTCGGAGAGCACGTCCTTCGCGAACGCCTCGTAGTCCGAGATTCCCACCTTGCGCATGAGGGTGGGGTTCGTGGTGAGG
>JAAFHV010000462.1 GCA_013297655.1 Myxococcales bacterium | reverse complement strand
TCGACCCAGCTTCGTTTGCTCTCCGGCTCGACGAGGGAGTCGAACGGAGACGGGCGCGGGGTGTGCGAGGCCTCGTCGTTGGGCGCGGCGCCGTCAGAGGCGTGGGCGACTCGCTCGAGCCGGTGCGCCGCTATCGCCAGCACGGCGGCGAGGAGGGCGGACCGCGCTCTCAAAACGTCCCCATGAGGCTCGCGCCATTGGCGGCCGGCGTGAGCTGAACGTCGACGCCGCCGATCTGGGCCGTCGGCCGGAAGCCCTTGTAGTGAAACCAGGGAACCAGCAGACCGACCGCCGTTCCGACGAGCGAGCCGGTGATGACGTCCGTCGCGTAGTGATTGTCGCCGACGACTCGCAGCGTCGCCGTCAAACCGGCGCCGAGGTAGCTCGCGACGCAGGTGCTTACGTCGGCCGCCTTGTTGCCGAGGAGGCCGAGGTAGAGATGGTGCGAGCAGATGAGCCCTGCCGCCGTGAACGCGAACGCCGCGTGCCCGCTGAAGAAGCTGCGATACCGGCCGGTGGTAGTGCAGTCGATGCTGTCCTCGGGCGTCTCCGCGCCGCACGTGCGCCCGTACGGCCGTTCGCGCGCCGCGAGCACGTTGGTCACGCCCTGGATCGTGCCGGTGATGGCGAGCGCCTCCGCGTCGATGAGCGACATCTGCCGCGCGACGTCCGCGTTCCCGCGAAACCACCAGGCCGAGATCAAGGCGTCGACGAAGAAGGGGTACGTGAGCGACAGGGACAGGAAGACGTCGCTCGTGTCCCGGGCGATATATCGGCCCTGCGGGGTCGGCGCGCGCAGCGCGTTCCGTGCCGACTCGTCGAAGAGCACGCCGCCGAAGCGACGGTTCCCTTCGATCGGGGGGATGATCGCGGTCGCGAGGGTGGTCGCGCCGCCGAGCAGCATCACGATCGTGTTCGCCCTCCCGAAGCGCGCGTAGCTGCGGTTCCAGACGAGCTCGGGGAGGTTCTTTCGTAGCTGCTCACCGCCGAGCGCGATCGACCCGTCGAACGCCCTACGCTGGACGGGGTGCCCTGGCTCGGCCCGTGTGTCGGTAGGAGCCGAAGAGGAGCTCGCTGGGGCCGCTGGGGCCGACGCGTCTGCTTGGCCCGTCCGCGCTGCGAGCATGATGGCGAGCCCGGCGAGAGCTGCGGAAAAAGCGGGGCGGGGGGTAGCTCGTGGCAACGCGTAGGCCTCGTGAGCACTGACGCGGTGAGGGCCTTGGCCTTACCAAGGAATTTCATTTCATCAATTGATGAATTGTACTATGGGTTGCACATGCCTCACGGCGCGCCTGTAAAAGCCGGGTTGTTCGAGACATGGCGCCACCAGCGCGCGGGCCTGCTGAGCCGCGCTCGTCGACGCATCGGCGGCCGAACCGGTACGGTCGCTGACGCCGAGGACGTGGTGCAAGACGCCGCCATCACCGCGCTCGTGCACGCAGGCGAGCTCCGCGACGCTGGCCGAGCCGAGGCGTGGGTCGCGCGCATCGTCGACCGCAAGGCGACCGACGTCGCTCGGGCGCACGGTCGTTACGAGCTCCTGCGCGGAGATATGGCCGAGGCGAACGACGTGGCGCAGGAGGCGCCGACCGCGCGCTGTTTCTGCGTGCGGGTGCAGGCGCGGCGGCTGCGCCCTGCCTACGCCGAGGTGCTCGAGCGGATCGACGAGCGAGGCGAGAGCATCGCCGCGGTCGCCGCCGATCTGGGCGTCACCTCGAACGCGCTCACCGTGCGTCTCTGGCGCGCACGGGCGCTCCTGCGCGACACGCTAAAGGCCCACTGCGGGACGACGGCTCCGCAGTCGTGTGCAGACTGCGGGTGCCTCGAGCGGCGCTGCTGCGTCGCGATCGACGACGACGCGACCGAGTAGGTCACGCTCACCCACCGCGGCGCGTGTCTCGATACGCGAGCAGGCGAAGCGCGTTGATGACGACGAGCACGGTCGAGCCCTCGTGGAGGGCGACCGCGACGCCGATCTTCGCGAAGCCGAACAGGGTGGCCGGGATCAGGAACGCGACCATGCCGAGGCTCATGAACAGGTTCTGACGGATGATGGTCCGCGCGCTGCGGCTGAGGCCGACGGCGAACGGTAGCGCGCTGAGGTCGTCGGCCATCAGCGCGACGTCGGCGGTCTCGAGCGCGACGTCGGATCCGCCCGCGCCCATCGCGATGCCGACTGTGGCGTTCGCCATCGCCGGCGCGTCGTTGACGCCATCGCCCACCATCGCGACGCCCTTCGTCGTCTTCGCGAGATCGGCGACGACCTTCACCTTGTCCTCCGGGAGGAGGTCGCCGCGCACCGAGCGGATGCCCACCGTCGCCGCGACGGCCTCGGCGACACGTTGGTTGTCTCCCGAGAGCATGAGCGTCTGCGTGACGCCGAGGCGGTGGAGCTCCGCCACGACCTGCGCGGCGTTCTCTCGCGGCGTGTCCATGACGCCGATGACGCCCAAGAAGCGCGTGCCCGCGCGCACCACCATGAGGGTTCGGCCCTTCGCCTGGAGCGCCTCGACGGACGACGCGATCGCCCCCGGCAGCGGAGCTTCTTTCGTGAAGAGCGCCGGCTTGCCGATCTCGACCGGTAGCCCGTCGACGTTCGCCCGCACACCGAACCCGATGATCGCCTCGACCGCGTCGGCCTTCGTAGCTTGGTCCTCCGCGGAAAGGCGCGCGGCGGCGCCCTCGACGATGGCCGTCGCGAGCGGGTGGTCCGAGCTCTTTTCGACGGCGAGGGCGATGCGGAGGAGCTCCCGCTCCTTGACCCCGGCCGCGGGCACGACCTCGGTCAGCTTCGGACGGCCCTCGGTGAGGGTCCCGGTCTTGTCGAACGCCACGACCTCGACGAGCCCGAGCGACTCGAGGTGCGCCCCTCCTTTCACGAGGACCCCGGCGCGAGCCGCGCGAGCGACCCCCGCGAGCACGGCAGAGGGCGTAGCGATCGCGAGCGCACAGGGGCTGGCGGCGACGAGCACGGCCATCGCGCGGTAGAACGACTTCGCGAAGGGCTCGTCCACGACGACCCAGGCGAAACAGAGGAGCACGACGCCGATCACGATCGTGGGCACGAAGATGCGCTCGAAGCGGTCCGTGAAGCGCTGGGTGGGCGACTTCTGCGTCTCCGCCTCCGCCACCATTTTGACTACCCGCGCTAGCGTGCTGTCGGACGCGAGCCGCGTCACGACCACGGTGAGCGCCGAGGCGCCGTTGATCGTGCCCGCGAACGCGCGGTGCTCGGGTGGGAGGGCCCCGGGATCCTTCGCGGCGGCGGCAGCGTCGGGGACGGGGCGCTTGTCGACCGGCACGCTCTCGCCGGTGATGGGGGCTTGATCGACGCTGCTCGTGCCCGCGAGCACGAAGCCGTCCGCCGGCACGCGGCTGTTGGGCTTCACGAGCACATGGTCACCGACGACGAGCTTCGCTACCGGGACCTCGCTCTCGGCTCCCGCGGCATCGACGCGGATCGCCGTCGGCGGCGCGAGCTTCCCCAGCGCCGCGATCGCCTTCCGCGCGCGACCCATCGCGTAGCCCTCGAGCGCGTGCCCGAGGGTGAAGAGGAAGAGCAAGAGGGCCCCTTCGAGCCAGTT
>JAAFHV010000461.1 GCA_013297655.1 Myxococcales bacterium | reverse complement strand
GCCGCCGCGAGCCTGTCGCGGAGCACACGGTCGCGGTTCTGACGACCGGCGAGGTAGAGCTCCGCCGCCGCGAGCGTCTCGTTCGAGGCGAGCAGGTGGAGGTTCGGGCGGACCTCGATCGCGGCGTCCTCCGGTTTGAGGCCCATCACGAGCACGTGGTAGAGCGTTTTTTCCGGCTTCACGCCGAACGAGACCGCCACGTTGCCTTGCGAGTCGGTGTCGACGAGGAGAACACGGAGGCCCTTCTCGGCGAGGCCCGCCGCGATGCTCACGGTGGTGGTGGTCTTCCCGGTGCCGCCCTTGTGATTGAAGATCGCGAGCTTGCGCGGACCGGCGAACGGCGCGAGAGGGCGCGAAGGAACCGGCGCGACCATGGGCGCGACCGGGGTCACGTTCGTGACGCTCGTGACGTTCAGCACGCTCCCGCGCGGAGCAGGAGCAACGCCAGCAGGCGCGGCAGGCGAAGGCGAAGGCGCTACCACCGTGACGACGGGCGAGATCGACGGCGGTGCGTTGGGCAAGATGTTGCCGATCGTGCGCAGCGGCTGGAGGCGCGGCACGCTCACGGGAGCGCTCGAAGCCGCGGTCTTCTCGGTGATTTCAGAGGGACGACCGAGCGGCCCGGAAGGCACCGGGAGCGTCTCCGGGACGCGCGAATCGGGCGCGAGGAGCTGCGCGAGACGAAGGCCATCGGCCTCTGCGAGCACTTGCGCGCGGCACTCGGCGCTGCACGCGTACTTCCGCGCGCCGCCCTGTCCGCGCACCACTTGCGAGACGAGCTCGGGCATGAACCGCTTCGCGCACGCGTCGCAGTTGACGCCGCCGGCGAGCTCACCGCGCACGGATTTCCCGTGGCAGGTCTGCGAGCAGAAGAAGAGAAACCCATCGTCCCGCTCTTCCATTTGGTAGCGGAACTGGACGTCGAAGGTCTTGCTGCACACGCTACAGCTCTCGTTCATCCCGGCCATGTGCTCACTCTCTTCTCTCTCGGCGTAACGAATCCAACCCTGAGCGAACGCGAGTCGACGCACGAGACACGAGGCCTCGCACGAGCCGCAGCTCGGGTCCTTTCCTCGGTATAGGAACCGCGATCGAAGGGCCAAATTCGCGACGTCGATATTTTTGCCCGCGTTTCTGTCGACCCAAAAATCGTGCGTACTCTCGTACAGATAGGTGTCACCTTTATTGTGTTCTCGAGCCCACGATCGCCACCTCGAACGACCGCGCCATCGGCGCGCGGAGCTCGGGCGAGGACCGCGCCTCGATCTCCCGCAGTAGGCCGCAGCCCTTTGTTCGCCGCCGCCTCTCGCCTCTCTCGCCCTCAAGCCTCTCGCCCTCTCGCCCTCTCGCTTGCTCGCTGACGGCTCACGGCTTCCCGCTCGCCGTCTGTCCCGCTCCAGACCGCTTCGAACGCGAAAAAGCGCCGGTCCCGTGGGGCCGACGCTTCTTTCGTTTTGTCCGGGCTTTAGGCTCGAATCACTCGGCGTCGAGCGTCTCGCTCGCGAACGATTCCGCGTCGACGTCGTCCGTCGTCGTGGTGTCTGCGTCGGCATCGTCAGCGTCAGCGTCGTCCGAGGCCTCGGCCTCTTCTTCCTCGTCTTCGTCCTCGCTCTTCGTGAGGATCGGGAGGCGGCGCTTGCCGACCGGACCTTCGTCCACGTAGTCGCGGAGGGCCGACATGTCCTTCAAGGCCTCGAGCTTCGCGAGCCCTTTGACCTCGACCTGGCGAATGCGCTCGCGGGTCAGGTTCATGATCGCGCCGACCTCTTCGAGGGTGGTGCCGCCACGATCGGAGACGTCGAGGGCGCACGTCTCGGTCATCTCCCAGACCTCGAGATCGGGGAAATTCAGCTTGATCGCGCCGGTTTTGGCGGACACGTCCAAGTAGAGGTGGTGCTTGCACGAGACGAAGGGGCACGGGCGCTCGCCGCTCGCGCACTCGGCGCGGACCTTCGGCCGCTCCACGTCCGCATCGGGGTACATCATCCGCCCGAGCTCGAGCTCGCGCTTCGTCATCCGCTTCACGCTGATGGTGCGGGCGCGCACGTCGCGCTTGCGACGCGACCTGCGCTGCTCGCGGGTGACCACCTCGCCACCGCCAGGAGAGGTCACGGGAGCCAACGCCAACGCGCCGTCCGTCGAGAGGCTCGGCTCGTCTTCGCTCGTGTCGTGCTGCTCGAGCTCGTTGTCGATCTTCGCGTCCATTGTCCTCGTCCTCCCGTAAAATCCCAGCGCCCGGACGAAGCCCGCGCGCACACGTATCCCGCCGGCGTCGTGGAGGCCGCCTCGCCTACACTCCGCCACCTTTCCCCCGGTCCTTGTCGCTTGGCCGCCCGCTCGGGCGAGGAGACGCACGCCGCTCGCGCGGGCACACGTCTCCGTCAGCGCTCGCGACTCGGCGTTCGTTCGTCCCTCCCGAGCCCGCTATGCGCGAGAACCAGAGGCCCCGAAACGTTTGCCGAAGGCGAGCGCCCTTCGTACGAATGTGCGTTACGGCAAGAAGACTTCTCTTGCCGACGCGGGCCCTCCCCGGAGAGCTCGCGGCGCGCTTCGTTCTTTGGTCCCGAGGGCCTTCCCACGCTCACGCGGGGTCGGTCGACGGGGGTACAGCGGGCCTGGCGGTGCCTCGCGATGCGGTTTCGCAGAGGGAGACACGCCGGCGACGATCGAACGGGCTGGACTCTAAACCGCCGCGGTTTGGAGGGTCAATCCATCGAATCGCAAAAACTTGAGCGATTCCATAATGGAACGCTTTTCCGTCACTTGGCGAATGGGCAGGACAAACAATGTCACCCCTCTCGGCTTCCATGGACGCGAATGGAAGCCAAGAGTCGATTTAGTGAAACCGATGCCCGTGGCCTACCCCGCGACACTCCCCACGATTTGGCCGTAAAGCGAGCGTAGTAGGGCCCAATGTAGGGTGCCAACTTACCCGAGGGGTGCGTCCCGGACCGGGCGCGCGCGTGGTATGGTCGGCCCCGCGATGCAGCTCGAACCCCCTCGATCGCGCGCGTCCGAGGCGCTTTTTTCGCAGGAGATCGCGCGATGAGCGCGACGCTGCGCGACGTCATCGCGCGCGGCCCTCGGGTGCGCTTCGTCGACGAAGGCGAAGGGAGCCCGCTCCTCCTCGTGCACGACTTCCTTTCGAGCCACCTCGAGTGGGATCACGTGCGCCCGCTCCTCGCGGCGAACCATCGCGTGATCGCCTTGGATTTGCCTGGTTTCGGCGCGAGCGAGGCCCCCGATCGATCGAAGTACGCGTACACCTTCGACGGCTTCGCGGGCTCCCTCACCGAGCTCATCGCGGCGCTCGATCTCGGGCCGGTCTCGGTGTGTGGTCGCGGGATGGGCGGCGCGGTCGCGCTCACCCTCGCGGCGAGCCACCCCGATTTGGTCGACAAGGTCGTGCTCGTCGCGCCGCACGTGTACCCGGCGAAGGCGCGCTTCTTCGAGCGCCTCGCGGAGGTCCCATTCTTGGGTCCGCTCCTGTTCAAGCAGGTCTACGGGCGCGGCTTCTTGCGCGCCTACCTCGGCGGCAGCCGCGGCCCGCACGTGAAGGCCGCGGCGGGCAGGCTCGAGACCCACCTCGGTCGTTT
>JAAFHV010000460.1 GCA_013297655.1 Myxococcales bacterium | reverse complement strand
GGGCTCACTCCCGCGCGCCGCTCCCTGCGTGTACCCCTGCGTCTGGTCGAGGGTGCCGAGGAGCTGCTCGAGGGTCTGTGTACTGTACACGTCCATCGCGGCGTGGAAAAAGAGGGGGCCGTTCGCGCAGTCGGCGCCTCCGAGCGGTGCCGGCACACAAATGGGGTATCGCATGCTGCCCCCCACGGTGGTGGGCGCGGTGCCCCGCAGCGAGAGCATCACCACGCGGTAGTCGAGCCCGCGGCTCCCGATGAACGCGGCGAACCCGTTGATGCCAGCCTGCACCTCCGCGACGGCGGGCGCCATGCTCGCCGAGTTGTCGACCATGAAGACGATATCGACGGGGAGCTTCTCGCGTTTTGCCTCGATCGCATTCCCAGCGCAGCTCGCGAACCCACCATCGGACGCGTCGGCGTCGCTCGCATCGGGCGTGAAGGTGGGCGTGGGGGGCCCGCTCGGGATCGGGGTGGGCCCGGCTTCCGTCTCGACTGGCACGAAGATCACGCGCTCGGTTCCACACGCGACGGCCGCTGCCGCACCGACCAAGAGCAACGTCGAGAAGAAGAAAGCGCGCCTTTGCATGACCGTCCTATTTTCACGGCCGCGCGCACGGTCGTGTGACACGACCGCAACGACTCCGCGATCTCTCAAGCTAGCTCGGAATGGCGCGCACGGCCTGCCTTCCAAACGTGATTTCGAGGCAAGGCAGGGCGACGAAAGGATCGCACAATGTCGAGGAACTCGTGAATTCGCCTGCGATCCCGCCAGTGTTAGAGAGCTGACGGGTCCTGTCGGCGCGCGCCGACATGGCGCCGCTGCGTCCCTCGCCCTGCGAAACGCGGGCCGGTGCCGAAGCCAGCGCTGGCACGAGGCGTTGCCCACGAGCTCGGCGCGTCATTCGCCCGCGCGTTCGAGAGTGTCGCTGCGGCTCGGAATCTCCAGCAGGAACGGGGCGTTCTCCGTCGTGCGCATGGCCCCGTTCGTCACGAAGCTCGTCGTCGCCGCGACCCTGTGTGGAGGCCTCGTGGTCCCCTTCTTGGGAATCTATCGAGACCGAGAATGGGACGAAGCCCACCTCTTCCTGAAGCATCGGCCCTCCACTCGGTTCGTGTATTCTTCACCCATCGGCGAGGGCGACCGCGCGCCGAAGCCCGAGGAGCGGGAAGACGAAGAGGCCTATCGCGACTTCGTGGAGGTGCATCGCGGCTACCGCCGGAGCATCTTTCTGCCGTTCTCGTCGCCTTAGCAGAGGGCGCGCGTTCGTCGCCGCGCTCGCCAAAGCGCCGTCCGGTGCCGCGACGGCCCGCACGGGAGCACAAAACCGGACTATGAGGGCGTGATGCACGCGCAGCACCAGACGTTCCTCGACGCCATCGCCCAAAAACGCCGCCTCTCGGTGCGCTTCTTCGACAAAAAAGAGGGAAAGGAGCGAACTCGCGTCTGCGCGCCGCTCGATTTCGGGCCCCTCCGCGGCGCGACGGACACGCGGGATCGGTACCAGCTCTGGGATCTGGAGGGGAAGCGCAAGCCGCTCAACATCCCGCTCCTCGAAGAAGACATGCTCGACGTGAAGGTCCTCGACGACACGTTCGACCCCGCCGCCATCGTCACCTGGTCGTTCAAGCCCGGCTCGTGGAAGATCGAGCGCGACTGGGGTCAGTTTAGCTGAGGGCGAGCGCGCTCGAGCTCGGGCGCCGGCATCATCGGCTGGCTCGTTCGAGCCCTGCTCGTGGAAGGGCGAGCGCGATTGGGGGCTTTTGGCCGAGCGCCGCGCTCGAGCGACCACGTTCGAGGCGCGGCCGTCGCTCACGGGCAATAGGGCGCGAGGAACGGGTTGGGTCTGCACTTGCGGGTGCCAATCCACTCTGCCAGCGCCACTCGGTAGTCGTTGTGCGGGCCGGGGCCCCAAATCCCTCGGCTGTTCACGTTCGCCTCGGCCTCCGAGTGAAGGAGCGCCTCGTGGAACGGGGAATCGGCACAGCCGAACGCGGTGTAATAGGCACTCAGCCCTTCGCGGACGATGCGCGTTTGGAGCAGCTCACCGTCGACGAACATGACAGACAGCCAACGATCGTAAGGATCGCTGTCTGGGACGCCGGAGCCTCGCGCGGTCTCTTGGACCGCGATTTGAATGTCTTTGGCGGCGTTGATCCATTGGATGACGGTGGCCTTCGTCTTTACGCCGAAGTCCGTCATGTCGTCCCCGAACGACTCCTCGGTATTAATCCAGAGCAGGCGCACGCCTTGGTTTTGCGCGTTCGGGAAGTTGTAGCGGCCCGAGTCGCCATCTGCGATCCCGGCGATCGTCACCTTGACGGGCGGGAGGAAGCCGGCCGGCACGTTCGCAGGCCCGATCGCGACGGGGGCCGGGCAAGGGCTCGGGATCGTGCTCGTGTCCGCGCCATCGCCCGCGTCCGTCGCAGTGGGAGGTCGTGACGTATCGGGGGGAGGCTCCAGCAGCTCGGTGCCGCATGCGGCGAGGAGGGCGAGCGTGACCACGAGGGGCAGGAGCGCTGGACGCATCGACGAGTTTTACGCCGGATATGCGCGCCGGACCACTGCTTCGACGCCCTCGGCGCCCGTGCTCTCTCGCTCTGCCCCTTCTCCCCGTGCGATCGACGAACGCGCGGTTTTTGCGGGATCCCGTGGTTGTCCGCGGCGGTCGCGGTTGGCAAGAAGGTGAATTCCGTAGGGCGCGGCCCGCGTCTCGACGGCGCGGGAGCGCGCGGGAAGTCACTTGCAGGGTACGGCGCGACCTTTGTCGAAGACGTCGTGTTTGTACGTCGCCGAGAACGTGCCGTTGCCGGTGCTGTCTTGCGCGGCGTTCGCGGGTACGGCGACGCAGAAGTCCGCTCCCTTGACGCCGATCAGCACGATTCCGTTCTTGTAGCGATTGCGCACGACGAGGCCATTGTAGTTGAGCTTCCAGTCGCCCTCCGAGAAGAACACCGCCTTCACGTCTGCGCCCTCGTGGAACTTCGTGAAGCTCGCGCGCATCGCGGCCTCGCCAGGTGCATCGGGGGCGCCGCGCTTGGCGGGCTTAGTCTTGGCCGCGTACGCCGCCGCGGCCGCGAGCTGCTTGCTCTTTGCTTCGTCTGCGCGCGCGAGGAACGCGGGGGAGGGGACCTCGTCGCCCTTGAAATAGCCCTTGATCGACGCGCGCATGGCCTCCGGAGAGAAGCCGTCGACCGCGTCGCGAATGGAGACCGACCCCATGCGCTCGATCTCGTCCTGCTTGCTCAGCTCGGCGAGGAAGAGGTGCTCCGCGTCCGACTCGCCCTTGCTCTTCTCCGGCGCGGCGGGCGTGGTCGAGGCGGCCGGCGTGGCCGCGCTGGTGCTCGCCGTGCTCGCGGTCGTCGTGTTGCCGCTCGTCGTGGTGCTCGCGGCAGGGGCGCCCTTCGCCGCGGCGGTGGGATCGGCGAGGCCGCCGGGGGTCTGCACCTTCACGATCCCGCAAGCACCGAGCGAGATCGACAGCGCGCCAACGAGGCAGCAAAGCGGGGTGGTCGCAGAGAACACTTTGTTTCGGGTTTGCATATTCGAGCGTACGGGCGCTTCGGAGCGTTCTCCCCGCCCGATCACGAACCCGAGGGATCACCCTCC
>JAAFHV010000046.1:7189-43359 GCA_013297655.1 Myxococcales bacterium | reverse complement strand
TGATTTTGTAGAACGCGAACATGCCCTCGATGCTCATCGCCTTCGCCGCGCCGCTCATCGCGACGTACTCGTCGAACGTGACCTGCGGCTTGCCGCCCGATTTTTTCTCGAGCGCGGCCTGGTAGAGAGGCATGTAGCGCATGGCGACCTGGCCCATGAGCGACATGTCTTGCATCCGCGCGGTCCAGCCAGTCTTGGCGGCGTCCCACGCGTCTTTGGTGACTCCTTTTTGGGCCACGATCTCGACCTGTTTGGCGGGGTCGTTGAGGTGGTCGGAGACGTCGGCGGAGAGCTCGGCGTAGAGCTCGAGCGAGATGCCCGCGATGGGCGCGTACGGATCCATGGGGGTAGGGGAGCTTTCCTCCCGCCCGTGGTCAAGAGGAAGCGCGATGCGACCGTCGCGACCGCGCACCTGGCCCGAGAACGCGGTACGATTGGGAAAGATGGGCACGACGATTTCCCTGAGGCGCCGCGGAGGCGAGTCGCGGCGCGAGACGTTCCGCGGCGACGGCGTGATCACCCTCGGACGCAGCCCGGACAACGACGTGATGCTCCTCTGCCCCCGCGTCTCGAAGCGGCACGCGACCGCGCAGGTGAAGGGCGGGCTCTTGTGGCTCCGCGACCTGGCGAGCATGAATGGTACCTTCGTGAACGGCGTCGCGACGCGCGAGGCGATCGTCATCAAGCCCGGCGATATCGTACAAATCGGTGATTTTACCCTCACCTTCGAGGTGGGGCGCACCCTGCCGATGCCGAGCCTTCCGGCCGACGAGGACGAGCCCACGAGCGCCGGAATGGAGAGCCCGGTCGTCGACGCGGCGCGAACGGTGAAGGAGCGAGAGCTCGCCGAGTCGCTCGTGCGGAGGCTCGCGATCGACGGGCTCTCGCGTGAGAGCATGCTCCGTGTCATCGACGCGATGGTCGACGTGGTGGCCGCTGGCACTCGCGAAAAGCCTCGCGACAACCACTGACGATAGGCCCTCGTTGGTGTAGCTTGAGGCGATGATTCGTGCGCGTATCGTCTCGTTCGGGGTCGGGGCTCTCGTCGCCGTGGGTCTGCTCGCCGCGTGCAGCAGCGACGTCGCGACGATCGAAGCCGACGCCACCACCAAGGACGGCGCGACTCCCGACGGCCCCGCGAACGGCGACGGCGCGTCGAACCTCGACGGGTCCACGAGCTCGGACGCGAGCACCAAAGAGACCGGCCCGACAGGTGACATCCTCGGCACCCTCGCCGGCGCGTGCGGCGTCATTCGTGGCGAAATCGACAAGCCGACGCCCTCGGTCTTCTCGAACACGCTCACGTTCGTGACGGGGGAGTCGTTCGACAAGGCGTTCTTGTCGGACGGCGGCGACCGCATCTTGGACAACCCGAACGCGGGCGGCAGCTCGATCGAGTCCGAGGTGATGAGCTTCGAGATCTTGCACCACTGCGAAGGCGCGACGCTCCTCAAGACGGAGAAGGAGATCGTCTACGGTCCCGTCGTCGACGGCGGGCCGACCACGATCACCGATCTGCTGATCGAGATCGACGGCAAGAAGGTCGGAGTGAACCCGATCCGCGTCTACAAGCCTTCGAACCAGCCGCAGCCGACCGACGCCGACATCAAGAAATCGCTGGAAGAAAAGCTCACCAGCATTCGTGGCTCCACCGCCCGCGTCGTGCCCGCCGACAAGTGGGTCAAGCAGGTCATGCACGTCTACGTCGCGAGCCAGGCAAACGCCGACGCCGTGGGGCGCGTGCTCCCCACGATCGACCTCGCGACGCGCGCCGACACGGTGGTGCTCGTGACCCGCGCCACGGGCGGAGGATTCCTCTTCTGTGGGACCACGCGCGCGCCCGTCGGCCAGGAATGTCCCTGAACGAGCCCGCCGACCTCGCACCGCAGGCGACGGCGGCCACCCTTCGCTTCGCCGCGGGCACCCTCGAGCTCCGCGGCCTCGCCGCCGAGGACGCTCCCGAGGGCTTCGTGTGGGACGCCCGCACGGCGTGCCTCCGCGCCCCGGCGATGGCGTACGCGAAGGTGGTCCTCGCGCTCCGTCGCGACAAGATCCCGTACGTCGACGAGGCGCGCGCGTACCCCGAGGTCGCCGGTGTCCCTCGCGCGCATCGCGCCGCGCGCCCGTACCAAGACGAAGGGCTCGCGGCGTGGAAACGCGTCGGCGGTCGCGGGGTCGTCGTGCTCCCCACCGGCGCCGGAAAGACCCACCTCGCGGTGATGGCGATCGCAGAAAAAAAGCGCGCGACCCTCGTCGTCGCGCCGACCCTCGATCTCGTGCGGCAGTGGCATGGCCTCCTCACTGCGACGTTCGGCGAGGCGATCGGAGTCGTCGGCGGCGGCGAGCACGACGTGCGGCCGATCACGGTCACCACCTACGACTCCGCCCACCTCCACATGGACCACCTCGGGGCGCGCTTCGGTCTCGTCGTGTTCGACGAGTGCCATCACCTGCCGAGCCCCGCCTATGCGCTCGCGGCGAGGCAGTGCCTCGCGCCGTTTCGACTCGGTCTCACCGCGACCCCCGAGCGCCAAGACGGTCGCGAGGCGGTGCTCGACGAGCTCGTAGGGCCGTGCGTGTACCGCCGCGACATCGTGGAGCTCGCGGGCGACTACCTCGCCGAGTACGAGACCGAGCAGGTCGCGGTCGACCTCTCCCCCGAGGAGCGCGCCGAGTACGACAGCGAGCGAAAAATATACAAAGATTTCATTGGGATGAACCATATTCGAATGAGCAGCCCGCGTGGCTTCGGGGAGTTCGTCATGCTCTCTGCGCGCTCGGCGGAGGGGCGTCGTGCGATGGCGGCCTACCGGCGGCAACGCGAGCTCGCGTTCTCGGCGCAGGGCAAGCTCGAGTACACCGAGCACCTGCTCCACGTGCATCGCAACGACAAGGTGCTGCTCTTCACGCAGGACAACGCGACGGCCTACACGCTCTCTCGCACGTTCCTCGTGCCGGTGATCACCCACCAGACGAAGGTGAAGGAGCGAACCGAGATCCTGATGGGCTTTCGCTCCGGTCGCTACGGCGTGATCTCCACATCGCGCGTGCTCAACGAGGGCGTGGACGTACCGGAGGCGAACGTGGCGATCGTGCTCTCCGGATCAGGCTCCGTGCGCGAGCACGTGCAGCGCCTCGGCCGCGTGCTCCGCAAAGGGGAAAACAAGCGCGCGTGCCTCTACGAGCTCGTCACGCAGGCCACCTCCGAGACGTACACCAGCGAGCGTAGGCGGGAGCACAGTGCTTACCGTTGATCACGTGCTCTCGCGCCGGCACAAGGGCGAGCTGCGCCTCCGTGCGCTCACGGACGACGAGACGGCGCGGGCGCGGGTGCTCGCGGAGGGGCTCGTCCTCGCCGCCCGCGCGCACGTGGGCGAGTCGCGCGAGAGCCTCACCGCCGCGTGGACCGACCTCGGCGACGAGAAGCTCGATCGGCGGATCGTCACGGGGCTCCAGAAGCTCGTCCTCGACGCGTGTGAGCTCTCGCAAGCTGCCGACGTGGACGCGGTCGCGTACCGTCGCGAGCTCTTCACCGCCGCCGCCGCCGCGCGACGTGCTCTCGCGGAGGGCGAAATCTTGGACCGCGGGACGGTGATCCGCGACGTGGCGGCGCAGATGACGATCGCGCCCGAGGCCCTGGAACAAGGGCTCTTTTCGGATCTTCGTGACGCCGACACCCTCGTCCGGGCGCCTTCGGTGTCCGGGTCTTCGTTCGTCGACGTGTTCCCGCGCGAGATGGCCAAGGCTGCACTTTTGCGCGCGACCCACGTGACGTGCACGGTGCGGTCGAAAGACGCGGGGGCGGTGCGCGCGTTCTTCCGCACGCTCAAGTTTCACCGTTTGCTCTTCGAGGTGGAGGCGCAAGGCGAGGGCACGTTCGTCGTGCGCGTTTCGGGGCCGTTCAGCTTGTTCGAATCGGTCACGAAGTACGGGCTCGGGTTCGCGATGCTGCTCCCGGCGCTCGACATGGTCGAGGCGTTCGAGCTGGAGGCCGAGATCGCGTGGGGCAAAGAGCGCACGCCGCTCGTGATGAAGCTCGCCGGGGGCACCGGCCTCGGCGCGTCGGTGGCGCCGCCGGTCGCCGACGACGTGGCGAAGCTTCGCGCGGCGCTGGTGCCACTCTGCAAGGAGGCGGGAGCGACGTGCACCCTCTGCGCCGAGCTCGTGAGCTTGCCCGGGGCGGGCCTCGTGATCCCCGATTTGTTAGTGAAACGTGGGAAAAAGAAGGTCTTCGTGGAGCTCCTGGGTTTTTGGAGCCGCGACGCCGTGTGGAAACGAGTGGAGCTCGTCGAGGCCGGGCTCGGAGAGCGGATCGTGTTCTGCGCGAGCGAGCGGCTCCGGGTACGAGAAGAGATCCTCGAGAGCGACGCGGCCTCGCTCTACGTGTGGAAAGGCGTGCCACAAGCGCGCAAAGTCATGGACCGCGTGCTCCGGTTGCTCGATCGCTGATCCGCGCGCGCACGGAGCGCCGGCCCACGAGGGATCGAGCGCACGAGCGCACGAGTTAGGGGATGCTTTTGCAGCAGCGAAAGCCGAGGTGGTAGTTCACGTGCCACGCGTTCTCGATGTTCTCGACGTGCCAGCGTGGATCGAAATTGCAGTGGTCCGGGTAAGCACCCTGCGCATTTTCGTGGAGCGGCGGGCCGCCCACCTCGCGCGCGACCTCGTCGTAAAACCACGCGCTGCCCTTGAGCTGGCTCTTCACGCTCCCGTCGGCGTCGCGCCTCATCATGATCTCGGCGACGTTGCCGTGCAGATCGTAGACGCCGTAGCGCGAGCGGCACTTGGGGAACGAGCCGGAGGGCTCGGTGTCGGTGCTGCAGGTGCGGTAGGTCGTCTGCGCGTCGGTGCTGGTGCAGGGCTTTTCGGCTACCTGGCGGTGCCTTCGTTTCGTGTGGCAGACGTCGAGATCGAGGGTGTCGCCGTAGGCGTAGCGCGTGTCCGGGCCGTCGTTCGGATCGGCGTGGCACGCGAGCTGCCACTCGATTTGCGAGCAGAGCCGCTTGCCTTGGAGCTCGCAGACCTTCTTCGCGTACGAAGGCGACGTCCACACGAAGGGGAGCTCGCAGGGCTTGTTCGGGAACTCGAACACGTCGATGCAGAAGTACGGATCCTTGCCGCGGAGGTGCACCGGGACCATGTTCTCGTGGCCGCACGCTTTTCGCTGGTCGGCCGATTGGAGGGTGACGCCTTCGAGGCCCTTCAAGCAGGCGGCGCGCGAGATTTCGTGCAGGGCAATGGCCTGATTCCCTTGGTGAATCTTGGCAGGGGTGCCGACCCCGAACACGCCGTTCAAGAAGCGCTCGGGGAGGATGCGCGCCTTCTCTTCGTCGGTGAGGGCTTTCGTCGTGAAGAGCCCGAGGAGGTCCTCTCGCGTCGATTTGTGGAGGGGCGACGTGTCGGCGGGGGCGGCCTGCGCCGGCGCTCCGGCGTCCGCGTCGGAGGGGATCGTGGACGCGACCGCGCCGCCTTCGAGGCTCGCGTCGGTGTGCTCGCGCGCGGACGTGCTCGTGCCGCTCGGTTCGCCGGCGCGTGTGGCGACCGTCGGGGGGGCCTCGTTCCTCGCGCCGTTCCGCAGCGAGCAGGCCGCGACGATGACAAACGGGGCGAGGAGCGCGCGTCGACTCACGAACGTCGAACGCTCGAGGAGAGCGAGGTCATCGTCACGCGCGCGTCGAAAGCGCCGGCTTCGCCCGGGACCTCACGGCGTCGCCGGGCCGCGGCCGAGGGCGCGACGGAGGAGGCGGAGGAGGCGGAGTCACGTCGCGGGTAGGCACGAGAGGACGTGGTCACGGCTTCACAGTGACGTCGTGGTGCAGCCGCCACCGCTGCAGGTGGTGTCGCACGAGCCGAGGCCGCAGCGGAACTCGCAACCGCCGCCGCTGCAGGTGGCCTTGCACGACGAGCCGGTCGCACATTGCATGATGCACCCACCGCCGGAGCACGTGAAGTCGCACTGCGCGCCGCCCTGGCAGATCATCGTGCAGCCCCGCTTCGCGCAGGTGCTGCTGCACTGGGTCCCGCCCTGGCAGTCCGTCACGCACGCCGTGGGCGATGTGGACGTGCAGGTGAAATCACATGAAAATTGTGCCGGTTTGCACACGTTCGTGGCGCCGCTCGGCGAGCCGCTCTCGCTGCTCGGGCCGCCGTCCGACGGGGGCACGCTCGAGGTCGGGCCGACGTCCCAGTCGTAGCTGCAGGCTCCGCCCGCGGACGCGGACGCGACGAGCGCAGCGGCGATCACGAAGCGGCGAGGGGAGAGGGAGATCGACAGCATGGTCACGCGAAGGAGCATGGTAGCTTACTCCCAGCTCTCGTGCGGCTTCGGTCCTCCGTCCTTCTCTCGCTCGTGTGGGTCGCGCTCCTCGCGTCGGCGACGCCTGCGCGCGCGCAATCGGTCCGCGACCGCGCCCGGAGCGCCTACGATCGAGGCCTCGATGCGCACAAAAAGGGCCAATTTGCGGTCGCCGCGCGAGAGTTTGCCCTCGCGGACGAGCTCCAGCCGAGCCCGGTTGCTCTTCGCGCCGCCGTCGACGCTGCGATCGAGGCCGACGATCCGGTGCTCGGGATGACGCTCGTCGCGCGATCGAAGCGGGGCGCTTCGACGCCGGAGCTCACGCCGAGCCTCGAGAAGGCGCGCGCGCGCTTCTCCAAACGCACCGGGCGGGTCCTCGTCGTGTGCAACGACGGCGCCCCGTGCGAGGGCACCGTCGACGGCAACGCGCTCCCCGCGGGGAGCGAGCGCTACGTGGTCGTGGGCGAGCATGCGGTTCGTTTTCGCGTCGCGGGCGCCGAGGAGGCGAGGTCGGTCAAGGTCATCGCGGAGGAGGTCGTCGAGCTGCGTCCCTCCGCCGCGCTCGGCCTTCCCGGGGTCGCCCCCGCGCCGACGCCGACCGCGCCCGCCGCGACGCCTCCTCCGGTGCCGCTCCCACCTGGCCCGGCAGCGAGCCCCGCACCGGCGTCCGCCCCCGCCGCGCCGGCGCCCGTCGCCGAGCCGTCGCGCAAGCCATTGCCACCCGCGGTGCTCTTCGTCGGCATCGGCCTCACCGCGATCGCGGGCGGGATCGCGATCGGCAGCGCGGTCGACGTGCAGGGAAAACACGACGATTTCGCCGACCAGCGCTGCGCCACCCTCGGATCGACCGCCTGCCAGAGCCTCGCGTCCGACGGCGAATCCGCGCAAACACGCACCAACGTGCTCCTCGCGGTCACCGGCGGCCTTGCCGTCGTCACGACCGTGCTCGCGATCACGCTCGTCGATTTTGGCGGGGGTGGAAAGGGCGCCACCACCGCGCGCGTCGACATGGGCCCGCTCCTCGGCCCCGGGCTCTCCGGGATCCGTCTCGGCGGGGCATTCTGATACGCTCCTGCTGACATGAGCCAGGCCGTCGTGCCTACCCCGCCCACCTCCCGCTACGCGACGCTGCTCAAGCTCGCGCAAGGTGGCATGGCGTCGGTGTGGGTCGGCACGGTTCGCGGGGGGCTCGGGTTCCGTCAGCTCGTCGCGATCAAGAAGCCCCATCCCCACCTCGTCGAGCACGCCGACTTCCGCGCGGAGCTGCTCGCCGAGGCGCAGCTTGCGTCGTCGATCCATCACGCCAACGTGGTCGACGTGCGCGACGTCGAGGTGCTCGGCGACGACGTTTCGCTGGTCATGGACTACATCGAGGGCGCGTCGCTCTCGGAGCTGCTCACACGCCTGCAATCCGAGGGAAAGAGGCTCGATCCGGCGATCGCGGTGCGCATCTGCGTCGACGCCCTCGCGGGTCTCCACGCCGCGCACGAGCTCTGCGACGATCGCGGCAGGCACGTGGGGCTCGTTCACCGCGACGTGTCCCCGCAGAACATCCTCGTCGGGGTCGACGGCCACGCGCGGGTCGTCGATTTCGGCGTCGCGAAGTTCCACAAGAAGGACCACTCGACCACGGTGGGTCAGCTCAAGGGCAAGATCGCCTACATGGCGCCGGAGTACCTGCGCAACGAGCCTATCGATCGAGGCCTCGACGTGTTCGCGATGGGCGTCGTTCTGTGGGAGTCGCTCACCGCGGTGCGCCTGTTTCGCGGAAGCCACGACGTCGACACGATGCAGCGCGTGCTGGGGCAAGAGGCCGCGCCGGTCTCGTCCCTCGTGCCGGCGGCGCGTTGCCTCGACGCCGTCCTCGAAGCTGCGCTCGCGAAAGATCGTCAACATCGGTTCGGCTCGGCGGCGGCGATGGCGGCGGCGCTCGAGTCGTCCGCGCGCTCGGCGGGCCTGTCCGCGAGCCCGAGCGACGTGGGCGCGCTGGTCCGGACTCTGTTTGGTCCCGATCTGGCGCTACGTCGCGAAAAGATTCGCGAAAAGATGGCCCATGAGCCTTCGTTGGCGAGCCTGTTCGAGGGCGCGAAGGGGGCCCCCGCGCCCGCGCCGCTCTCGCTCTCGCCCGCGACCATTCGTGATCCCGAAGGCCCCCGCGGGCTCGCCCCTGGCCCCGACCTCGGCGCGACGCTGAGGGAAGATGGGCCCGTCGAGCTCATGGAGGGCACCGGCCCGAAGAGCGGAGGCGCCTCGCGTCCGATCGCAGTCGCGGAGGTGGTCACCCACGACTCGCTCTCCCTCTCGACGCTCGATCGTGCGTCGATCCCGCGGCCGCGGGGCGCGCTCTTCTGGAGCGTAGGGCTCGGTGTTCCTGCGCTCGCGGTCGTGATCGCGTGCGTGGTGCTCGTCGCTTCACGCCGCGGGCCCGCTGCCGTCCCCGCTGCCGCGCCCTCCGCCGCCACAGCGAAGATCGTGGTCTCGGTCGCGCCTGCGCCGCCCGCCCCGCCTGCGCCGGCCACGGTATCGGCGTCCGTCGCGAGCGTCTCCGGTCCTCTCCCCGTGACCGCACCGAAGCACGTCCCGGTGGTGAAGCCCTCCGCCGACAAAACGGGGAAACCCGGGAGCCCGCCGCCGAACCCGTACGCGCACTGATTCGGCGCGGGCTCCGCGCGGTGTTTGCTCGCGCCCGCGAATCGTACGAAAATGAGGGCGAACCTGCGCGCCCTCCCGGCTCGTGGGAACCCGAGAAAAATCATGTCCTTCGACGACGAGACCCGACGGGTAACGAACGAGCGCGCGCAGCTCCGTGTGCCCCAGGTGGAGCTCTTGGTGGTGCACGGTCCGTCTCGCGGGGCGCGGGTTCGCGTCGAAGGAACGAAGGCGACGATCGGCTCGTCGGCGGCGTGCACGTTGCGCGTGACCGATCCCGCCGTCTCGAGGATGCACTGCGGCCTCGAGGTCGACGAGGACGCCCTCGTGCTGAGGGACCTCGGGAGCACGAACGGCACGTTCGTCGGCGAGCTGCGGGTGCGCGACGTGGTGGTGCTCCCCGGGGCGGTGGTGCGGATCGGCGACTCTGCCTTTCGAATCGAGGTCGAGGGGCACGCGCGCGCGGTGCCGCTCTCGGCGCGAGAGTCGTTCGGGGAGCTCGTCGGGACGAGCCTCGCGATGCGCGCGGTCTATGCGACCCTCGAGCGCGTGGCGGGCACCGACTCGACCGTACTCGTCACCGGCGAGACCGGAACCGGCAAAGACGTCGTCGCGCGCGCGCTCCACGCCGAGTCGCCGCGGAGGCGAGGCCCGTTCGTGCCCGTCGATTGCGGCGCGATCCCGGAAAACCTGATTGAAAGCGAGCTGTTCGGGCACGTTCGTGGCGCCTTCACAGGCGCGGTCCAGAGCCGCAAGGGAGCCTTCGAGGAGGCGCACGGAGGCACGCTCTTCCTCGACGAGATCGGCGAAATGCCGCTCTCGATGCAGCCCAAGTTGCTCCGCGCGATCGAGTCTCGCGCGGTGCGGCGGGTGGGCGCTTCCACGCTCACGCCGGTCGACGTGCGCATCGTCGCCGCGACACACCGGACGCTTGCGCGATCGGTGAACGAGGGCACCTTCCGCGAGGACCTCTTTTATCGTCTCGCGGTGGTGGAGGTGGAGCTTCCGCCGCTCCGCGCTCGCCGCGGCGACGTGACGCTGCTCGCGAACCGGTTCTTCCGGAAGATCGCGCCGCCGAACACGCGCCTCTCGAGCGACGTGCTCGGGCAGCTCGAGGCTCGCTCGTGGCCGGGCAACGTGCGCGAGCTCCGAAACCACGTCGAGCGCGCGGTCGCGATGGGCGAGCTCCGCGACGAAGCTGCGCCGCCTTCGGTCGCCTCGCCGCCGCGCTCGTTCGTGCCCGAGGGGCTCGAGTCTCTCGTGCCGCTCTCCCTGCCGCTAAAAGAGGCGCGCGAGAAGTGGACCGAGGCCTTCGAGAGCATCTACGTGCGCGCCATGCTCGCGGAGACACACGGCAACGTCACCCGCGCGGCCGAGCGCGCCGGCGTCTCGCGACGCTTTCTACAGCGCACGCTGGCGCGCCTCGGCCTCGGTCGCGACGATCCGGACGAGTGAGGTTCGTGTCGTCGACGTGGGCTGGACGATCAGCGCACGTACGGGTTCGGGCGTGGTCCGCTGGAGGCGGCGGGGGTCGCGCTCGGCGGGAGCTTCGGGGCGGGAAACTTAGGGACCTTGGCCGAGCTCGACGGCAGCGGTAGGGGCGCGGCGGTCTTCACGATCCCCGCCGGAGGTAGCGCGACCGACGGTGATGCGCTGCTCGTGTCCGTGGGCGAGCCCGCGTCGGTCGTGGCGGGCGGCACGGCCGCGGGCGCGCGCGCGTAGCCGCCGAAGAACCGCGTCGCCGCGAGCACGAGGGCGGCCCCTCCGACGAGGACGAGCCCGAGTCCGACCGCTGCCGGGCGCGGGACGTGCCGCGGAGCGCGGGCTGGTACGGTCGACGGGGGCGGGGGCGCGGGCGACGGCTCCAAGGCCACCACCTCGGTGTCGCGTGTCGGCGCGATCCACGTCGCGCTCGGTGCGTCGCTCACCGCGCGGACCTCGGTCACTGTCGGCGTGTCGTTCGGCGGGGGCGGTGTGCTCGGTGACGCGAGCTGTGGAGGCGGAACGCTCGCTCCCGCGGTGGTGGCGCGCGCGACGACCGCCGCGACGGCGTCGGAGGTGGCTGCGATTCTCTCGCTCGCGGCGACGCGTTCGAGCGCATCGGCGAGGTCTTTCGCGGTCGCGAAGCGCGCGGCCACGTCACGGGCGAGGGCCTTCGCGACGATGGGATCGAAGACCGTCGCGAGATCGCCGATGGCGTCACGGAGCGATGGAATCGGCATCGTGCGGATCTTCTCGAGGACCTCGGTCTCGCGCTCGGCGCGGAAGAGCCGCTTCTTCGCGAGCGCCTCCCACGCGACGACGCCAAGCGCGAACACGTCGCTCCGTCGATCGAGGGGCTCGCCGCGCACGTACTCGGGGGCGAGGTAACCGACCTTGCCCTTGAGGATGCCCTCCGTCGTCGCCGGATCTTTGCCGAGCATCGCCTTCACGAGGCCAAAATCGGACAGCTTTACGGCCCCCGAGCGATCGAGGAGCACGTTTTGCGGCGACACGTCGCGATGAAGGAGCCCGAGCGGCGCGCCGTCGTCGCCCGTCGCTTCGTGGAGTGCGTGGAGGCCTCGCGCGGCGTCGATCACGATCCTGAGCGCGGCGGGGACCGTGCGCGCGTCGTCGCTCGCCCGCACCTGCGCTCGCACGAGCTCCGACAGGGTCATGCCGTCGACGAGCTCGAGCACGAGCGACGGCGAGCCCTCGTGCTCCACGACGTCGAACACCTGCACCACGTTCGGGTGACGGAGGCGCACCGAGATGCTCGCCTCGCGCCGAAACGCGTCCGCGATCTCGGGATCGTCGAGCAAGTGCGGGTGCGGTTTCTTCAGCGCGACGAGGCGAGTTACTCCGAGCGCGCTCTCCGCTCGTGCGCGAAAAACCGTGGCATTTCCGCCAGATGCGACCTTGTTGAGGACGCGGTAGGAGGTCATGGGACCGGCAGCTCGAGCGCGACCCCCACCCGTGTCTCGCCGATCGCGACGCGGACCTTGATCGGTGTCGCGCCGAGCGCAGCCTTCGCGGCACGTGGAGGGACGAAGAACAGCTCGGTCGCGATCGTGGCGAGCAAGGTCGCCGCGGTCGAGCCGAGGAGGACCCCCGTCCTGAGCTCGGCTGCTTTTCCGTCCGCGGCGAGGTCGGTGCAGGTGGCGCCTGGCACGGTGAGCGGGCTCGCGTCTGCCCCGCAGCGCTCGTCGCGGAACGCGCCGCGGGTGGCGAAGAGGTCGACGGCCGACGCGATCGTGAACGCGGTGAGCACGCCCGTCACGCTCGCCCCCACGACGACCACGACGCGACCGGGCCGCACGCCGTCGTCGTTCGGGCCCGCGGGCGCGAAGGGTACGGACGAGCCGGGGGCCCCGTCGCGCGGCGCGCGCACGGTCACGTCGGACCCGGCGGTGACGGCGACGTTCTCGGCGAAGGAGCGGGCGTCGGCGGTGACACGGACCGTGTGCGGACCCGGGACGACGAAGAGTGGCTCACGTGCGTCGACGTCTTCTCCCGCGTCGACGCGGACGTGGCAGTAGACGGCCGCTTCACACGCGACGACGAGACGTGCGACGCGGTTTGCGAAGGCTATGCGCGCCTTGTCTCGCGCGGCGCTCGCGCGGGGGTCGAGGGCTCGCGCGGAGGCACGGGCCACGAGCTCCATCCCGAGGACCGGGTCGTCTGCGCGAATCGCTGCGTCGAGGGCCGCTTCCATCGCTTCGTCGCTCGGCACCGCGCGGTCGGCGTCGAGAAACGCGCGCGCCGCGGCGAGGTGATCGCCGACTGCGTGCGCCCGAAGGCCGCGCTCGTACGCGAGCCGCGCTGCGTCGTCGCGCTTCGTTTCGCCCCTCGACGGGGAATCGGCGCGCGCGACCGACGGAGCTACCGCTCCGACGAGGCACCCCGAAAGGAGGATGGCCGCCGCCCACGCGCGCATCGTGACGATGCTACCATGCGTAGCCGTGTCGCCGAACGTCCACCCTCGTGGAGCTGCGCGTGTCGCGATCCTCCTCGCGACCGCTTCGATCCTGGGCGCGTGCTTCGACTGGACGACGCGCGTCTCACCCTCCGACGGAGGCGTCTCGAGCGCCGCGACGCCGGCGGACGATCGCGACGTCCCCGACGCGACGGAGAACGACGCGGCTCCACCGATCGAAGGGGGGCCCTCGTGCACGGATTTGGTCGCCGAAGTGGTCGCGAGCCGCGCGAAGGCGAGGCGGTGCACCCTCGGGGCCGGGCACTGCGCCGCGAAGGTGAAGGACGAGTGCGATTGTGAGCACTTCGTGGGTACCTCGGACAGCCCCGAGACGATGGCATTCGAGGCAAAAATAGCCCTCGCGCGCGCGTCCGGGTGTCGCGACCATTGCGGCTCGTGCGCGTTCCTCCCGAGCCAGGGGACCTGCCTCACCCAGGGTGGCTCCAACAGTTGCTCCCCGTAGCGCAGGCGCTCGGCCGCGCGCGCGTCGGCGCAAATCGATGCATTCTGCATAGATTTGCGCGGTCGGATCAATCTCCGAGCTCACGCGGATCGACGAGGAGCTCCCCCGTTCCTCCTTGGCCTGCGAGGCGCACGATGAGGCGCTGCAAGAAGCGTCGCGAGACTCCCGCCAGCTCGGCGGCGTGGGTCACGTTCCCGTTCGCCCGCGCGAGCACGCTCTTCACGTAGAGGAGCTCGAAGTTCTCCGTCCACGCGACGCGCGCGTCTTTCAACGGGAGGTGCAAAGGCGGGAGCTCGTCGATGCGCGCGCCGAGATCGGGCGGCCTTCGGACCGGTCCCGGGCGAATCGTTCCGAGCAGCATCGCGCGCTCGATCATGTGCTTTAGCTCGCGCACGTTGCCGGGGAAGCTGCGGTGCTCGAGCCGCGCGAGGAACGACTCCGGGAGGTCTCCCTCGCCGCCGCGCGCATGGAAAAAGTGCGTCGCGAGGAGGCGCACGTCGTCGGGGCGCGAGCGGAGGGGCGGGAGCACGAGCTCCACGACAGCGAGCCGGTAGTAGAGATCCTCGCGGAACGTACCTTCGTTCACGCAGCGATCGAGCGGGCGATTCGTGGCCGCGAGCACGCGCACGTCGACCGCGCGGAGGGTGTTGCTCCCGACCCGGCGGAGGGTGCGCGTCTCGAGCACACGGAGGAGCTTCGCTTGGAGCGGAAGGGGCAGCTCGCCGAGCTCGTCGAGGAAGAGGGTGCCACCGGAGGCCTCCTCGAACACCCCCGCGCGGTCTTGTGTGGCTCCGCTGAACGCGCCTTTGACGTGGCCGAAGAGCTCGGATTCAAAGAGGTTTTCGGGAATCGTGCTGCAGTCGAGGGCGACGAACGGGCCCTTCGCGCGGTGCGACTCGGCGTGGAGGCTTCGCGCGACGACCTCTTTGCCCGTGCCGGTCTCGCCGCGGACGAGCACGGTGCTGTCGGTGCTCGCGACGCGCTCGAGCACGGCGTAGAGCCGCCGCATCTCGAGGCTCTCGCCGAGCAGCTCACCGAACGACTTGTGGTCCGAGATTTCGACGAAGTCGCCGTCGTCGAGGTCGGCTTCGATGCGGACCGCGCTCGATCCGAGACCGAGCACGGTGCCGGCGGGCACCTCCGCTTCGACGAGCGAGAGGCCCAGCGCGTGGGTGCCGTTCGTGCTGCCCGAGTCGCGGACGAGGATCGACCGGGTGCGGAGCCGGACCTCGCAGTGCAGGCGCGATACCGCGCGATCGTCGACCTGAAGATCGCAGCTCGGGGAGGAGCCGATTCGCGCGACCCCGCCCGGGGGAACCCGCGCGCGACCACCGCGAGAGGGGCCATCGACGATCACGAGCTCGACCGAGAGGGACCTCGGGCGGGCGTTCGTGTGGCCGACCCGGGTGGTCACGTCGTCGGGGAAATCGTCCTCCGCCATATGCACCCACGCTATCACGACCCTGGGAAGTCCCTGACGAGGGACGACCCTTGGAAGTCGGTGCCGCGGGCCGGCGGTTGGAAGTCGGTGCCGCAGGCCGGCGGTTGCACGAGTGGAGCGCGTGTCGGCAGCGCGCCCTTTGCGACCTTGCCTGACGCGGTCCGCGGGAGCGCGTCGAGGGTGAACACCCGCTTCGGGACTTTGTACGCCGCGAGACGTTCGCGGACGAACGCGCGGACCTCGGCCTCGTCGAGCACGGTTCGGCTGACGACGAACGCGTGGCCGACCTCGCCCCACGTGGCATCGGGCACACCCACGATCGCGGCCTCGAGCACCGCGGGGTGAAGCGCGAGCACCCGCTCGACCTCGCCCGCGTAGACGTTCTCGCCGCCCGAGATGTACATGTCCTTCACGCGGCCGGTGACGAAATAGAGGCCTTTTTTGCGGGTAAATACGTCACCTGTGCGAACCGCGCCGCCGACGAACGTGGCCCGTGTCTCGTCGTCGCGCTCGAAGTATCCCGCCGCGACCTGCGGGCCCGCGAGCCAGAGCTCGCCGGTGCCGTCCGCGTTCGGATCGAGCGCCTGCCCGTCGGTCACCAGGGTCGCGACGAGCCCCGCAGAGGGCACGCCCACCGAAGCTTCGTCCATCCCGTCGACCGGTTGGAAACAGTTCGGCCCCACCTCCGTCATCCCGAAGCCGGCGATGAGGCGCACGCCCTTCTCGCGGAACGCCGCGAACACGGAAGGAGGGCAGGGCGCGCCGCCGGAGACCCACAAGCGCGACGTGCGCGCGATCGCGTCGAACGAGGGATCGCGCGCGAGGCGCTCGAGCATCGTCGGTACGCCGAAGCCGATCGTCGCGCCGTGGGAGGCCGAGAGCGCGGCCCACGCGGACTCGTCGAAGCGAGACATCGTGACGACCGTGCCGCCAGCGAGCAAGAGCGGCAACGTGAGCACGAAGAGGCCCCCGGCGTGGAACATCGGCGCCGCGTTCACCGTGACGTCGCGGTCGGAGAGGTCCCACGCGTCCTTCGTCGCGCGCGCGTTCGCCACGATCTGCGCTTCGGTGATGCACACGCCCTTCGGTGCGCCGGTGCTGCCGGAGGTGAAGAGCAGCACCGCGGGCGCATCGGAACGAGTGACGCTCGCGCTCGCGGCGTAGCTCGGGGACACGGGCCACGACGCGTCTTCCCCGAGCGACGGAGGAAGCGAGATCCCCGCGCCGATCCCGAGGCCGCCCGTGTCGCCGAGCACGAGCCGCGGGCGGCATGTGTGCACGAGCGCCGCGACCTCCCCCGGCGCGAGGCGCGTGTTCAACGGGACGAACGTCGCGCCGATCGCGGCGCAGGCAAAAAGAAGCACGATCGTGTCTTCTCCGCTCGCCACCACGCTCGCCACCCGGTCGCCCGCGCGCACGGACTGCTCGTGGACGAGGAAGCGCGTCGCGCGCGCGATCTTTGCGAGCAGCGCGGCGTACGAGACCACACGAGCGCCGTCGACGATCGCGGTCTTGGACGGGGACCGCGCGCCGATCTGCGCGAGCGTGTGGACGAGCGCGCTCATTGGAGCACCGCGCGGAGGCCGAGGGTCACGGTCCGCTCGCCGGTGTCGTCGATCCCCTTTTGGGTCTGCTGCCACCACGCGAAGCGCGCGCCGATCGCGAGGTAGGGGAGCGCCCAGAACGTCGCGCCCACGTTCGCGTAGCGGAGGGAGGTGACCACGCCGTCGCCGACCTGGAACTGCACCTGCTCGAATTGGAGACCGAAGCCGTCCGCGCACTCGTGCTTGCAGGTGTGCCGGCGGGCGAGGTTGAGGTCGATCCCGCCGCCGAGAACGACCGCTTTGTACCGATCTTTCGAGCGGGTCGAGACCGCGGTCGGGACCACGGTGTCGTTGCGGGTCGTCGCGGCGTTGAAGTAGGGGACGACCATGCCCCCGGCGAGCTTCACCCGCACCGTGCCGCGCGCGTTGTACCCGCGGATCGGGTCGTTTTCGGGCGTCGTCGTGTTGGTGTCCACCGTGAACGCCTGAAACGCGATCTTCGCGTCGACGTACTTCGAGTCGAAGAGCACCGACGGGGTGAAAATCATCGAGTGGAAGGTGTCGTCCGGGAAGTGATTGGGCCCCTGGTTCACCGCCTGATAGGCCTGCGTGAAGAGGCGCTCGAAGGGCGGGAAGGTGCCGCCGATCATCAACGTCGCCGTGTTCGACACCGGGTTGCCGGCGTTGAACGCGAAGCCGAGGCGGAGGCCGGGGACGATCTGCGCCGTGCCGCGGAGCCCGTTGCCGAGGTTGTACCCGCTGTAGAGCAAGGGATCGCGCGTGGCCGTGTCCTGAAAAAGTGTATCTTGCACATGGTTCGACACGTAGTCGGCGGAGGCCTCGTCGAGCACGCGCCCGCCTTCGATCACGAAGCGGTCCGCCATGACGCGGATCACCTGCTGGCGCACTTGGAGGGCGGCTTGGCCTTCGTAGGTGCTCGTCCCGTGGAGGCCGGCGCCGCCGGAGGCCATGAGCTCGCTCTGGATGGAGAGGTGCTCTCCATAGGTGCCGAGCAAGCCGAAGCGGCTCATCGCGAACGTGGTGATGCGGTCTTGCCGCTCGTCGTTCGGGGCGCCCGGCGTCGCGCCACGCCGAACGACGTTGTCGAGCTTCAGCCCGGCGACGAGGACGGCGTAGGGCGTGAGGGTGAATCCCTTCGCCGCGAGCGTTGGCTCGGTGCCTGCCGGGGGACCTTCGAGGTTCGCAGCGCGCGGCGACTCGGGCGCGGGCGCGGGGACCGTCGGCGGAGGCGTGGCGGGAGGGTCCTTTTTCGGGGGCTCCGTCGCGGCGGGCGCGGTGTCCGTGCGCGGCGGCGGGTCGGTCTGCGCGGCGGGCTCGTCCTGCTTCGGGCGCGCCGCGTAGGCGGACGAGGAGACGAGAGCGAGGGCGAAGGAGAGGGAAGTAGCGACGAGTCTCGATTTCGACATGACGATCCGTGGGCGTGGCGCGGCGGCGCGCGGGGCGGGAAGGGGCGCGCGCAAGAGGGCCGAGGCGTCGCGCGCGCGGCGTGCCTCGGAGGGAGAAAGAAGGGAAGTCGCGGGCTACGGCGCGGCGAGGGCCGTCGTGAGGATCCCGAGCGCGGTCTCGCTCCGGATCGCCCCGTAGTGGTTCTTGAAGATCCCGTTGAAGAAGAAGCCGCTGTCGTCGTTGTCGGTAAGCTCGACGGTGCGGTTGTCGGCCCCGAGGAGGCGGCTCGCGCCCTCGGAGACGAACTCGTCTTGGAAGGTGCCCTCCTTGACGTCCTTCATCACGATCGTGAGGTATTTCACCTTGTGGCCACCGCAGACGCCGGCCTGCCCGAACGCGGTGTCGCCGTCGCCGCAGGGCGTCTCCCAGGCGCCGCCGGGGCCGTTGAGCGATTTCGAGATCGGGGTCTCCTTGAAGTCGGTGCGGTCGCCGAGCTCGCACGCGACGCGCCCGCGCATCGTCGGGTTCGGCCCGCAGAGCTTGCGGAACGTGGACACACCGTGGTGGCCGCCCGCGGCGAGGGCGAGCGTCGCGATCCGCTCGAAGGGCTTCTTCTTGGCGCGGTGGAGCCGTCGAAGCGCGTCGCGCACGATCGTCGGAGCGACCGAGAAGCCCACGAGCGAGAGCTGCCTCCCTGGGTTCGCGGTCAGCACCGCGTCGATCATCGACTCGAGGATCGGCACCGCCCACGCATGGTCGAAGTTCTGCGCCGTGTTTTCGGTGTCGTTGTTCCCCGCAGGGTCGTCGACCTTGTCTTTCCGGAAGTCGACCGAGAGGACGCGGAAGCCTGATCCGGAGAGGCGCTCGGCGAGCATCGGCTTCGCGTCGGCTTTGTCCGCGGGGAACTTCTCCCAGTCGGCGGGAGAAGAAGAGTTGCCGTGCACGAGGATCACGATCGGCTTCTTCGTGTCCTCGTTCGTCACGGGGTAGGCCTTCGCGGCGCACGCGTACCCGGGGATGTCCGCGGCCGGGTAGGTGAGGCCGTCTTTCGTGCACCCGGGGTGGCCCGAGAGGGGTCGGTACTTCACGTCCGGCGAGTCGGCGTTGCCAGGGTTCTCCGAAGGATCGGAGCCCTCCACGACCACGCTCGCGTCGCTCCCTCCGGCGTCGGTCTTCGCGAGTGTCGCGTCGGAGGTGAGGCACCCGCCGGTCAACGTCGCGAGGCAGGCAGCGACGGAGGCCGTAGCGAAAAATCCAAATGAAATCGAACGGATATGTGAGCTCATGACGACGCCTCCTGCGCGACCGCGAATGACTTTTGTGGGCGCGCGGCGAGCAGCACGAGCGCGACGAGGCACGCCTCGAGCGAGGCCGTCACCGCCATCACCGCGGTGCCGAGCGTCATGCCCGTTCGCTCCGCGAGGGTCGCGGTGAGCAAGGGCACGAAGCCCGCGAAGAACGCACCCACGTGGTAGACGATGCCGACGAGGCGCGCGCGTGCCTCGGCGGGGAACATCGAGGTGAGCAGCATCGGCGTCACGCCCGCGAAGCCCGCGCCGAACGCGCCGCCGAGGAACGCGCCGATCGAGAGGTGCCCCGGCTCGTGCCCCACGTAGAACGGCAGGACGAAGATCGAGAGGCCCGCCGGGATCGCGATCGCGAGGGACACGCTCTTCTTCGCCGCGAGCCAGCCGGTCGCGATCGAGCCGAGCATCATGCCGACGTTGAAGAGCGCGACGAGGAAGAACGTGCCGCGCGCGTCTTGTCCGAGCTCCACCTTGAGGATCGTCGGGTAGAGGCCGGTGAGCGCGTAGTAGGCGCCGAAGCCCGCTGCCATCGCGAAGCAGCCCCACACCGCGCGGCCGAGGAGGCCGGGGGTGCTCTTGAAGAGCTCGGACAGCGGCGCGATCCGCGACTTGGCAGCCTTCTTCCACTCTTCGCTCTCGGGCACGAAAGAGCGAAGCGGGAGGACCAAGAGCGCCGGGAGCGCGGTGACGACGAAGAGCGCGCGCCAGCCGAAGCGGGGCACCACGATCGCGGAGGCCGCCGCGGCGAGCAGGTAACCGACCGCCCAGCTCCCCTGGAGCACTCCGGAGGCGATGCCACGCGACTTCTTGGGCCAATTCTCCATCGCGAGGGTGGTGCCGGAGGTCCACTCCGCGCCCATGCCGAGCCCGAACAAGGTGCGGAGCACGAGCACGAACGTGAAGCTCGGCGCCATCGCGATCGCGCCGTCGCAGACCGCGAACCACACCACGCTGATGAGGAGGGGCAGCTTGCGGCCCCACTTGTCGGCCGCTTTGCCTGCGATGAAACCACCGACGAGGCGCATGAGAAGCGTGAGCGCGATCGCGCCCGCGCTCGCCGAGTGCTTCACCCCGAACGTCTTCTCGATCTCCGGCATCACGAGCAAAAATGCCGTGAAATCGAAGGCATCCATGACCCAGCCGGCCCACGCGGCGGTGAACGTCGCGACCTGCGCGCGGGTCGGAACGCCGCGGAGCTCGCTCTCTTCCTGCGTCTTCGAGAGGAAGCTCATCGCGACCACCCCTCTCGGCGGGCGCGCCGCGCGCGACGCACGGCGGCGACGAGGCCACCGACGAGGAGCGCGCCGAACGCGCCGGTCGATCCGCTCGTCGATCCGGGTGCATGCATACTGCACGTGCTCCCGGCGCGCTCGGCGATGGGATCGTCCGTCGCGCTCGCGCCCTTCGGTGTCCCGCTCGCGCTGCCGGAGGGGGACGGCGAGGGAGAGCTCTTGCCGCCGTCGCTGCTCGGCGCGCCGCCGTCGCTAGGGATCGGGCTGGGGCCGCCCGCGATGCCGAAGAAGTCGGCGACACGCTTCGTCGCGCAGATGCCCTTGTCGGCCACGTACGCGCCGGCGGTGCCGCAGCCGGCGGCGATCGGGTAGGCGTGGTCCATGCCCGCGATCTCGTAGGTCTCGACCATCGCGACCCCGCTCGCGCTCTTCCACACCTCGTGCTTCTGGCCGTCGACGGTGTCCGCGACGCCCGCCTGCGCGAGCCCGTGCACGTTGGTCCACTGCTTGACGATTTGGGTGCGGTTCCCGGGACCGACGACGCCGTCGGCCGAGCCCTGCCACACCGACATCCGCGGATACGGACCCGCGAAGCCGGGGTGCGCCGCGCGGACACGATCGCCCCACGCGTCGGGAGTAAAATCCTTGCCCGGCTTCTGGCACCCGGAGACCTCGGCGTACACCGTGGTGCAGTTGAACGGCACACCTGCGACCGACGCGGCGCCGGCGAACACCTCGGGCCACGTCGCCGCCGCGAGCACGGCCTCCGCGCCGCCGGCCGAGAAGCCGACCGCGAAGACGCGCTTCGTGTCGACGCCCTGGCTCTCGACGAGCTTGTCGACCATTTGTTTGATGGAGAGGTTCTCCCCCTTGCCGCGCTGCACGTTGGCTGGATCGCCGTACTCGCCGGCCCAGTTGAAGCAGCGGAGCGGGTTGTTCGTGGTCGGTTGCTCGACGTACCCCACGACGAACTTGTGCTGCTCGGCGAGCTCACTCCAGCCGAAGCGGGTCGCGTCCGTCGCGCCCTGCGTGCAGCCGTGGAACACGAGCACGAGCGGCGCGCCCTTCGTCACGCCGGCGGGCACGTATTGGTAAAGCTTGAGCCCGCCCGGGTTCGTGCCGAACCCCGTCACCTCCGTAAGGGTGGTCGCGGCGAAGCTTGCCTCGCCGATAGGGGCGTCGTGGAACCCGTCGTCGCTGCCGCAAGCGACGAGGCCCATGAAGAGGACCGAACTGAGGACTGCCGTGGTGCGCATGCGGCGCCCTAGAGCACCCTCCGTGCCACCACGCTGACACCACGAAACATCGGCGAAACAAGCGCGAATGCTCTTCTTGCGTCACCGGTGACGCGCTCGATCGGGACGAGCTCCGCGTCGGCGCTGGTCGCCGCAGGAGGCCGTGCCGCTCGCGGGCGCGGCTTTCGTGCCGATCACGCGAGGGCACGTGGATTGCTCTCGGTGCAGCATGCGACACGTCCTCGATACGACACGACTTCTTGGTCCTCTCCTCTTCGGCGCGCTGGTCTCGGCCTGCGGCTCGGCCGCCCCGTCGTCGACGACGAGCGACCCGGACGCGGCGCCGTGGAGCCCGGAGCTCCCCCCCGGTATGACCGCGCCTCCCGCTCCGGTCGGTGAGCCGCTCCCGTCGGGGGCGACGACCGCCGTCGACGACTTCGGCGAGAACCCCGGCAACCTCACGATGCGTGTCCACGCGCCGCCGTCGCCCGCGAGCCCGCCTTCGATCGTGGTGGCGCTCCACGGCTGCACGCAGACGAGCGCGGCGTACGAGGCGGCGGGGTGGAACGCGCTCGCCGACGAGCGCGGGTTCTTCGTCGTTTATCCGGAGCAATCGACGAAGAACAACGCCAACCGCTGTTTTCGCTGGTTCGAGGCCGCCCACACCACCCGCGGCGCGGGCGAGCCGGCGTCGATCGCGGCGATGGTGGAGCACGTGAAGGCGCGCACCGGCGCGACCCGCGCGTTCGTCACCGGGCTCTCCGCTGGCGGCGCGATGACGGCGGTGATGCTCGCGACTTACCCCGACCTATTCGAGGCCGGCGCGGTGATGAGCGGCATCCCGTACAAGTGCGCCTCGAGCATGGTCGACGCGTTCTCGTGCATGAGCCCGGGGCGCACGAAGACCGCGGATGCGTGGGGCGACCTGGTACGCGCGGCTTCGACCACCGGTCGCGCGAGGCTCCAGGTGTGGCACGGCGACGCGGACTACACCGTGCGCGCGATGAACGCGTCGGAGCTCGCGAAACAATGGGCCAACGTGAACGGCCTCCCGGACGCGCCGACGAAGACCGAGACCGTCGGTCGCGCGACGCGGAGAATCTACACGGACTCTTCGGGCGCCAAGATCGTCGAGACGTTCACCGTCTCCGGGATGGGGCACGGCACGCCGGTCGATCCGAAGGGGGGCTGCGGGAAGGCGGGGGCCTACGTGCTCGACACCGGGCTCTGCTCGTCGTCTTACGCGGCGGACTTTTTCGGTCTGTAGCGGACCGACCGCTGCCCCCGCGCCTGCCCCCGGCCGCGTTCACTCGCGGCGGGTGGCCTCGACGTAGACGTAGCGCGAGTAGGGGGCAGGGAAGAGGCCGTGACGGGCGGTCACGGTGAAGCCCGCGCCCTCGAGTCGCCGCTTCACGCCCGGCCACATGAACGTGAGGTAGTACATGACGAACTTCGGGGACCGCACCGCGTTGCGGACATGCATCGCGGCGTTGAACCCGTGCGCGAGCCAGAACCACGCGTCGAACGGCCCGGGCGGCTTCGCGGTGACGAACACGAAGCGACCCCCCTCCTTCAAGGCGCGTCGAATTCCGACGAGGAAGCGGTGCTCGTCGCGGACCTCGATGTGGCCGAAGGCGCCGGTGCTCGTCACGAGATCGAACGCGCCCTCGAAGCTCGGCGGGAGGTCGAGCGCGTCGCCTTGCACGAGGTCGATCGGGGCGGTACCGCCAGAGCCCTCGAGCGTCTTGCGGGCCACGTCGAGCATGCCGGCAGACAAGTCGAGTCCGACGATCCGGGTCGCGCAGTAGGGGCGGAGATGGAGCATCGCGGCGCCGGTTCCGCAGCAGAGGTCGAGCGCCGAAAAGATGGGCTTTTCCGATGCTTTGCGCGCCATTTCGACGAGCATCGCGTCCGGCGTTCGGAAGGGCGTGCGATCGAATTTGGGGGCGAGCTTGTCGTAGCCTTCGGTGGTCTCGCTCATCGCTTGATCGAGGAGCTCGAGGAACGTAGGGCCTCCGGGACGGAACATGAATCCGATGGTACCTCGCTCTCGCGATCAGCGTTTGTCCTCGTGCACGACGACGGTGCACGTGGTCGCGTCCACCGTCGCGTCGAAGGTCCCGGCGCCCGCAGGGGCGTGCACGTTCCACGCGAGGTAGGGCACGCCGGCTCGCGACGCGACCACGAGCTTCGTGATCACCTCGCTCGGCTTCGCGTACGAGCCGCGGAGCGCGCAGGTCGCGGCCGCGCCCTCGTCGACGCGCGGGGTGCGCGCGACCCTCGCCATGCCGTGCATCGCCTCGCCGCTCACGCGCACGCGCACGAGGTGGCCCGCCTCGTCGAACCAGGCGCGTACGAGCGGCGATTCCCCTGGGATTTCACTCGCGCCGAGGCGCTGGGAGGCTTCGAGGTACCGCGGCTCCGCGGGGGGATCTCCGAAGTAACTCTGGAGGCGATAGTCGTCGCCCTCGTCGCCGCCGAGGGTCTCGGCTTCGGCGCGCAGGAACGCGCGGAGGAGGCGGGTGTTCTCCTTCGGGAACGCGCGCGGTCGCGGTCCGGAGTCCGACGCGGCGTCGAGCACGAGCGCGTCGCCTTGGCGGCTCACGTGGAACACGCCGCCGAAGGTGGCGCTCGCAGCCCGTGCGAGCCGCTCGTCGCGCACTGCGCGGGACGCGGACTTCGCAGCGACGCTGGCTTTGGTTTTAGGCGCCGCTTCCGCGCGCATCGCGCCGAAGAGTGCCGCTTGGGAGACGAGGAAGACGATGGGAAAGAGGCGAGGGCTCATGGTGCGCCCTCCTCGGCCGACGGCCCGGGAGTGTTGCGTCGGCCGTTACGATTTCCACGCCGGCTTCCGCGGTCGGCGTCGCGCCGAACCGCACGATTCCCAAAAGTCGGGGAGTTTCGGCGAGATCGCTCGCGATCGTGACGACCTCGGCCAGAAGGCCACGAAAACGCGGAGAAACGCGCAGATGGCGCGCGCGTAAGGGGCGGGCTCGGCCGTGTGTTTTGGTCGACACGGAGCGTTGCGCCCGGTAGCCTCGAAGTGTTGGCTCGTCCAGCGGGTTTCTGTCCCGGGCCCACGGCGCGCGCTGATTTTCGAGGTGCTCTTGTCCACCACTGCTCTGCCCCGAACCCTCGGAAAGTACCGGCCCATCGCGCTCGTCGCGCGAGGAGGCATGGGCAACGCGTACCTTGCCCTCGTCAACGGCGCCGGCAACTTCAACAAGCTCGTCGTCCTCAAGGTGCTGAAGCCCGAGTTCGCGGAGGACCAGGAGTTCCTCGCGATGTTCCGCGACGAAGCGCGCATCGCCGCGAACTTGAACCACCCGAACGTCGTCCAGACGCACGAGCTCGGGGTGCAGGACGAGCACTTCTACATCGCGATGGACTTCGTGGACGGTCAGCCGCTCCGCATCGTCCGCAAGCGCCTCCAAGAGAACGGCGCGCTCTCCCTCGGCGCTCACCTCCGCCTCGTCGTCGACGTGCTCGAGGGCCTCCACTACGCGCACGAGATGACGGACCACGACGGCACGCCGCTCCACCTCGTGCACCGCGACGTGTCTCCGCACAACGTGATGGTCTCGTACGACGGTCACGCGAAGCTGCTCGACTTCGGCATCGCAAAATCCAAAGGCTCGCAGCACCAAACCAGCACCGGAGTCCTCAAGGGCAAGGTGGGGTACATGGCGCCGGAGCAGGCGCGCTGCGAGAACCTCGACCGCCGCGCCGACATTTTCCCGGTCGGCGTCCTCGTGTGGGAAGCCATCGTCGGCGGCCGCATGTGGGGCTCGATGACCGACGTGCAGGTGCTCGCGCAGCTCGTTCGTCGCGAGATCCCTCAGCTCCCCGACGCGGTCGACGGGGTGCCGATCGCGCCAGAGCTTCGTCGCATCGTCGCGAAAGCGACCGCCGCGGAAAAAGAGAACCGCTACGAGACCGCGCGCGAGTTTGCGAACGAGCTCGAGGCCTTCGTCGACACCCTCCCGCGCTCCGAGACGAGCGCGCGCTCGCTCGCCGATTTGTTGAATCGCCACTTCGGGGTCGAGCGCGACAAGCGGCGCAAGGTCGTCGACGAGGCGATCCGTCAGGTGCGCGTGGCCTCGAGCACGGCGGAGTACCCCGCGATGCTCGGGCTCACGTCGAGCGGCGCGATGTCGGCGCTCACCCCGCACTCCACCGCCGGGCACACGATGTCGCTCGCCCCGCACTCGGGCACGCCGTCACAGCCGTCGATCAGCTCGTTCCCGCTCGCGAGCGAGGCGTCGTCGCCGGGCACGCTCACGCCGTCTACCTCGGCGCCGTTCGTGGCACCGGTGATGGGGCCGCATTCCACCTACACCGGCTCCGGTCACGTTCCGAGCATCCCCGCGCCGATGCCCCCGCCCGGGATCTCGCCGATCGCGAAGATCGGCATGGTCGGCGCCGCGCTCGTCGTGCTCCTCGTGGGCGCCTTGGCGCTCGCGTTCCGCGGCAAAGACACGGGCGCGGCGGGCAAGCCGGAGCCCTCCGCCGCCGTCGCGGAAGACGTTCGCCTCGAGGTGCAAGTCGCGGCCGGACCGGCCCGTCCGACCGCGTTCGTCGATGGTCGCGAGGTCTCCGTCGGGAGCCCCATTCGCTTCTCCAAGGACAGCGCCGACCACACCTTGCGCGTCCGCGCGGAGGGCTACAAGGACCACAACGAGACCATCCGCCTCGACAAGGATCAGCGCATCTCGCTCGCCCTCGTCGCCGAAGCGGCGGTCGTCACCACGCCCACCGTCACCGCCGCCCCGCACCAAGGGGGCCACCACACCGGCTACACGCCCCCGAAGACGCAGCCCGCCGCCGCTGCCCCGCCGCCGCCGAGCGCTGCCCCTCCGCCGCCATCCGCTACTCAGCCGCCGCCGTCCACGGGCCCGAAGCGGCCCGACCGTCCCATCATCGAGGTTCTTAAATGAGTCGAAGCTTTCCGTCCGTCGCGCGCGTGTCTCGCGCGTGCGGGATCGCGCTGGCCATCGCCGCAGCTTCCGTCGCTTACGCCGAACCTGCCCGTGCCGACACGTCGGACCAAGTGAACACGCTCTTCAAGCGCGGCGTGGACTTCTACAAGGAGGCCGACTTCCGCGCCGCCCTCGTCGAGTTCAAGCGCGCGTACGACGCGAGCAACCACGACTACCGGGTGCTCTACAACATCGCTCAGTGCGAGTACCAGCTCACGAACTACGTCGGGGCGCTCTCGTCGTTCGAGCGGTTCCTCGCCGACGGCGGCGCGCAGGTGAAGGACGAGCGGCGCGGTGAGGTGCTCACCGAGATCGCGAAGCTGAAGGGTCGGGTCGGCCTCCTTACCGTGAAGGTGGAGCCGGCTGGGGCGAAGGTCACCGTCGACGGCGAGGCGGTCACGAAGACCGATGGGATCAAGCTCAACCCGGGCGGCCACAAAATCGAGGTCACCGAGAGCGGCTACGATCGCGCGAACGAGACCGTCGAAATCGGCGGTGGCGACGTGAAGACGGTCGAGGTCAAGCTGAAGCCCGGCTCGAGCCCCGCGCCCGCACGAGGCACCGCGCCCGAGGTCGAGCGCAACTGGACCCCGCCGGTCGTGGCGTTCGCGGTCGCAGGCGGCCTCGCTGTCGGCACCGTCGTCTTCGGCATCCTCACGACGGGCAAAGAGAGCTCCCTCGCCGAGGCGAAGGCGAAGCCGGACGCGGATCCGGCGAACCTCAAGTCGCTCGACAGCAACGTGGGCACGTTCGCGATCGTGACGGACATTTTCCTCGGCGCCACGATCGTGGCGGCGGGTGTCGGCACGTACCTCACGATCCGCACGCTCACCGACGGGCCCGAGAAGGGCAGCGGCACGGCGAAATCGAGCCTCAAGCTCGTGCCGTCGCTCGGCGGCGGCGTGCTGATGGGCTCTTTCTAGATTGGCTTTTTTGGAGGTGTGGGGATGAACACTCAAGTGAGCCGCCGGCGAGCGGTGTGCCTATGCCAAACGACCGTGGGGAGCGCGGCATGAACATTCGAACGAACCGCGACCTCAAGCGTGGGCTCGTGGTGGGCGCGGTGTTGGCGGCGGCGAGCGGGCTGCTCGCCTGCTCTTTCCTCGTCACGCGTGGCGAAACCCAGTGTGCCGGACCTGACGACACCGCGACGTGCACGAACGCGTTCGGGCCCGGGGCGCGCTGCACCGCGGACGGCGTCTGCGTCACGAAAGGCGGCGGGAGCTGCACCACCAACACCGAGTGCATCGATCGCGAAGGCGGCGCGCCGGCAATTTGCCGAAAAGATACGAAGGTTTGCGTTAGGCTCACGAACGCCGATTGCCCGAGCGTTCTCTCGGTCGCATCCGGCGGTCAGGTCGTCACCGATCGGCGCGCGGTCGAGGCCGACGACACGATCGTGCTCGGCTCGCTCGCGTCGCTCTACGGCACGAACCAGACGAAGGGCGAGGCGCGTGTCGCCGCCTTCCAGCTCGCCTTGCAAGAGTTCTCGGCGCGCCCGTTGCCGATCGCGGGCCGGACCCGCCCGCTCGCGTTCTTGTCGTGCACCGACACGGAGCAGGTCGGCGCCGACGCCGGCGCGGGTGGTGATCCCGCCGTCGTTCGGTCGGCGAAGCACCTCATGGCGGTCGGTGTGCCGGCCGTCGTTGGCGCGGGCAACAGCGGCACGACCACCTCTGCGCTGGTGGAGATCACGGCGAAGGGCTCGGTCCTCATCGCTCCCAGCGCGACGAGCCCCGCGCTCACGTCGAACCCGAACAAAAAGGGGCTCTTCTTCCGCACCGCGCCGAGCGACGCCCTCCAGGCGATCCCGCTCGCGGCCGCGATCGGCGACGTCGAGAAGGCCCTCCCCACGGGCACGAAGAAGCTCGTCTTCATCAGTAAGGGCGACAGCTACGGGCAGGGCCTCCGCGACCAGCTCGCCGTGAACCTGACGCTCAACAACGTCGCGATCGGCGTCCCGGCGACCTACAAGGGGCTCGAGTATGGCACGGAGGCGACGTTCGATTTCTCCCAGCGCATCGCCGAGACGATCGCGTTCGAGCCGCAAATCATCGTCATCGCCGGCACGAACGAGGGCGTCGAGAAGCTGGTGAAGCCGCTCGAGGCGCAGTGGCCGGCAGGCAAGACGCGGCCCGTTTTTGTCGTGAGCGATGGCCTCAAGAGCGCGAGCCTCCTCGATCTCATCAAGGCGGACGACGCCACGAGCAATCCGAGCCCGCTCCGCAACCGCATTCGCGGCACGGCGCCGGGGCGTCCCACCGCGATCACTTCTTCGTACACCCTCCGGTTCACGTCCACGTTTCCTGATCCGAGGATCGCGAACGAGGTCGGCAGCTTCGGTACGGCGGGCGCCTACGACGCGGCCTACCTCATCCTGTACGCGCTCGGTTTCGTCCCGACCGACAAGATCGACGGACAAGCGATCGCCACCGGGGTGCGCCGCCTCGCGAAGGAAGGGGGGAAGAGCATCGAAGTAGGGCCGAACGGGATCGACCAAGCACGCCCGCTCTTCGCGTCCGGAACCGACTTCGACCTCGCCGGCGCGTCGAGCCCGCTCAACTTCGACGACGCAGGCGAGTCTCCTGCGGACGTCGAGATTTGGTGCGTGCAGCGTGGCGTCGGAGGGGCGGGGCCCTCGTTCTTCTCCACCGACAAATATTTCAACGCATCCGCCAAGACGGTCGTGGGCGCCTACAACTGCCCCTCGGGCGCTCCCGTGGGGGACGCCGGCGCCGATGGCGGCTGACCGGGCAAGCGCACTCTAGAGCGCCGAACAGGTTGAATCCCGTCCCTCGTCAGGGACTTCCAAGGGTCGTCGGCTTTCGGACGTTTAGCGGCGTGCCTGCGACGCGTCGTTGCTCCTCCTAAGATAGAAGACTATCCGTCGTCGTCGCGCGCACTGGTGACGCAGCTTGCTAACCGCACGAAATCCTCGGTCCTTCAACCTGATCGGCGCTCTAGAGCAGCGATCAGGGTGAATCCCGTCCCTCGTCAGGGACTTTCAAGGGGGGGATCGCCATCGTCGTGCGTCGTCGCGCCGTTCGGCCACCGCGGGCATCGGAGCCGCGAGCGAGCGCACCCACAAGCGTTCGCCCGTTTGTGACTGTGCTGGATCGTGGATGCGCGAGCGGGGCCACGCCCGGCACGCGTCCGGCACGAAGCAAGGCCCCGATCGCGTGCACGATCAGGGCCTCGAATTCGTGAGCTACTTCGGGCGAGGGCCAGGCCCTCGCGCGTGCTCGATCAGGAGCAACCCATCGAGTTGCCGCAGTTGAGGCACTTGTAACATGCACCGTTTCGCACGGTGATGTGGCCGCACACGTCGCACACCGGGGCGTCGCCCATCATCGCGTCGAGCTGCGCGTCGAGCGGAGACGCGGCTTGTTCTGCCTCGTTTTTGCTCGGGAGGCGCTGCTGCTCCAGCGTTTCGGACATCGCCGCGCTGCGGGCGACCGCGAGGCGGGTGCTGGAGAGGCTGTCCATCTCGGGATCCTCTGCCGCGCCGCCGCCGACGAAGCCTGCGTGCTGGGCCTCGCCCTCCGGCTTCACGTGCGCCAGATCGTAGCGCCCGAGGTACTCCACCCCGAGCACGCGGAAGAGGTAGTCGACGATGCTCGTGGAGAGCTTCACGTAGGGGTGACCCTCGACCTGGCCCTGCGGCTCGAAGCGCGTGAACGTGAACTGGTTCACGTACGTATCGAGTGGAACGCCGTACTGGAGGCCGATCGAGACGCTCATCGCGAAGCAGTTCATGAGGGAGCGGAACGCAGCGCCCTCCTTGTGCATGTCGATGAAGATCTCGCCGAGCGTGCCATCTTCGTACTGGCCGGTGCGGAGGAAGATCTTGTGCCCACCGACGCGCGCCTCTTGCGTGAAGCCTACACGCTTCTTCGGGAGGCGGACGCGGAGGCCCTCGGGGCGGCCCTTCATCGGGAGCGCGAGCTGGGTCGCGTCTTGCGGCGCGGAGGTGCGCGGGATCGGCGTGAGCGTTTCGGCCGCGGCGGCCTTGCTCTCGACGACCTTCTCTTCCTTCTTTTTGCTCGACGTGGAGAGCGGCTGCGAGGCCTTGCATCCGTCGCGGTAGAGCGCGACCGCCTTGAGACCGAGGCGCCAACCCTCTTCGTAGACCTTGCCGACCTCTTCCACCGAAGCTTCGTTGGGGAGGTTGACCGTCTTCGAGATCGCGCCAGAGAGGAACGGCTGCACCGCCGCCATCATCTTCACGTGCGACATCGCCTCGAGGTAACGCTCGCCCGATTTTCCGCAGCGGTTCGCGCAGTCGAACACCGGGTAGTGCGTGAGCTTGAGGTAAGGCGCGCCCTCGATCGTCATGCGACCGATGACCTCGTCGCTCGCTTCTTCGATTTGGGTCTTCGTGAAGCCGAGCTGCTCGAGGAAGGACTTCTTGCCGCGCTGCTCCTTGGTGATCCCGAGGCGGTCGTAGGTCTCTTCGCCGAGGATCCAGGGGCCGAACGCGAAATCGAGCTCGAACACGCCGGGGAGCGCCGTCTCGGCCTTCGCGAGATCCGCGTCGGTGAGGCCACGCTCTTTCAGGGTGCGGCGGTTGATGTGCGGCGCGCCGAGGAGCGTGTTCGTGCCCGAGATGAAGGCGACGATCTCCTGGTTCTCCGCCTCGGAGTACCCGAGCTTGCGGAGCGCGGCGGGGACCGACTGGTTTACGATCTTGAAGTAACCGCCGCCGGCGAGCTTCTTGAACTTCACGAGCGCGAAGTCGGGCTCGACGCCGGTGGTGTCGCAGTCCATGAGGAGACCGATGGTGCCGGTGGGCGCGAGCACGGTGGCCTGCGCGTTGCGGTAACCATGCGATTCGCCGAGGGAAACGGCGGCGTCCCAGTCTTCGCAGGCGGCGCGGTAGAGCGGGGTGGGGCAATGCTCGCGGTGGATCGCGTAGGCCGCGTCGCGGTGCATGCCCATCACGCGGAGCATGGGCTCGCGGTTCTTCGCGAAGCCGTTGAACGGGCCCTTCGAGGCGGCCATGTTCGCCGACGTGGCGTAGGCCTGGCCGCACATGATCGCGGTGATCGCGGCCGAGATCGCGCGACCCTGATCCGAGTCGTACGGCACGCCCATTTGCATGAGCATGGAGCCGAGGTTCGCGTAGCCGAGGCCGAGCGGGCGGTAGTCGTGGCTGTTCTTCGCGATCTCTTTCGTGGGGTACGACGAGAGGTCGACGAGGATTTCTTGCGCGACGAAGAACGTGCGGCACGCGTGGCGGAAGCCCTCGACGTCGAAGAAGTCGCCGTGGCCGTCGTCCTTCGCCTTGAGGAACTTGGTGAGGTTGATGCTCGCCAAGTTGCAGGCTGTGTCGTCCAAGAACATGTACTCGGAGCACGGGTTCGAGCCGCGGATCTTTCCGCTGTTCGGGCACGTGTGCCAGCGGTTGATCGTGCTGTCGTATTGCACGCCCGGGTCGGCGCAGCCCCACGCCGCCTCCGACACTTGACGCCAGATGTCCTTCGCGTCGAGCGTCTCGCACACCTCACCGGTGGTGCGCATGATGGTCTGCCACTGGCCACCAGCGAGGGCCGACTTCATGAACTCGTCCGTCACGCGGATCGAGTTGTTCGAGTTCTGCCCGCTGATGGTGTGGTACGCCTCGCCGTTGAAATCACTGGAGTATCCGCCGGCGATGAGGGCGTGCGCCTTCTTCTCCTCGCGGACCTTCCAGTTGATGAAATCCACGATCTCGGGGTGGTCCATGTCGAGGCACACCATCTTCGCCGCGCGGCGGGTGGTGCCTCCGGACTTGGTCGCGCCGGCCGCGCGATCGAAGACCTCGAGGAAGCTCATGAGGCCGCTCGAGGTGCCGCCGCCGGAGAGCTTCTCCTGCTTGCCGCGGATCGAGCTGAAGTTCGAGCCGGTGCCGGAGCCGTACTTGAAGAGGCGCGCTTCGCTCTTGATGAGCTCGTAGATGCTCATGAGGTCGTCGTCGACGCTCTGGATGAAGCACGCGGAGCACTGCGGGCGCGCGTAGGCGCTGGTGGTTTCGGCGACGAGGTTGCCCTTCGGATCGCTCTCGACGTCCCACGCCCAGGAGCCGCCCGAGCCGTCGATCCCGTACTCGTGGAAGAGGCCGCAGTTGAACCACACCGGCGAGTTGAACGCGCCGTGTTGGTGGACGAGGAGGTACGAGAGCTCGGCCTCGAAGACCTCGGCGTCGGCCTTGGTCGCGAAGTACCCGCCGAACGACTCGCCCGCGTTGCGGATCGTGTGCGCGATGCGGTGCACGACCTGGCGAACGCTGCGCTCGCCCTCTTCTTTCTTGCCGTGGAGACCCGCCTTACGGAAGTACTTCGAGATGACGATGTCGGTCGCGAGCTGGCTCCACGTCGACGGGATCTCCGCGCCTTCCATCTTGAAGACGATGGAGCCATCGGGGTTCGTGATGATCGACGAGCGACGCTCGTAGACGAGGGTGCCGCCGTCCGGGCCCGGGGAGCCGGCCTCGAGCGGATTGTGGCCCGCGGTGGTGAGCACGCGCGAGAACGCGAGACCGCGTGCGCGCTTGGTGGTGGACGCGCGCTTCGCCGGGCCCGCAGACGACGCGACTTGCGCGCCCGAGGCCGTCTTGCTGCTCGTTTGGCTCTTCTTCGAGGCCTTCCCAGTTTGCGCGCCCATGGTGCTGATGAACCCTCGTCCCATCCCGCTGCCGTTCGTCGATTGTGCCATCTCGCCAGTTTCTCCCGCTCGTGTGGGCGCGGTTTTTTCGACCACGTCCGGTAGTTTTGGGCTCTTGATTTGCTCGGCTTGGCCAAGCGTCTCGTGGGGCGCGGTTCTCGCGTCCGGTCCCTCGCGGAGCCTCAGGTCTTGGCTCGTCTCGGATGCCGCGGGGCTGCTACTGGTGCCCGCCTGGCCCCCAAGCCCGGGTCGAGACCCGGTAGGTGAGGCGTTCAGCGGAGATCAGGTGTCGTCGTGTCGTCCGTTCAGTCCTACGGGACAGACGTTCCCATCGAAGTTCCACGGTGACCTCGGTGAAGAGGAGCCGTGGCCTCGGTGGAGCGCTCGATCCGAGGTCGACGCCTGCCCGATGACGGGGAGCTCGAACGACACCGGCGCCCCGTCCCTTGGGGCGTTTGAAGTCTTTAGCCCCTAGATACGGGGTCGCGCAAGCGGAATGGATACTCCATCCGGTAGGAGCCGGTTCGATAGGCCCCGACGAGGGAGCAAATTCCAAGGGCACTGAACCCGCGACAGGCATGAACACAAGTGCTCCCGAAGCCTTGCGCAGGTTGTTCAGGGGTTTTCCACAGGGGCTGGGAGTAAAGTGACCCCATGCTTCGACGCGCGCTCCTGGCGGCGGCCCTCGTGGGTGGGTGTGCGCGAGATCCCGCCCCGGCGGTGGTCTTCGTGGGGGACGCGGGGCCGCGCAGGGCCGAGGAGCCGCTCGATTGCCGAACGCACCTCGCCCACGCCGACACGGGCGAGGTGACCGCGAAGCGCGCGCCGTTCGCGCACACCACGTTCGATGGCCCGATGCTCGTGCTCCACGAGGGCGACGCGGAGACGTGGCGCGTGTCGCTCGCGACGTCGGACGCGGGAGCGAGCGCGCCTCCGAAGAGCGCCGCGATCCTCGCGCGCCACGTGATCGCCCACGACGGAGAGCGCGCGACGGCGCTCGATCGCAGGACGGGGAAGATCCTGTGGACCCACGCCGAGCGAGGCGCGCGTGTGCTCGCGCTCCCGGGGGAGCTCGTGCTCGTCTCGGACGAGCGCCACGTCGTCGCGCTCGGCGCAAAAAAGGGCGACGAGGTCTTCCGCGCCAGCCTCCCGACCCCCGCCACCCCCGTCGCGTCCTCCGCCGCGCCTGCGTCCTCCGCGGGCGCGCCCTACGTCGCCGACGAGCGCCTCGTGGTGGTCCCCGGAGCCGGGCACCTCGTCATCCTCGATCCGCCGCTCGCGAAGGGCACCCTCGCGGCCTCTGCGTCCCGCGCCGGATCACGCGCGCGCTACGATTTGCCCCTCGACGCGCTCGGTGTCGTCACGACCCGCGGTTCGTTGGGCGACGCGTTCGTGGTCACCCGCGCGCGCGTGGAGCGCGTGCGGAGCGAGCCGCGCGAGGGCACGCCGACGTGGTCCGAGAGTGTGCCTTTTGCCGACGCGGACACGCTCGTCGTGCTCGACGCGGAGGACACCCTCCCAGGGCCGTCCGGTGGAACGATGCTGGTGCTCGCGGCGTACGCGTCGACGCCGCCGGACCGCGCGCAGAGCCCGATTCACGTGCGGGTGTACGAGGTGCGCGGCGACGAGCTCCGCGCCCGCTTCGATGCGTCGGTGCCGCGCGCCGCGAAGGGAGCCAAGGCCTGCGCGATCGCCCTCGGGAGGCCGGCGAGGGATCTCGTGGTCGCCGAGCTCTGCGCGGAGGGGAGCGCGGTGACCGTGCTCGACGGAGCGACCGGAGCCGTCTCACGGCGCGCCGATTTTGCGAAGGCCCCGTGAGGATCGAGCGCGGCGTGCTCGCTACTTGACCTGCGTGAAGACGAAGTCGTGGCCGGACTGGCCGTTCGCGCCGGCGCCGGAGTGGCAGCCGGTGCAGACCGACTTGGCGCTCCCGCTGTCACCGGTGCCGTTCGCGATCACGCTCGCGCCGATGTTCTCGTACCAGTAAAACGACTCCGCCGCGCCGGCCTTGACCTTGAGCAACATGGCGTAACCATTGAGGTTGTTGTTGCCGTCGAAGAGCTCTTTTACCGAGGCGGCGCCGACCGGATACTCGCCCGCGCCGTGGGCGGAGAGCAGGCCGTTCGAGCAGATGCGGTTCGCGGAGTGGCCGGAGCCGGTGCGACGCGGGTGGGGCGTGGGCTCGCACGCCCACTTCGTGTAGGCCTTGGTGTCGAGCCACGCCTTGACCGCGGCGGCGTCGCCGGTCGCGGGGGTCTGATCGTTTCCTGCGGTCGCCGGCGGCGTAGGAGGCGGGCTGCCCGCGTCGGTGGTGCTGCTCGTGGTGGCGCTCGGGCTCGTCGTGGTGCTCGCCGAAGGTGCGACACTGCTCGACGGGGTGGGGCTCGTTCCGTCGGTCCCGTCGCTCTCGCACCCGCCGAGGAGGGAGGCAAAGGGCGCGAGCGTGAGCGCGGTGGCGAAGGCGAACAAACGAGCGTCGGACGTCATGCCCCCACTACGGAGCTCCGGGGGCCGTGGTTTCTCACGACCTGAAAATTCTGTCAGCGCGCGGCGTCGACGTGGGCCACGACGGCCTTCTCGATGCGATCGAGCGCGGCTTTCGGGTCCCCGGTGCCGTTTCCGACGACCGCGAAGACGAGCGACTTGCCGCCGCCGAGGACCACGATCCCGGCGAGCGACTTCACGCCCCCGCCGTCCTCGTAATACGTGCCGGTCTTCGCGAAGAGCTTGCCCTCGAGGCCGGCGAAGCGGGTGCGGAGCGTGGACGAGACCCCAGGCTGCGCGAGCATGTCGAGGAACTCCGCGCGCTTCGGATCGACGTTCACGTCGTCGAGGAGGCGGGTCAGGTCGTCGATCGTGAGCACGTTGCCAGCGTCGAGGCCGGAGCCGTCCTTCATGGTGAACGTGGTGGAGAGGGGCACACCTTGCTCACCGAGGTACTCCTTGGTGGCGGGGATCGCGTCCTTCATGCGCATCGCGGCGCTGGGGGTGGTGCGCGACACGCACGGGGCGTCGTACCCC
>JAAFHV010000046.1:0-7179 GCA_013297655.1 Myxococcales bacterium | reverse complement strand
CACATCGCGAGGTTCGCGAGGTTGTTCTGGCTCGCGCGCAGCATGAGGGTGAGCGTGCTCGCGCGGGTGGAGCCGGTCTTGAACGCGGTCCAGCCGGTGAAGAGCTTGAACGTGGACGCGCCGAGCAGCTTGGTCGCCGTCTTGTCTTCCGAGAGCAGCGTCTTTTGGCCCGCGGCGCTGACGACGGTGAAACGGAAGCCCCATGTGCCGGCGCCGAGCACGGTGCGCGTGTCGTCCGTCAGGGTGCGGAAGCGGGGGGTCGGCTCGACGTACGCGAATCCGACGCTCGCCGGCGCGGTGCCGCTCGTGGCGCGGGTTTGGTTCTCTTCGATCTCGAAGTTTTTCCCGGTCGCGTTCGCGCGGTCGAGGATCGTCTTGGCCTTCGCGTCGGCGTCTTCCGCGGTGAGGCCTTCGAGGCTCTCTCCCGACGGATCGTCGCCCGCATCCGCGACCTCGGCCGAGCAGCCGGCCACTCCGAGCGTCAACGAGGCGGCGAGGGCGATAAAAACGAGACCGGACGCGGACTTCGGCATGCGGCCACGCTACCAGCCGTTCGGCCCGCGCGCACGGACAAACCCGCGTCTCTACCGCGTCACGGCGTGACCGGGTCGCGTCAGTCGTCGAGGCGGAGGCGCGGCTTCTTCGGGTTGCGCTTGTAGAGCAAGAACGTGCGTCCGAGGACCTGGGCGAGGGTGGAGGAGGTCTGCTTCGCGAGCTCGACGGCGACCTCTTTGCGATCGACCGGCGCCTCCGCGAGGACGCGCACCTTGATGAGCTCGTGGGTGAGGAGCGCGGCGGCGCACGCGGCGACGAGGCCTTCGCTCACGCCGTCTTTGCCGATCGCGAGCACCGGATCGAGCTCGTGGCCGAGGCCGCGGAGCTTGCGCTTGGCGGCTGCCGTCTCCGGATCGACGTACGGAACCCGGGTGTCCTCGGGCTTCTTGGGTTTGTTGCGGCGGACAGGTTTCTTCCGCGGCCGTCGATTCTCTCCAGGCATGCGCCGCGCTTACCACACGCGGGAGCGATCAGGGGGCTTTTGCCGCGCAGCCCGGGCCGACGGTGATCGCGAGGGTGCCGGCCGACGACGCTGCCGACCCGCCTCCCGCGGCGATCGAGACTTTGCACCCGGCGCCGCCTTTGCTCGCGGAAATACCGTACTTTCCGCGCGGGACGAGCCCGCTGACGACGTGGAAGGTGGTCGCCTCCGGAGCCTCGTACGAGAGCGCCGCTTCTTTCGTCTGCGCGCCGTCTTTGGTGAACACGTAGACCTCGTTGTCGAGGCGCGCGCCCTCCACGCCGGTGCCGGTGATGCCTTCTGCGACGAGCGCCGCGTCGCTCTGGCCGCCGACGGAGAACACGTGGAGGAAGCGCCGCTCGGTCGCGCCCTTGGGGGACACGTTCTCGAGCCGCAAGCCGAGCATGCCCTTCGCGGGATCGTCTTTTTTGAAGATGTCGTCGGTCTTGATCGACGGCTCTTTCACGAGCTTGAACTTGGTGTCCTTCGGCAAAATCGCGGTGATTTGCGCACTGGAGGCGCCGGCGTCGACCCGGTAGCTCGCGCCGGAGCCCTTCGGCTGGGTGCCCGGGTGCCCGGCCCACGTGACCTGGTAGCTCGCCTTCCGCACCGTGATGCGATCGTAGACGACGACACGCGCCGAGCCCGGGCTGCGGCTCGCCGAGGCGGGCCCACGCGACACGATGGTGGCGCGCTCGGCGCGGGTCACGCTGCGCGCTTTTCCGGCGTCGGCGGGGGCGTCGTAGGCGGCGGAGTACTCCACCTCGCCGTACACGTAGCGACCTGCATCCTCGAAGCGACGCATGCCTACTTTTTGCCCATAAATGGCCTGATTTGGGGCCTTTTCCATGTTCTCCCCGCCGTCGTCGACGAGGATGCAGTTGTGCGCGCTCGTGGCGTTCGAGTCGTAGTCGCCCGGATCGGTGAAGAGCAGATCGCCGCCGCGCACGATCTCGAAATGGCCTTGATCCGAGTGCTGGTGATCGGCCCAGAGGGGCGAGGCTTGGAGGGAGACCCACGTCGCGGTCTTCGTCCAGTCGGTGCGCGCGAAGAAGGTGCCTGTGCCGCGCGAGAGGTAGCTCGTGGGTCCTTGCCGCGTGTCCTCGCTCGCCTCCGCGGGATCGTCGGCGAGGAACTCGAGCCACGGGAGCGCTTGCCCCTCCGGATTTCGCGCCACCCGCGCGACCGAGAGCGCCTTCTTCTTCACCGCCGGATCGTGGTGCGCGAGGGCGATCGCGAAGTACGGCGCCGCGTTCGACTTTGCCGGCTTCTCGCTCCAGTCGGCCGCGTCGTGCATCGTCTTTTCGTGCGGGTGGAGCGCGTGGATCTGGAACGCGATCGTCTCGCGGAGCCAGGGGAGCTCGTCCGCCAGGCGCGGGTTTCCGCCCGGCGCGCGGGACTCTGCGTCGACGTAGATCGCCATCGAGGTCGCGATCGTGCGCGCGTACTGGAAGCCCTCGGGGAAGTCGCCGCCCGCGAGCGCGTGGTACGCAGGAAGTACCTCTTTTTTCCACATTTTCCGCGCGATCCCGCGGAGCTCGGCGCCCTTCGGATCGTCCCCCGCGAACGCCGCACCGGAGGCCGCGATCGCCGCGAAATGGCCCATGTAGTGGTTGCCGATAGCGTCGCTATTTCGGTATCCCGCTTTGCGGTACCACTTCCCGTAGCCGTAGAGCCGCGTGAGGATCTTCTTCTTCGCCGCCTCGGTGAGGGCCGGGTTTCCGTAGAGCCAGTCATAGACGAGGGCAGGGCCGACGCCGCGATGGCGAATCGAATAGCCGTCGGCGTGCTCGACCATTTTTTCGCCGCCCTTGCCGTCGCCGAGCTTGTTCGCGTCCTCGCAGAGACCGACGGCGTAGCGCACGGCCGCTTTGGCGTACTTCGGGTTGTCGGTGACGAGCGCGCACATCGCGAGGTTCGCGGAGGCGTGTCCCCAATCTTCGCCCTCGTAGCCGGCCTCGGTCTTCTCGGTCACGGTCTCGTCGCAGGCGGATTGCAGCTCGTGCCAGGCCGGGTTTTCGTCCTTCGCGCGCGCCTTCAGCTTCGCGATTTGGTCCTTCCGCACGTAGATGCGCGGGTGCGGCCAGGTGCCCGCCGGCGGATCGGGGATCGGGGTCGCGTCGCGATCGTCCATCTGCGTCGCGGAGCCGTTTCCGGCGAGGCCCTTGTAGGAGCCGACCGGGCCCACGTCGGCGCCGTTGCCGGTGCTCGGCGCGGTGGGCTCGGGCGGGAGACCATCGGCGGTGAACGACGGTGCGGGCCCGGGATCCTTGTCGAAGGGCGAGACGAAGTGCCGCTTGCAGCCCGAGGAGCACGCGAGCAACGCGAGCGAAAACGTGCCGAGGATCCCGATCAAGCGCTTCGATTTCATGGTGTCGTCCACTCGCGTTGGGCCAAGGTTCGTGAGGCTCGTGCCTCCAGAGCGACGTGAGGCTCGTGCCTCCAGAGCGACGTGAGGCTCGCGCCTCTAGAGCGACGTGAGGCTCGCGCCTCCAGAGCGACGTGAGGCTCGTGCCTCCAGAGCGACGTGAGGCTCGCGCCTCCAGAGCGACGTGAGGCTCGCGCCTCCAGAGCGACGTGAGGCTCGAGAAGCCTAGCAGCAGCGTCATCGAGCGTGGGCGGAAGCCAGGGTCGCCGTTCGGGTGACGCGCGCGGTTGCTACGGTTTTTGTAGCAGAAGCGAGAAGCTCTGCGCGAGCATGCCGATCGTGAGACCGAGCGGCGAAATCGCCTTTTGCGCGAGCTCGGCGACGGTGCGCTTCGTGGACGAGAGGCCCGCTTTGCTCTTCGCGTCGAGCAGCATGCGGCTGCCGTCCTCGAGCGCAAGATCGCGGTAGCGCGGGAAACCGGCCTTGATTCGGAACGGGCTCACGCTCCGCGTTTTGTCGCCGCGGAGGGCGTACGGCACGTAATTCCAGAGCCAGCGCTTCGTGTGGGTGTCGCGCGGCCAGAGCCGGTTCGACGTGCCGAGCACCATCACGATCCCACCCGTCGCGATGACCCGATCGAGCTCCGCGAGCACGTCGTCGATCTCCGAGGGGCGCACGTACTCGAGCACGCTGTTGCACGTGACGAGATCGAAGCTCGCGTCGGGGAAGGGGAGGCGGCGCGTATCCGGCACGTGACGAAAGTCGATGCTCTCGCCGACACCGTGGCGCTTCGCGTTCAGCTTCGCGAGCTCGATGTCCGGGCCGTGCACGTCGACACCGGTGACCTTCGCGCCGAGGCTCGCGAGCACGATCGCGGAGGCGCCCATGTGGCACCCGAACTCGAGCGCGCGCTTGCCGACGACGGTGCCGGGGACCTCGAGGAAGAGGTGGCGCCCGTGCTTCCACTCGTAGTCGACGTAGCCGCCGACGAACGTCGCGTTCGGATCGTGCCCGTGCGAAGCGGCGAGGGCGAGGAACGCGCGGCTCGCGGTCTCGTCCGTGACGACTGGGCGTTTCCCCTCGAACGAGCCCCGATCCCGTCCCTTTTCCATCGCCCTCGGGGGTATCACGGGGCCTCTTTTGCACCAAGATCGAATGAGACCGCGCGTCGGACGGTCGTCGCCTGCGCCGAGGTGCGCGCCAAAAGCCGGTCGCACCCGCGAGCAACCGATTGACGGTTCCCGACGGGCCGTTCACCGTGTCGGATCATGCGCGCCGTCTGCCTCGCCCGCCTCTCGATCTCTCTTTGTATGGGCCTCGTGGCTCTCGCTGGCGGCGCCCGCCTCGCGCACGCGGCCACGTACGAGGTGGGTCCCACCAAGCAGTACAAACAGATCTCCGCGGTGACCGCGATGCTCAAGGCGGGCGACGTGGTGGAGGTGCAGGGCGACGCCACGTACGGCCCGATCGAGCTCGAAAACGCGGGGACCCTCGCGCAGCCCATCACCCTGCGCGGCATCCGCGTGAACGGAAAGCGACCCCACATCACGGGCGGCGAGCACACCGTGCTCTTCCTCGGCGACCACACCGTGCTCGAGGGCTTCGAGCTCACCGGAGGGCGAGAAGACTGCGTCGCGCACCGGGCGAACGGGACCATCCTCCGCGACGACGTGATCCACGCTTGCCCGCGCCACGGCGTGCTCGGGACCGACAGCGACTCGGGCTCCATCACGATGGAGTACGTGGAAGTGTACGACGCGGGCTCGGACCGCGCGAACGAGTCGCTCAAGCACCCGGTGTACATTGCCACCGACGAAGCGGTTCATCCGGGCTCCGTGTTCCGAATGCAGCACTGCTACGTGCACGACGCCAACGGCGGAAACTCGGTGAAGTCGCGCGCCGAACGCAACGAGATCTACTTCAATTGGCTCGAAGGCGCGCAGTACCACGAGCTCGAGCTCATCGGCCCCGCCGACGACTCCAACGACCGTGTGACGGCGCCGCGGGAGGACGGCGACGTTGTCGGAAACGTCTTCTTTCAGACCAAATCCGTCAGCTACGTCGTTCGCATCGGGGGCGACGGAACGGGCCGCACCGGCGGTCGCTACCGCTTCGTGAACAACACGTTCGTGCACGCGAACAACGCGGGCAACCTCGGCTCGCTGCGGTTCTCGTACGCGCTCGAATCGGTGGAGCTCTACAACAACGTGTTCTTTAGCCCCGTTCGTCCGATCGAGTACCTCGCGCGCGAGACGGAGCTCACGTGGGTGAGCGGGCAGCGCGTCGCCGGCACGAACAACTGGATGTCGCAAGGCACGACGAACATCCCCGCTGGGATCACCGGCACGATCTTCGGCACCGATCCCGGCTTCGTCGATCTCGCGAAGCGCGACGTGCGGCTCAAAGCCGGCAGCCCCCTCGTCGACAAGGGCGCCGCCGTCACCGCGCGGACGGACGCCTTCGCCATTCCGCGACCCCTCGCGCGTGCGAGCTTCACGCCGCCGCTCCGTGTGCTCGCCGCCCCCGGGCGCGCCGCCGCGCGCCTCGCCGTGGGCGCGGTCGACATTGGCGCGTACGAGTTCGGGAGCCCCACCGAGGAGCCCGGGGTGCCCGGCACCGAGCCCCCCGTCGTGCCGGGGAATCCGGGGCTCCCACTCCCTGGCGCGCCTGCTCCCGGCGCGGACACCGACGGGGGCGCTTCGGCCTCTCCCTCTCCCTCCGATGCGGGAGGTTGCGGGTGCGGCGCGCACGGCACCGGCGGCATGAACGACCTCGTCGCGACCGGCTTCCCCGCCGCGTTCGCCGCGCTCGGTGTCGCGCTCGTGCGGCGCCGTCGAGCACGCTGATCGGGCCGCCGCGGGGTCGATGCATCCTGCATGGATCGGCGCCCTCCGCTCGTCGATGGGCTCGCGAGGTCCATGTGTTCTACATGCAACCGCGGCGGCAGGTAGGCTCGCTCGCCGCGTGTCTTCCTGTGCCGCCGACGTGTGCATACTGCACGGACCGCGGACGACGGTTCGATGAAAAAGACGAGGCCCGCGAGGGGTGACCCACGAGCCTGGTGCGAGCCCCGTCTCGGGCGGCGAGTCAGCGTGCGCGCTTCTTTGCGACGGCGCGAACGAGCATCGCGGTCGCCGCGGCCCCGAAGAGGAACGTGAGGCCGGCGGTGCCGCTCTCGCTCCCGCTCGTATCGCAAGAGCAGCCGGAGGTGTCGGCCGCTTTGTTTCCGCCGTCCGCGCCCGCGTCAGAAGCCGCCGCGCCACCGCCGCAAGGCATGACGGTGACGTCGACGGTGGCGGGAGGGAGGTTGTTTCCGTCACCGATACGACGGACGAGGAGCTCCGCTTTGACGGTGCGCTCGTCGGTGGGGCACTCCACGTAGACGTCGGTCTCGAAGGTGCCGTCCGGGTTGCCGACTTGGTATTTGAGGGGCCCGGTCTCGAGGCCGTCGAGCGAGGCGCGGAAGCCGAGGGTTCGCGCGAAGGGGACGAGCTCCGGCGCGGGCGTGTACTTGATGTGGACCGACGAGACCTCTTTTTTGATCGTGCACGCTCCCGCGTCTTCGGGGTTCGGCACGTCGCGGGTCTCGATCTTCTTGGTCGTCGCCTCGAGCTTGCCCACGTTCGCCGGGTTCGGGAGCACCTGGCCGGTCTTGATTTCGACGGTCACGGGGGGAGGCTGGGTGGTGCCCTGCGCGCACTCGCGGTCGAAACGAACCTTGTACGTGAAGTCGTTGCGGAGCTCGCCGGCGGGCTTCAGCACCTTGAACGTCGGATCGGCGAGATCGTCGTCGAGG
>JAAFHV010000459.1 GCA_013297655.1 Myxococcales bacterium | reverse complement strand
AAAGCGCCGAGCTTCGTCCCTTGGCTCATCGGCACCATCGTGGTCATCGGCGTCGGTATCGGCGCGGCCGCGGTTTTGTTCGGCCCGAAAGACCAAGATCCCTACCGCGGCACGTTGCCTCCGTACATCGTCGAGCACCAGTGACGGAAGCGAGACGGGCGCGGCGCGATTCCGAAGCTAAGCTTGTGATTCTTTACTTTCTGTCACTGGAGGAGACCGCCGCATGAAGCTCCGAAGCATCGCTACCCTCGTGTCACTCGGGATCGCCGCCGTCGTTTGGACAGGCTGCGAGGGTAAAAAGCAGACCGAGTTCGTCGCCGGCATCTCCACGCAGGTGCGCGTCCCGAAAGACCTGAAGACCATCCGCGTCGACGTGCTCGTCGGCGGCACGCAAGTGAAGTGCGACTCGTACCGCGTGTACGACGGCAAGGTGCAGCTCCCGCGCACCCTCGGCACCCTCCCGATCGACGACTCGAACCGCGGCTTGCCGATCACGATCACGGTCGCGGGATATTCCGAAGAGCGCCTCGAAGCGAGCACGGTCGACCAGTTCGCCGACTGCGTGAACACCCCGATCTCGCTCGGGACCGAGGCCGCCAAGGGCCGCGTGCTTCGTTCGTCGAGGCAGACGTATACGCCCGAGAAGATTCTGTTTTTGCCGATGCCGCTCTCGTTCGCGTGTTTCGATCGCACGAACTGCCGCACCGAAGAGACCTGCAAAGCGGGGCGCTGCACCGCCGTCGACATCAACTCGGAGAACCTCGCGGAGTTCCGCGAAGAGATGGTGAACGGCGCGGCCTCCACGTGCTTCAGCATCGATCGCTGCGTGACGCTGACGGGGCAGTCGCCGTTCGTCCTCGACGCGGACAAGTGCCTCTACGCGCACCCCGGCTCCGACGGCGCGCCGAGCTTCCCCGCCCCTGCTCCCGCGATCCCGAAGGACGGCGATGGCCTCAACGTTCGCGCGTTCTTCGACGGCGGCGAGGTGTCGGAGGTGCTCGATCTCGACGAGGCCGAGGGTTATTTCATCCCCGATCCCGCGAAGCCGCAGCAGTTCCAGCTCGCCCCCGGCCTCTGCGACATGATCAAGGGCGTCGATCCGGAAGGCAAAGCGCTCCCCCACCGCATCAGCGGGCTCCAGAGCTCGGGGCTCTGCCAATCGAAGACGCAGCGGCAGCCCATCTGCGACGCGGAGCTCAACAAGGTCCTCACTGGCAACGAGGGCGGAAACGTCACGCCCCAAGCCGGCACCTGCCAAACGTTCGAGGTGAAGTCGGCGCCGAGCGCGCTCGTGGTGCTGCTCGACGGCTCTGTCCGTATGGACGACTTCTACAAGGACACCACCGTCACGAAGACGCTCGGCCTCTCGCTCGCCGATCCGGTCTTCGAGTCGATGCAGCTCGGGCTCAAGGCGATCCCGCAGCAAGTGAGCTGCGACACGCGCGTGTTCCCCACCCTCGACGTCGCGATGCAGCCCGCGCTCAAGGCGCAAAAGGCGATCGCTTCCGTTATCGCCGATTTCGTGAGCGGCAAGACTCCGCTCGAGCCGATCGCCACTCCACTCAAGATCGACGGCGCGCTCGAAGCGGCGTACGCCACGTTGAACGGCCCCGCGTTCGCCACGTTCAGCCGCAAGGGCGTGCTCGTCCTCGGAAACCGCGACTTCACCTCCACCAAGTGCACCGCGGCGGTGCCGATCGCCGAGGTCGTGAAAAAAGGGAAAATCCCCACCTACGCGCTGCTCCTCGGCTCCGGTGAGGGCGAGGACAACGAGCTCGTCGCGGCCGCGAAGGAGATCCCGGACACGGTGAAGCTCTACGATTCGCGAAAAGACCAGGCGCGCGGCGCCGACGCGTTCAGCCAGATTACGCGTGACCTCAGCTCGTGCCTCTACGGCGTGCCGGGCGGCAAGACGATCGATGGCAAGTCGACCGTGTCGTATTACGACCCCACCCGCAAAGAGACGATCCGCGTGCTGCCCTCCAACAACTGCACCGACGCGGCCGGTTACACGGTCGACAACGGGCGCATCAAGTTCTGCCCGAAGGCGTGCGACCAGATGGTCGGTGTCTTGAAGGAGCGCTCGAACCTCGCCCTCGCGCTCGGGTCGTCGGCCGCCGCGATCCCCGTGTTCGCCTCCACCGGCTGCGAATAAGCCTCACGTCGCTCTGGAGGCGCGAGCCTCTCGTCGCTCTGGAGGCGCGAGCCTCTCGTCGCTCTGGAGGCGCGAGCCTCAGAGCGCAGCGCAGTGGGCCCCGGCTCTTCGCTTCGGCGAGGACCCGGGGCCTTCGTTTTTCGAGAGCGCCGACGCGCCGCGGTTTGACGGTTTCGACGAAGCGGTCGCCGGTTCCCAAACGGCCGCATCGGCGACTGCGCGGTACGAGGTCTTGCATGAGATCGAACCTCTTCGCGGCCGTCGTGTGTGCCCTCCCCCTTCTCTCCATCGCTTGCGCTTCCGCGGACTCCGTCTCGACGCAGGAAGACGAGAGCTCGCTGACCTCGTCGTCCAATCCCGGGCTCCCGAGCTCGGTCGGCGCGAGCGATGGTCCATTTCGCGCATACATCCAGACGACCGTCGACGCCGCTGGAGCGACCCGCACGCGACTCTCGGTCACGTACGCGGAGCCGTACGACAGGTCGTTTCTCCTGTGCGAGCGCTTTCCTCGCCAGCCGAAGCTGACCCTCGTGCTGACGTTCGGTTCCGACGACAACCGACGCTCGATCTCTCGCGAGATGGAGGTGTCGTGTCCGCGCTCTTATGGCGACAACGGTGGGGCCACGAACTCGGCCTCGTGGGGCGTCACGGCGGAGGAGGACCCGCAGCTCTGGGACACGCTCTTCCCGCGTCGACCGAACGGGACGAGGTGGTACGCGCTGAGGGTCGCCGCGACGAACGCTGCCGGGACATGGGACAGCCGATACGGTCACGACTACCGGCTCGTGATGACCGCGCCCTGATCCGCCGCAGACGCACGGTCTCCGCGCCTACGCTTTTCATCGGGGTCTTCGCGTGCGAAAACCCCCGGATGATCGTGCTCGGGATCGAGACGTCGTGCGACGAGACGGCGGCGGCGCTCGTCGATCACGAGGGGCGCGTGCTGTCCGACGTGGTCGAGAGCCAAGTCGCGCTCCACGCGCCCTATGGCGGCGTGATCCCCGAGCTCGCGTCGCGTGATCACTTGGCGAACTTGCCGCACGTGGTGGAGCTCGCGCTCGATCGCGCGGGGCGCTCGCTCGACGACGTGGACCTCGTCGCGGTCACGTGCCGGCCCGGGCTCGTGGGTGCGCTCGTGGTCGGCGTGCAGCTCGCGAAGGGCCTCGCGTGGTCGCGCGGGCTGCCGCTCGTGGGCGTCGATCACCTCGTGGGGCACCTGTTCGCGAACCAGCTCCGGCGCACCGAAGCGCCCGCGAGCCCGCCGCGTTTGCCGTTCGTCGCGCTGCTGGTTTCCGGAGGACATACGGCTATTTACCGCGTGGAGGGCCCGCTCCCGGAGCGCGTGACGGAGCTCGGCGCGACCCGCGACGACGCCGCGGGCGAAGCGTTCGACAAGGTCGCGAAGCTGCTCGGCCTCGGGTACCCCGGTGGGCCCGTGATCGATCGCCTCGCGAAGACGG
>JAAFHV010000458.1 GCA_013297655.1 Myxococcales bacterium | reverse complement strand
CGGGTGACGACCGACGCGCGCGGCGAGGCTCATTTTACCTGGTCTCCGCCGCTCGACGTGGGCGCCTCGCGCAACGTCGGGCCTTGCGCGGGCGGCATCGCGGCGCAAATCACGGCGCGCCCCATCACGACGGGCGTCTTTCATACGCCGCTCTTCGAGTCGTGTGTCAGCGTGGATCGCGAGGTGGGCGGTCTCGTCCAGGTCACGCCGCTCGTCGCCAAAGTGGGTGAGCGAGTGCACGTGAAGGTCGTGACTCCCAACGCGACGAACAAGGGAGTGCCGTGGAGCGTGCTCGTCGAGGCGGCCGACGGAACCTCCGCTCGCGCGTTATGGCTCAAGGACGGCGAGGGCGACTTCACCCTCGAAGGCGAGCGTACGGGCGTATTTTCCCTTAGTGCAGTATCTCCGCGCGAGAAAAAGGGCACTCGCCTCGCCGGCGCGAGCTTCCTCGTGCTCCCGCGCGTTCGCCCTCGCCTCGAGGTGAAGCCGGTCACGGGCTCGGCGCGCCCGAACGGGACGGCGGAGGTGGACGTCGTGCTCCGTGATTCGGCGGGGAAGCCGCTCGCGGGCTCGGTCGCGGTCGCGATGGGCGACGTCGGCGCGGGCGCGAATCTAGCGAACGTGGAGTCGCTCGACTACCGCCGCTCGCACTGCCTCGTCGAGCGCGAACGTTGCGAGACGTTCCTCGAGGGTGGCCAGGGCGCGGACGCGCTTCGACGCGAGGCGTTCGCGACCCGTCGACCCAGCGTCCGCGGCCCTCTCTTCGACCCGAAATCGATGGCCGACTCCGATCTCCGCGCCACCTTCGCCGAGACCCTAAAATCGCTAGAGGGCGCGGTATACGAGGCCTCGAACAGCCGCGAAGCGCTGCGCGACGTTCGCCGAAGAGAAGGTGCAAGATACACGTGGAACCCGGAGCTGCTCACCCTCACGACCGCGTCGATGGAGCACCCGCCTCGGACGCCGGGCGGGGAGGACTTCGCGCTGAACGATCTCATCGCGGTCGATAGTCAAGTATCGTTCGACGTGGTCGCGCGGCGCGTGGCGCGCCTCAAGCTGTTTCACGTCATCGTCGCGGTGCGCGCGGCGATGAAGGGCATCGATCGTGACGAGCCGATGTTCAAGAATCCACAGGCGATCTTGCGCAAGGTGATCCGCGACGGTGCGCTCGAGGAGTCCGCGCTCCTCGATCCGTGGGGCGGGACGATCCAGTTCTTTCCGTCGAGCGTGCCGCCGGAGCCCTTCCTCGGGCTCGTGCGCGGATTCGAGATTCGCTCCCCGGGGCCCGACGGTATCGGCGGCAATGGCGACGACGTTCGTGACCCATTCGGTCGCGTGGTGCGGAGCGGAACGCCCTATGCGGAGGCGCTCCACGAAGACCGTGTCGTCGACGCGAAGTTCGAGATGGAGGTCGCCGACGCGACCGTCGATTCGTGGCTGCAGCTCCTCGAGACCGAGACCGGCATGGCGCTCGGGGGTCGCGGCGAAGGGGCCTCGCTCGGGATCGGCGGTGGCATCGGGACCGGACACGGCATCGGCCAGGGGGCGGGGCGCCTCGGCGGTGTGGGCTACGTCTCCAAGAACCGCTGGCTCGAGCCGGTGAAGACGGACTCCGAGGGGCGCGCGCGCCTGCGGGTGCCGCTCGGCTCACAAGAGACGACCTGGCGCCTCGCCCTCGTTGGCCTCGCCGCCGACGCCCCGCCGGTGGTGGAAATGTTGGATATTCCCACGTCGCTCCCGCTCTCCGCCCACGTGGAGACCTCCGACGTCTGGACGATGGGCGACAGCGTGACAGCGCACCTGAGCATTCGCAATCGAACGAAGTCCCGTGTCCGCGCGAAGCTCACCATCGAAGCGAGAGGGGCAGTCGAGCTGGCCTCGCGCACCCTCCCGCGGGAAGTCGTCGTGGAGCCGTTCGCGACGACGGACGTCTCGGTGCCCACGTTCGCGCGCACACGAGGGGAAGGGGCGCTCGCGGTCGCGATCGAAGGAGCGGAGGGCCTCGCCGATACGCTCGTTCACCACTTTCGAGTACGCGCCGCCGCCGAGCCTTACGAGGCCACCTCCGGCGCGGTCGTCGCCGAGGACGAAGCGCTCGCGTTCGTGGCGGAGCGGGGCGTCGCGCTTCGTGGAACGCCTCGACTCGTGCTCTCGCGCGGCTACGAAGGTCATCTCCGCGCGACGCTCTCCGCGGTCGACCCGGACACCCTGAAGACGCGCGAGTCGCTCGCGGACGCGATCGAGATCGGCGAGCGCGTCGCGCGATGGGCCGCCATTCGTGGTGACAGAGAGACGGCCGCGCGCGCGGAGGACGTGCGTCGCCGCGCGGTGAGTCGTTTCTACGCCAAAGAATCCACCAAAGACGCGAAAAATGGCTGGATCGCAGAGATGAGGGCGCGCGCACACGCACCGGTCGATCTCGCACCGTACCTTCGCGGCGCGGATGGATGTCCGCCCGCCGGCGAGCGTGACGTGGCAGGGCTCGAAGCGGAGCCGCCCGTGTTCTTCGCGCGCGCCGACGTGGCGGAGACGAAGACGGAGCGCGCCGTGGCGCGGCCGAGGCTGCCGTGTTGGGATACCTTCGCCACCGAGCGTGCCGGCGATTTGCGCGACTCGAACGACGCGGTGAGCCTCGCTCGCGCGGTGCTCGCGTTCGCCGATCGCCCTCCGCGGTCCCCGTTCGTGGCGCCGCTCGCGAGTCGGCTCGCGACCCTCGTGAAGCTCTCTCCCGACGGGAGCTCGTCTTGGCGCGACGAAGCCAAGGTCCCCGACCGTGCCCTCGTGTACGCCGCGCTCCTCCGCACCGCCCGAATCGGGATTTCGGTCGCGCCGCCGGAGGCGATCGCCGCGCGCATCGTCGCCGATCGTGACCATACGGGTGGATACGGCACTTCGTCCGCCACCCGCGCCGTCGCTATCGCGCTCGCCGAGTCGGACCTCGTCTCCACCGCGCCCTCGCGCGTCAAGGTGGTCGCCGCTGGAGTGACCACGTTCGTCGACTTGCCGCCTTCGGGCGAGGCCTATGTGCCATTGCCCGCGCGCACCACCGAGGCAAGGGTGCATGTGTCCGGGCCCCCCGTGATCGCGCGATTCGAGCGACCCGTCGAGCGCTCGTGGGCGAGCCCGCCGCCGGATTCGGGCGCGGTGCAGGCCGAGGTGCGTTGGCCCACGGTCGTCACGGTAGGCACGATTCGCACGGTCGACGTCATGCTTCGCGCGCGCTCGTACGGCCCGTCTCGGATGGTGGTTCGTCTCCCGCTCCCGCCGGGCTCGAGCCTCGCGGCGCCGATTCAGGGCGTCACCCAGGCGGGAGGGATCGTGTCGATCGTACGCGACACGAGCGGCGAGGCGGTGGTGCTCCAACTGCCGGTGCGCTTCGACGCGCTCGTGGACGCGATGGTTCCGGAGGGCAAAGCGTCGCTCGTCGGCGACGAGTCGGCGGCGACGGTGATCCCTGCCCGCAGAATCGCCACTCGCGCGCCGACGCCGAACTGATGGGCCGTCCGACTGAACCTCCCCGCGTCCACGGACACGAGATCGTTCGGGCCCGAGATGAGCCGATCGCTCGCAAATTCTCGTGTGAAATCGTCACCGAGCCGGTGGCACGCGAGGTGTAACGCGGAGGCCATGCTCGCATCGTCGTCGCGTCCCATGGTCTCCCTCGC
>JAAFHV010000457.1 GCA_013297655.1 Myxococcales bacterium | reverse complement strand
CCCATCGAGGCGAACCTTCCCGTCGATCCGAAGACTGGCGCGTTCGTCGTCCGGCGCGATACGCCCTTCGAGACGGAGCCAGAGCTCGGGCCCGAGCGCCTCCTCGCCCTCTTCGCCGAGCGCGACGCCGCCCTCTCGTAGACCGTCGTTTGCGTCCGCTGCGCGCGAGACGCGACCTTCGACCCGAGCGCGACTATGGTGCAGCGCGTGCTCGATACGTTCGTGCCCCGAATGGTCTGCTCGCGCTGCGAACGGCCCGAAAAAACCTGCCTCTGTGCCTACATACGCCCGGTGGAGACACGCACCCGCGTGCTCTTCGTGCAGCATCCACGCGAGGCGCGCACGGCGATAGGCACCGCCCGCCTAGCGCACCTGTGCCTGCCGCAGAGCGAGCTCGTCGTCGGCGTGCACGTAGACGACGACGCGCGCGTTCGCGCGATGATCTCGGACGACGCTCGGCCTCCGCTGCTCCTTTACCCCAGCGCGTCGGCCGCGCCGCTCTCGGCGTTCGCGGGGAGCGACCGCACCCTCGTCGTCATCGACGGAACGTGGCCGCAATCGAAGAAGCTCCTCCGCGAGAACCCGAAGCTCGCCTCGTTGCCGCGCGCGGCGTTCACGCCGAACGCGCCGAGCGACTACCGAATTCGTCGCGAGCCGAAGCGGGATTACGTCTCCACGGTCGAGTCGGTCGCCCACGCGCTCACGGTGCTCGAGGGCAACGCGGAGCGGTTCGCGCCGCTGCTCGATGCGTTCCGCGCGATGGTCGACGCACAAATCGACCACGAGCTGCGCTGCCATTCGCCGCGCGCGAAGAAGCCGCGCGTGAAGGCACGACGAGAGCGCTTTTTCCCCGAGCTCCTAACCGCGAGCCGCGAAGGGCGCGTGGTCTGCGTGGTCGTCGAAGCGAACGCGTGGCCGTATCACGCCCGCAAAACGGCGACCCACTTCCCGGACGAGCTCGTCCAGATCCTGGCGCTCCGTGTCTCCACGAACGATACCGTCGACGTCGTCGTAAAGCCCACGAATCCGCTCGCCCCGAGCACGCTCTCGCACACCTCGCTCAGCGCCGAGACGCTCGCCGCCGGCCTCGGCATCGAAGAAGCCCGCGTGGCCCTCTCGCGTTTCATCCGCGAGGATGATCTCGTCGTCACCTGGGGCCACTACGCGACGAACCTCGCCGCGGCAGCGGGGCTCCTCCCGCCCACGTCGATCCTCTGCCTTCGCAACGCGACCAAGCAGTTCGTGAACGGCAAGATCGGCACGGTCGAGGATCTCCTCGCCAAGCGTGAGCTCGAGGCCGGCCCCCGCGTAGGTCGCGGTCGTGGCGGGCTCCGCCTCGCATGCCTCACCCGCGCGCTCACCTGGATCGCCGAGAGCGACGACGCCGCCCTTCGCCCGTCCCGAAGAAAAACGAACCTTATTCGCAACTTAGAACCCACCACCGCCTGACGCGGGAAGGTCTGCTGCGCGCGCGCGTAGGACGAGGGTGGCTGCCCCGAACATGACCAAGAAGCTCCTCGGAATCGTCGCCCTCGCGCTCCTCTCGGCCTCTGCCTGTGGGAGCCCGCCCTGCCTCGATGGCGGCGAATGTGCCGGCGAAGGCAACACCCCTGGCGGCCGGGACGACGCCGGCAACGACGGGAGCACGACCAACGACGGCGGCGCCACGTCTCCTAGCGATGGCGGTGCAAAGTCCGACAGCGGAAAGTCCGACGCTGGAGATCGCGACGGCGGTCGCCTCGACGGCGGTGACACCGATGGCGGCGGTGACCTCGACGGCGGCGGTGACCTCGACGGCGGCGGTAACCTCGACGGCGGTGACACCGATGGCGGCGGTAACCTCGACGGCGGCAACGGCGACGCTGGCGCGGACGGCGGCGGCACGGTGTTCCCCGGCGGCTGCATCTCGGGCGCGACAGGCAACTACGCCGCGCGCTTTCGGTGGGCGGGCAACGGCTCCGGCTCACGCGCCTACGTGCAATACGACGTCAATAACTTCCCCGACTCCTCACGGTGGAAAGCGGGCGCCTATAGCCGCGGGGCAGTGGGATATAACCCCGTATTCTCGGACATATTCCTCGGCGCCGGTGGGCTCGACATGGGCGGCACCGTGTTCATGGACGTGGAGCTCAGCACCGCGCGCCTGTCCACGATTCGGAAGGTGACTCTCGCGGTGCTCGGGCGCAGCTTCAACACCACCGCGAGCGGCTCGTTCTCGTGGATGAGCTTCGACGGAGCGGGCGCCACCCCGAGCGGCTTCGTCTCGAACGTAGCGCCCTATCGCTGGTACCTCGCGGACGCGACGTCTGCGTTCCGCGCGGGCAACGCCGGTGTGCTCCTCCGCATTTCCCCCGGCGGCCCCTCCGGCAGCCTCGTCGTGAATCGTGTCGAGATTTGTATCGACGGGCAATAGGCCTCAATCTGTCCCAGACCGCGCTCGATCACTTGTTCTTCGACCTGTCGTCCTGCGTGCAAGACGACACGACGGCGCCGGCGATCCCGAAGTAAACGGGGAGTCCTCTCGGCGCGACCTCGTTCGACGACCACGAGGTGCGCGCCGCGCGGTCTTCAGCAAATTCGATAAATGAGCATGTGCCTCGCGCCGAGCCGGACGACCGCGACATGGTAGTCGTCCGCCGTACGCAACATGGCATACGCCTCCAACGCGCGCTCCGGTAGCGCCACCTCGTAACCATCGATCGTGCGGAGGCTGTCTCCGTTTTGGAACCCGAGCCGGTCCATGAACGAGCCGGGGCGAATACCGAAGAGCCGTATCCCCACGGTCCTGCCGCCGATCTGCTCGGGCACGGTCCGCGCCGCACGCATGAGCTGGGCCTGGTCTTCGAGGGCCTGATCGACCGTCGCCCGCGTCACGTACGTCACGCCGTAGGCGGCGCGATACACTCCCCCCTCTGCCCACGCGCGACTGCACGCGTTCGCGTCCGCGGGGCCGAGGGCGCGACGGGGCGCAGGCGCACGTGCCGTCGGAGAGAGCGGCGCGGCGAGCGTGGGCGCGGGCGTGACCGAGGGCGGCGCGGCGCGTTCGAGCGGGGGAACGACGACGGTCGCGACCACGTTCACCGGAGGCGCGGCCCCGGCGATCGATGGCCCGATCGGAGTGGGCGCGTGCCACGCGCGTGTGGCGAAGAATGCGGTCGCGAGGGACGCGCCGAAGGCGGCCCACACGAAGCGACGGGCTCCAGCGAGGGCGAGGGCGACATAGGGATGGTGGTGCATGGCGACGGGATTAGCGACGACCGTGCCACCCCGTCTGGGCTCGAAATCCCGGCAAATTGCGACCAGCGCGCGCCACGAAACGACGGATTGTCCGCGCACCTTCGAGCGCGACGCCAGTTTGACAATCGAAGAAGAACGAAGCCCGCGATCCACATGCATGCTGCATGGAACCGCGGGCCGTTCGACGTGCGCGCGTGCTTCAGTTGCCGACGACGAGCACTTCTTTTGCCAGGCCCGCGGTGCCCTTCGTACCGGCGGGGGATCCACCGCCGCCGCCGCCGCCATTGCCGCCTACGCCAGCCGTGCCGAGGGTCCCCGTGTTGGTGGCCTCCGTGACGGTGGTCGCGGTGAGCTTGGCGACGCGAACCGAGTGACCGCCGCCGCCGCCGCCGCCGCCGGATCCGCCCGCGCCGCTGCCGCCATTGCCGCCGCGACCGCCGCCGCCCGCGGAGCCGCTGC
>JAAFHV010000456.1 GCA_013297655.1 Myxococcales bacterium | reverse complement strand
CACCTTCACCGCGCCCTCGGTGCTGCCGAGCGCCGCTGCCGTCTCTTTCGCGGAGGTGTCGAGCACGTCGCGCATGATCAGCACTGCGCGCTGCATCGGGGTGAGCGCCTCGAGGGCGAGGAGGAACGCGAAGCTCACGCTCTCGAGCATCGAGTAGCGGGCCTCGGTGCTGGTGTCGTCCCGCAGTGGGTCCGGGGACACGGGCTCGGGTCCGAGCGCCTCGACGTCGATCGGCGTGGGAAGCCACGGCCCGCGGTATCCGTCGCGCTTGCGTCTGCGGAGCCGGTCGCGCGCGAGGTTCAACGTGACCGTCACGAGCCACGGCTCCACGTCGCCCGCGATTTTCGGAGGCGTCGCGACATACGTGAGGAACGTCTCTTGGACCACGTCCTCCGCGTCCGCCGCGCACCCCGTCATTCGGAGCGCGAGCCCGTAGAGCTTCCTCGTGTGCGCGAGCGCGACGTCCACCGTGCTCATCCTCTCATGCGCTCACCGCGAACGCCCGCTCCCCCGAACCTGCCGCGACGAGACCCTCGGCCGCGGCCTCCGCGCTCGCGAGCACCGCGTCGAGCAACATGCCACGATCGCCGACCCAATCGCCAACGAGCGCCACGTTCGGCACCGACGAGCGCGAGATACGACCCGCGACTCCGCCCGCCGCCGCGTCGATATGCGCGTTCATCACCGTGATGCGAGGGAGGTAACGCGCGCGCTCGATGGTTATCCCCGGTTGCATGCGTTCGAGGATCGCGCGCAGCTCGTCTTCTGTCGCGGTCTCCCCCGGCGCGAGGTACTTCGCGACGTGAATCACCGATTTTCCCGCCGGCGCGAGCCTCGCGGCGACCGAGTGCACGGAGGCGTAATACGGGGAATCTACACCGAAGAGCGCGGTCGTCGCGGTCACCAGCTCACCCGCCGCGACGTCGAGGCACGCCGCTTCGACCGGGCGCAAACGCGCCACGTGCGACGCGAGCTTCGTGTCGCTCGGCAGTAGCCGCGAGGCCACCTTCGGGCCCACCGCGAGCACCAGCGCCTCGAACGCCTCCACCTGCCCATCCTCGAGCTCCAAGTGCTTCGCGGCGCCGTTCTCGATCTTTACTTTGCACACTTTCGCGCCGGCTCGAATGCCCACTCCCGCGTCCTCGGCGCGTTTCCGGAAGCCGTCGACCAGGGTTTGCCACCCGCCGTCGAGATACCGAACGCCGGGCCCGGACGCCATCTGGAGCTGCGGGAGCGCGTCCTTCGCCAAGAGATCGCCCACGGGATGCGTGTAGGTTGCAATACGCAAGTACATGAGCAGCATCGCGCGCACCCGCTCGTGCTCCACGTTGCGTTCGAGCCACTCCGTCACCGTCTCGTCGCCGCGCGCGGTCGCGCTCCCGATTCGCGCCATGAGGCGGCCCGCCTCGAGGCGCTCCCCGAAGGAGAACATGCCCGTCGAGAGGAGCGACACCGGCCCGGTCGGCAGCGTGTGGAGCGTATCGCCCACCATCGCGAGCCCACGCACTTTCGGGGCGCCGCCGGAGGGAAACCCACCCAGCTTCGTGAGCACGCGCTCGGCGTGACCCCCCTTGTAAACGGCGTGCGGCCCGAGGTTCGTAACATATCCACCTTCGACGAGGCTGCGCGCGCGCCCGCCGAGCTCGTTCGCGCGCTCGAAGAGGCTGACCTTCCACCCCTTCTCGGCGAGGAGAATCGCGCTCGCGAGCCCTCCGAGCCCACCACCGACGATCGCTGCTTTCATGTGCGCCTCCGCGAGGGCCGCGCGCGACACGCGAACGAGCACCTCGAGAGCAGCACGCGCGGGCTCCGCGAAAGGTTACGTCGCGGGCGACGATTTTCTCGAAATCACACGACGGCCCGAGAAATCACGGACCGCACGCGTGGCTGAGGGAGGCGGGGAGGCCGGGAGGCGCGCTACGCGATCACTCGGGGTTGCAGGTGCCTTCGCACACGTGGGAAACCTCGCCCGTCGTGAAGAAGCGATAGCTCTGCTCTTGGGCCTTCGCGTTCTTGCGCGGCATGCTGTGGGTGTCCGTCTCGCTCGCGGCGGGGCGGTTCGTCTGCGTGCGTTTCGGCACGCCGTAGTCGAAGTCGACGTACACGTTCTCGTTCTTGATTGGCCCCTGCGCGACCGGCAGCCCGTAGACCTCTTCCGTCGCCGGGGCGAGGATCTTGGCGTTCACCATCCGCGCGAGCACCCGCGACACGTCGTTGTTCACCTGCGCGTCCTCGAGGCCCACGTGGAGGAGCACGTTCTTCGGAGTGCCGTCCGCGGGCGGAGTGGCAGAGAGGTACTTCGCGAAGTTCGAGCCGTCCCCGTGGTCCCAGCCGACCGCCACGAGCGACATGATGGCCGCGAACTCGTAAGGGTCCGGGTAGTTTCGCTGAATGGCTCCAGCGAGATCTTTCCATTGGCTCGCGCGCGCCAGAATCCACCCCACCGAGACACCGGGGACACCGAGCGTTCCCCGCGAGACGTCTCTCGACATGGCCATCACGAGGGCGCCCTGAGTGCCACCTTGCGAGTTGCCATGATAGTACATCGCGTTCGTGTCGTAAAGGGGCGCGCCGTTCCGCTGCACGAGCGGATCTTTGGCGAAGCGGCCCTTCATCATGCGCACGAGCGCGAGGTGATTCATGTTCCCCTGGAGGGGCTCCTCGCCGATGTACGCGAGGTTCGTAATGTCTTTCGGGAGGTGCAAAAACCAGAGCAGCCCCGAGGGCGTGTTCATGCCCTGCATATCGGACGATAGAATGAGAAATTGCCGATCGCTCGCGAACTTTCGGAGCCAATCGTTATCGGCCTCTTTGTCGCTCCCGAGGAAGCCGTGGCCATACTGGAGCACGGAAGCGGGCGCGGTGCCGTTCTTCACCGTGCGCGGGATTTGTACGCGAAACCGCACGTCCTCGAAGCCCTCCGCGACGGGGAGGCCCTTGTCGTCGCGGCGCAGCTTGCGGAGCCCGTCGACCGGGAGCGGCAGCATGAAATTCGGCACTTTGGCGGTGCCCACGATCAGCGTCGCGACGAGCCCCTCGGGCCCCTCCGGATCGTCTACTTTGCTGTCGATCTTGTACTCAGGCCCGTCGTTCCCGACGAGCTCGTAGAGCTTGTCGCGCATCGTGCGCAACACCAGGGTGGAGTTGTCGTCGCTCGTGGTCGTAAAGTCCCACGCGAGCTGCAAATCGCCGCGCGCGATACCTAGTTTTTCCGTCACCGCGAACACGTCATTGTCGAAGCGCTCTTTGCGCTCGTCTACCCCCGCGACAGGGCTCTTCGTGCCGTCACGAAGGGCCTTGAACCCGCGGCTCGCTTCGCCCCCGGTGAGGCCACGCACCGCCACCACGTACCTGCGCCCGTGCTCGAGGCCCTTCGCCAAACGGAGCTGCACGACCTTCTTGCCCTTGTCCTCGGCGAGGTAATCGTACTCCGCCCAGTGCGGCACGAGCGCCATCGTCGTGGTGTCGATCACGAGGGTCTTGCTCGTCTTCTCGGTCGACGCAGCGATGTTCGCGAGGGTGGGCGCCCCCTCCAGGGTGCCCTCCATGTGAAACGCGATCTGCGGATAAATGGGATACCCGTCGTGCTCCAAGAACGGCTCACGCGCCATCCTCGCGTCGGTCTGCAGGTTCACCGGCAGCTTGTCGCCGAAGTCGAGCTGGAACGCGTGGCCATAGGGCCCGCCCGGCTTCCGAAAATGGTCCGAAGGGAACGGGAACAGGCACGTCGCCTCGTCGAGGTTGTCGCACTGCGGATCGCCCTCCA
>JAAFHV010000455.1 GCA_013297655.1 Myxococcales bacterium | reverse complement strand
ACGCTCCGGAGGCGCGTCGCGGCGCGGGTTTGGCGGCCTCTTCGGGCGTTCGAGCCCACCGCGGCGGCCAGACGCGTGGCCGGGTGATCGCGCTGTCAACCGTAGACCTCGCGGCTGCCAACTTGATTGGCATTGCTGGCGCGGGACTACGAGAAATCGCCTTTCGTTGGGCGGCACGATATCTGCTACCGTGTTGGCGATGGTCCACGGCAGGCGCGCGTTCTCGAGGGTCGTTTTGGTCGCCTGCGCGACCGCGGCGTTCGGCTGCGTGAGCCCCACGCTTCCGCTCCCTCCCCCGGAGACGCCCGTCATCACGGTCGGATCGGCGCCCGGGCGTTACGTGCTCGCCGGCAGCAAGGGCGCGGCGTTGCCCGACGCGTTTCTCATCGCGATCAACGAGAGCCCGAGCCTCGAGCGCAGCAAGCGCGTCAGCGGCACCCAGGCCGAGTCCGACGGCGCGTGGCGCATGGAAATTTACGCGAGCCCCGGCGACGTCATCGATCTCAGCCAGGAGCGCTCGGACCAACGGTCCACGTCGCTCTCGATCCGCATCCCACGCTGAGGCACGTCGCTCCGGCCCGTGCGTGAGCAAAAGCCTCGCGCGCGGCGACCGCGACGCAGCTCCGGAAGCGGAGTATGGTCTCGCAGGATTCGATGGGGCTCTCCGGGCGTTTTCGTAGCGTGCTGTTTTCTGCGCGGTTTCGTCCCGTACCGTTCGCGATCGGGCTCGGTCTCTTGCTCGCGTGCGCGCGCGGTCGCGGGATCGACCTCGCCGCCCCGAGCGCAAGCGCGGCGGTCGCGAAGGCGCTCGAGCCTCGTGGGCTCGAGGCGAGCCCCGACGGCGCCCGCTTCGCCGAAGGTGGCAAGGGGCTCCACGTCCTTGGTCGCTCCGATCTCGCGATCGTGCGCGCGCGGCCGGTCGGCAGCGATCTGAACGATCTTTACCTCGTCGCGGTGCGCCGCTCGCCCGAAGGTGTCGTCCTCGAGGTCGGGACCGCCTACGACCTCACGAGCTCCACCGGCGCAGACGAGAGCGCCCCGGTCATCGCGGGCGCGCGGGTGGCCTACACGACCCGCGTCGATGGCGTGGTGAAGGCGGTGCACGTCCTCGACCTGCGCGGCCCCGCGAAGGCCTCCTACGCCGATTTCTCTGCCCTCCAGAAGGTGCAAGCGGCGGGCACCGATCTTCAAAAAACCGGGCTATCTCGCGGGGTTCTGCACGATGTTTACGCGCTGGGGAAGGACTCCACGCGCGCCGACTTGACGTGGATGGGAGACGTGCTCGAAGCGAAGCTCGACGGCGACACGAAGGTGACGATCGACGCGAGCGCGCGGGCTTGCGCGGATCCGACCAGCGCGAGCGAGGTGCGCGTCACGTTGGACGAGCGCGGCAGGCCTCCGTCCTTCGTTCCGTGGGCGGTCGATCGCGTACGGAGCGTGCCGGCCTTCGGCGACGACAACATGCAGATCGTGAAAGCGGTCGCGTTCACCGCGAAGGAGTGGCTCGACGCGCAGAAGGCCAAGATCGTCGGCGAGCCCGCCCCCGCCGCAGAGACGACGAGCGACTTTCCACCCGAGACCGTCGGCGGCGCGGTGACGAGCACGCAGGATCCCGAGGTGGGCTTCCCGCCCGCCGCGCTCGATCCGATCGTGTCGCCGCCGCAGCCGAACGAAGGCAAGTGGAACGTGCTCACGGGCGACGCGTTCATCACCGAGGTTCCTGGTGTTCCCTCGCCGTTCGCGCAGACGTTCATCCGCGCGGCGAGCTCGCGCATCTTCGTCACGCTGTGGGACCCGCGCGTCATCGCGCTCCACATGGAGGCCGGCACGGTGGAGCCCGTGAGCGCCACCGGCGAAGCGGGGCCCGGCACGATCGCGCGTACGCCAGAGGTGCTCGAGAACGTCGTCGCGGGGTTCAACGGCGGCTTCCAGGCGCAGCACGGCGAGTACGGGATGCAAGCGAACGGCATCATGTACCTCCCGCCGAAGCCCTACGGCGCCACGGTGATGGAGCTCCGCGACGGCTCCACCGCGATGGGACCGTGGCCTGGAAATTCGGAGGTCCCCGACGAAATCCTGAGCTTCCGCCAGAACCTCACGATGGTGGTCCAGGACGACAAATGGAACCCCTGGAACCGCACCTGGTGGGGCGGCACGCCGCCCGGATGGCACGACACGATTCACACGACACGAAGCGGGCTGTGTCTCACGAAAGAGGGCTACTTCGGCTATTTTTACGGTGTCGACATCGCGCCGGAGGAGCTCGGCAAGGCGATGCTGCGCACGCGGTGCCGCTATGGAATGCACCTCGACATGAACGCCGGTCACGCCGGGTTCGAGTTCTACGCGATGTCGAAGGCCGACACGTGGAAGCCCCTCGGGCGCCCGCTTCAGGCCGACTGGGAATACGAAGGGCAAATCAAAGACTTTCCCGACCTCCGCTTCCGCGCGCGGCGCATGATCCGGAGCATGGGGCACATGAATTTTCCGCGCTACATCCGCCGCGACGAGCGCGACTTTTTTTACCTCACCGCCCGGCGCGTGCTGCCCGGCGCGCCGCTCGATCCGGCGAGCTCCGCCGCGTGGCGCGTGCGCGCCCTCCCACAACACGGATACCCGTACGCGATCGCGACCGCGTCGGTGCCTGCGCGCGACGCGGCGACGAAGCCGATCGCGGTCCTCGCGGTCGATCCGCGCGCCGTCGCGCCCAAGGTCGGCAGCGCCGACGACGCGACGACGATCGTGGTCTTCGCCGATCGCGGAAATGTGCATGATGCAGGCACCGCGGGAGGCCCTCTCTCTCTCGTCGCGGGCGATGGTCGCTTCACGATCGTCGCGACGGACAAGGCCGCCGCGTCGGGCTCGGTGGTCCTCGATGGAGCGCCAAAAGCGACCGCAGACACCCGCGCGATCGTGGGCATTCGCGACGAGGACGGCGTGCTGCTCCTCGCCGAAATCGCAAAAGACGAGACCAAGCGCGCCGAAGCCCTCGCCGCTGCCGACGCGCTCCTCGCTCGCGCGGGTGCGTCGAAGCGCATGCACCTCGCACGGGACACGGCCGCGCTCCTCGGCGGAGGCCTCGGGCTCGACGGCGAAAAAGACCCGCGTCCGCACGGACCGCCCCGCGTCCGCCTCGTGCGGCGCCCGATGCCCAATGGTCGGCCCTATTTCGAGTCGACGCCGGTGGTCGACGTCGCGGTTTGGCGCCCACTTCAGATGCAGCGCGTGCGTTACTTCGGGAAACCAAAGGTCGCGCCTTCCGGATCGGCTCCCCCCGCCGTTCCGCCCACGCCGTAAAGTCGCAAAGATAAGCGCGTTCGGCGAAGATTGTGGCTCGTCAAGGTGCCCGTACGCGCTACCATGCGCGCCACGGGCGGGGCTCGGGCCAGGGGAGCGATTCCACGGCACGAGCCTCGGTTGGTAGTGGAGGCAGGCAGCGCGTCCCCCAAGCGCGACTTCCACGTTTACGGCAGGGCAAAGGCGGAGGCCTCCGTCGAGCTCCTACGGTTTCGAGAGAGCGTTCATGTCAGACGAGAGCAAGAGCGGGACGGACCTCGACATCTTCGAAGGTCTCGGCAAGAAGAATGCGAAGAACGGCGCGGCATCCGCGGCTCCTCCGCCTCCCCCCACGAACGCGCCTCCGCCCCGCGCAGCAGAACCGCGGCCGGAGCCGAAGAAGACGCTGCTCGGGGTAGCGATCCCGCCGCCTCCGCCCGCGGCGAGCGCACCGCCGCCTCCGCCTCCCGCGGCGAGCGCACCGCCGCCTCCGCCTCCCGCGATCAGCG
>JAAFHV010000453.1 GCA_013297655.1 Myxococcales bacterium | reverse complement strand
CGGCGGAAGAGGTGGAGCGCTCGTTCCACGCGGCGTCGACGCGCATGGCGGTCACGTCCGCGTCAGCCGAGTGACGATCTCCGCGTGGGCAGGGAAACGCGCGAGGAGCTCGTCCCGCGTGGGCATGCAAAAGTCGGCGAAGTCGAACCCGGGCGCGACGGTGCAGCCCACGAGCGCGTGGCCCACGCCTTCGTCGACGTAGGAGCCGAAGATCCGCCCGCGCTTCACGCACGCGAAGGGCCGCTCGCCGCGTTCGTAGCGCTTGCCGAGCACGAAGTCCTCTCGTGTGCCGTCGCTCGCGAGCGTCACGATGCGGAGCGCGGCGCCCTCGTAGTGGTGCCATAGCTCGTCGCTCTCGATCGTGTGGAGAGCGGAGAAGACCGCGCCTTCGAGCAAGAAGTAGATCGCGGTGGAGAAGCTTCGTGCGTCTTGAAATCGAGGCGGGAGCGCGGCTTTTTCGACGGTTTCGTCTGCCCGATAGAGCTCGCGGTAGTGGCCACCTTCGGGGTGCGGGACGAGCCCGAGGAGGCGCACGAGATCGTGGGGTGTCGGCGAGTTCGCGGCGGCGTCGAGCGTCATCGGGGGGAGAGCGTAGTGCGAGACGCCGCGATTGTTTTCACCGATTCGCCTGTCTCGTTCGGTGCCGTGGACCTCCCGAAGGCTGCAGCGTCGCTCTGGCCACCGCTCGACCTGCGTGGGGGCGTGTTGGCGAATCGCCTTTACTCGCGTGGGGCTTCTCTCACACACTTCGGGGGTGGACCCTCGCCGCACGAAAAAAGATGCCGAGGAGCCGTCTGCGCGCCCTCGGCTGGTCGCGCCTTCGCCGTTCTTGGTCGATCTCGTCGATCGTCAGTTCGCGTTCCTCTCGACGCGCGACGCCGATCGTTTGCTGATGACGGTGCAGCGGGTGCTCACCACCCTCGAGCGAGAGCCTTCGCTCGCGGCGATCTTGGAGGACTTCGAGGCCGAGGTTCGCGACGCGGTCGCGGCGTACCACGCGCACGAGCGCTACATGATGGCCGAGCTGCGAGAGGCGTTTCGTGTCGAACGGGAGACGTTCCTCGCCCTCGCGGAGACGGGCCTCGAGGGCTTCGACGTCGCGGCGCTCGAGGGGTATCCGGACACGCTCGTTCCGGTGGAGTACTTGGACTACCCGACGAACGAAGAGCCAAAATGGGATCGCGCGGCCTCGCGTCACCGTCTCTCCAAGCTGCGTTTTTGGGTGAGCTCGGCGCGAGAGCGGGTAGATACGGTGGAGCACCGCGCCCGCCTCGGCAACCTGGACGACAAGCTGAACCTGCTCCGCGAAGAGCACGAAGAGGCCTTTCGCGCTTACCGCACGCTCGGCGTCACGCTCCCGGGGATGGCGCGCGAGCGGCTCGCGTGGGCGGCCGGGTGCTTGAACCCGAGCCGCGCGAAGCTGGAGGCCGACGTCGCTGCCTTCCGTGAGCGCGAGGACATCGCCTCGATGCTGCACGAGCCCACGAAGCGCCGCATGCTGACGAACGCGCCGGGCGCGGAGGTGGTGGTGCAGGCGCGTCGCGACGCGGAGCTGCTGCGCGAAGAGCTCGTGCTCGCCCTCGGTCGCACCCTCGCGCGCCACGGCCGGCTTCGTCATTTTGCCGAGAAAATGCGCCGATTTCACTCCGACACGCTGGAGAAGGCGTTCGCCGCGCGGAGCCCCAAGAAGGCCGAGGAGGAGCTCGCACGCAAGCTCGCCGAGTCGTATTTCGAGGGCGGTGAGATCGCCTCGCATGCTCTCGCGCGCCTGGAGCCGGGTGCCATTCTCACGGTGACCCGCGCGATCGCGAAGCCGTCGGCTGTGTCTGCCGCGAAGGTGTTGGAGGAGCTCGTCGCGCTCGGAGCGTCCGCGTTCGCCAAGCACGAGACACGGATGGTCGCGGCGCTGGTGGTCGTCACGCAGGCGCCCCGCCTCGTGTTCCCGCGCGAGGTGCGCCGGGGCGAGGTGACGATTTTGATCGAGACGCTCGCGCTAGGTCGCGCGGAGGGGAGCGCGCCGCTCGTGATTCAAGCGGGAGACCGCGCGTGAGGCATTGGGTATCGGTTCCGTTCGCGGCGTTCGTGAGCGTGCTCGTGGCGTGTGGAGCGCCGCCGGTCGCGCCGCCGTCTGGCCCGGAAGGACACGGTCACGGAGGCCACGGTCATCACGCCGGTGCGCCGAGTGGGAGTCTCACGAGCGGGCAGACCGCGGAGGACGAGGCGCTCGAGGCCGTCGCGCGCACACACGGAGGCGCGGGCCCGTGGGCGGTTCTTGGCTATCGGATGGGCAAACACGCGCTCGCGGTGCTTGGGCTCCAGAAAGGGAGCTTCGACCTCGAGGTGCGCCACGAGAGCCCGGCCGAGGTGCAGTTCTCGTGCGTCGCCGACGGCGCGCAAGCTTCGACCGGCGCGAGCCTGGGCAAGCTGAATTTGAGCCACGTGGTGGTGCCGCGCGCGGACGTGAAGACCGTGTATCGGCGCAAGAGCACGGGGCAAACGCTGGTTCTTCGCCCTGCGCAGGCGTTCGTGGCGCGCTTCGAGAACGTTCCGCGTGAGCACTTGGCGGAGGCGGGGCGGGAAGTGATTCATCTGTCGGACGCGGAGCTGTTCGAGACTGTGAAGTAGGGGCGGGGGCCGAGTTGAGGCGGGCGATGCGTTGATGCGGGCGACGCGTTGATGCGGGCGACGCGTTGATGCGGGCGATGCTGACTCGTGGGGCTCGTGAGAGGGAGAGTCGGCGTGGACTCCTCGGTCCGCGTTGAGAGGTTGGCGTGGGAGGAACGGCCCGCGCGCGACGCTGGGCGGAGAGGGGAGGGCTCGTGGGAGCGCGTGCTTGGGGTTCGCGGTCGGTCACGGAGCGTGTTTTTGAAATGCGTATCCTCAGACGGATAGTTCGGGGCGCCGGCGAATCGCGCTGGTGGGACATGGTGGTCGCGCCAAAAGTGGCGCGACTTATTGGCTGATCGCGAATTTCTCGATGTTTGTATCGCGCCACGTTGGCGTTGTACCCGGCAACGGATTGCCGGGTTCGAGCTCGCCTGTGTCGGGCGCGTAAATGTTCGTGATCGTGGCCGATTTCCTATCGACGAGCGCGCCACTCTCCATCATGGTCACTCCGCTGCGCGTCCCCGGATTGGGAGATGTGCACTCGAGGAGTCCAGAGATGTCGAAGCTCGCGAAGGGGCTGTTGGGGGCTTTTGTGCTCGTCACGTACGCGTGCGCGGTGGGAGGGGACGAAAGTCCGCTCTCGCAGGCGCCGGTCGACAGCGTGGAGCTCGCGATCGTCGCTCCAGCGGCCCTCCCCGGTGGCATGGGCCCGCGTCTCCAGAAGACGTGCACCGCCACGTTTCCGCCTGGGGTGGAGCGTGTGCTCTATGGCGCCGCGGGCGCGCCGCGCGAGCTCACCTGAAAAATGGCTCCGCATGGGAGCCGCTTGCGAACGCTCTCGGTCCACAGAATCGGGACAGTTTCGGATGTTCGTACTGACCCGCGCTGGCTCTCGCAGCGCGAAGCCGAGAACTTGGAGAGCGCGCGCCGGGACGGATTCGCCGCTTCGCACTGTCCCGCCCTGAGTCGGTCGCCTCGGGAGTGGTGCCCTCGGGTGCCCTCGGGACACGTCGAACAAACGCGAGCTGTCCCGGCTCTCGCTGGGAGCATAGGACAGACGAAAGCGATTTACCCGCGGCGGAGGCGCCGGGGGGCACACCCGGCGCCTGCGCGACCGCGGGCGCGCGCGCGCGGCCGTCAGTCCGAGCCTGCCTCCGGCGGCGCGCCGTCCGGGGGCGCGTCGACCGGGCGCGCA
>JAAFHV010000454.1 GCA_013297655.1 Myxococcales bacterium | reverse complement strand
CGCCCGTCGCCGCGCCCACCCAGAGCCCCGCGCCGGCGACAGCGAGCAGCGCGCCGGCCGCATCGAACGCGCCGAACGCACCAGCCACGGCGCCGCCGGAGACCGCGGTCGACCATGTCACCGTCGAGCTCCGCGCGAACGACACCCGCGCGACGCTCGAGCGGCGAAAGAGCACTCAAACGTTCTCGGGCCTCGCGCTGCCGGACCTCGCGATCGGCGGGCTCACCGAGTGGGAGACCGTGTGCGTCGCGCCTTGTGTGATGCCCGTCTCGACCCGCTCCACCTACCGCGTAGCCGGGGATGGGCTCGTGCCTTCGTCGACCTTCGCGCTTCCGCGGACTCCCCATTTGCGTCTCGACGCCGACCTTGGTTCGTCGCGCTCACGTGTCTCTGGCGCGCTCCTCACGTTGGCGGGCGCGGGGGCGTTGGTGCTCGGCACGGGCGCGGCGATCACGTCACCGATCCTCGCCGCGAACGACGTGGGCAGCGACGCGGTCCACACCGGGCTCCTCGCGGGCGGCGTCGGCACCGCGGCAGTGGGCGCGTTGCTCGTCGCGGTCGGTGTCACTCTGTGGATAACGAACGATAGCTCGCTTCGTTTCGACCCCACACCGGCCCCCGGCGCGACGGCGAAGGCGCCAAAGGGTCACCTCCTGGTGAATGGATTCACGTTTTGACGCGAGCTCAGCCCGCGTAGCCGGTCTCGCCGTGCTGGGTCGTGTCGAGGCCTTCGCGCTCGTCGGACTTGGGCACGCGGAGCCCGATGAGCCGGTCGACGAGCTTCAAGATTGCCCACGTGAGCACGCCGGAGAACACGGCCGCGACCGCCGTGGTGAGGAGCTGGACGCCGAGGAGCTTGGGATTCCCGTAGAGGAGACCATTGGCCCCGAACGGCTTGTCGCTCCCCGGGAACGTGCGCTCGCGCGCGAACACGCCCGTCAAAATCGCGCCGATCACGCCGCCGACACCGTGCACACCGAACGCGTCGAGTGAGTCGTCGTATCCATATTTGTACTTCGCGAGCACTCCGACGTAACAGCCTACTCCCGCGACGAGCCCAATCAGCAGGGCAGCCCACGGAGAAACGAATCCGGCGGCGGGGGTGATGGCGACGAGCCCAGCGACGAGCCCGGACGCCACCCCGAGCGCAGTGGGTTTGCCGCGATGGCGCCACTCGACGATCGTCCACCCGATGACGCCGCCGGCGGCGCCGAGATGAGTGGCCACGAACGCGAGCGCGGAGAGGTGCCCCGAAGAGAGCGCGCTACCCGCGTTGAATCCGAACCAGCCGAACCAGAGAATGCCGGCCCCGGTCATCGTCATCGTGAGATCGTGGGGGAGCGGGCGCTCGTGGGGGTACTTCAGGCGCACGCCGAGCACCTTCGCGCAGACGAGCGCCGACACGCCAGCCGTCACGTGAATGACGGCGCCGCCCGCGAAATCGAGGGCACCCATTTTCGCGAGCCATCCGCCGTCGGCCCACACCCAGTGCGCCATCGGCACGTAAACGAACGTGGCCCAGAGCGCGACGAACGCGAGGTAAGCGGTGAACTTCATGCGCTCGGCGAACGCGCCAGAGATGAGCGCGGGGGCGATCCCGGCGAACATCATTTGGAACGCGACGAACGCGAGCTCGGGCACGTTCGTGCCGGCGCGGTTCTGCGTCGCGAGGGCCTCGAGGCCGACCGAACCGAGCCCGCCGATGTAGCCGCCGTGGGTGGGCCCGAACGCGAGGCCGTAGCCGAAAAGCAGCCAGATCACGAGAACCACCGGGATGCTCGAGAACGAGTGCATCAAGGTGCTGAGCACGTTCTTGCGCCGCACCATGCCGGCATAAAAGAGGGCCAACCCCGGGCTCATGAACAAGACGAGGGCCGCGCTCACGAGGAGCCAAGCGGTATCTCCGGTATCGGTGCGCATGACGGTTCGAGGCTCCGCGCGAGGAAAGGGACGCCGTTCGGCGCTCGACTCCAAGAGAACGGCGGCAACCGTTTCGAGAACGTTTCGCGCGCACCGCGTCGTCCGGCGGCGTGACACATGTTTCGGGAACGTTTCACGGTCCGCCGCGCCGCGAGCCGATACCGTGGAGCGGTCGAGGAGGACGAGATGGGAACGCCGAAGGTACGACGGATGGTGATGTTCAAGCACGGGGTCGCGTACATCGAGCGCGCGGGGGAGGCCGACGGTCCGTTCGAGCTCGCCTTCAAGCGCGACGAGATGAACGACGTGCTCAAGTCGCTCGCCCTCTGGGTCGCCGACGGGGACGCGAAGGTTGGCGCCGTCGCCTTCGAGAAGCCAGAGGACCCCGAGGAGGCGTTGATTCGGCGGAAGCTGAATTTCCCTGCCGGAGGCACGCTCTACGCGCTCCTCGCCTCGATGCGTGGGCGACGCGTGGCGGTCCTGGCGGACGGGGCTCGCCTCGAGGGCGAGGTCGTCGGCATGGAGCAGGCGCCCGATCACGACGGGGGCGAGCGGCGTACGTTGTTGCTCCGCGAAGGAGGCGGGGTCGGCATCGTCGACATCGCGCGCATCACGAAGGTGGACCTCCTGGAGGAGAGCGCGCGCGCCGATTTGGCTTATTTCGTCGATCGAAGCCGCGCCGCGAGCACGGGCGAGAACCGGATGGTGCGCGTCGACGTGCTCGGCACCTGCAAAGATCTCCGCGTCTCGTACGTGGTGCCCGCCCCCGCTTGGCGCGTCTCGTACCGCATCGCGCGCGAAGGCGACACGACGAGCCTGATGGCGTGGGGCATCGTTCACAACCCGGTCGAGGAAGATCTCGACGACCTCGCGCTCGTGCTCACGACCGGCCAGCCGGTAAGCTTCGTGATCGATCTCTACAATCCGAAGAGCGTGACCCGCGCGGTCGTAGAAGAGGAGTCTCGCGAGGCCGCCACGCCGACACGGTTCGAAAGGGCGCGTCGACCTGCGCCTCCGCAGATGGCGATGGGAGGGTTCGGTCCGCCGCCTGCGCCGTCTGCTCCGGCCCCCGCCGCCCCGCGCGCGATGATGGCGGCGCCGATGGTGATGACCGCGGACGACGACGGCGAGAGCACGTCCGCCGGCTCGATGATGGGCTTCACCGACGACGCGTCTTCGTTCGGCGACAAGGGCGAGCTCTTCGAGTATCGGGTCGGGCCGCGCATCTCGTTGAAGCGCGGCGGCTCGGCGATGGTGCCCCTCCTCGCGGTGAAGATCGACGCGAACAAGGAGCGAATTTGGCGCAAGGGCAAGCCCCCTGCCCCCGACCTCGTGCTCTCGTTCAAGAACACGTCGGCCGCAGTGTTGGAAGAGGGCGCGGCGGTGATCTACGACGGCGACGTATACGCGGGCGAGTCGATGCTCCCCTACAGCGGGCGCGGCACCGAGGTGAAGCTGTCGTTCGCGAAGGACCTCGCCGTTCGCTGCAAGCACGTCGAAAAGAACACCTACGCGACGAGCCAGCTCCACCTCCAGCGCGACTGCCTTCGTCTCGACTCGAGGAGCGAGTGGCACCACACGTTCAGCGCCGAGAACGACCACGAGGAGCCGATCGACGTCATCTTCGAGCTGCCCGTTTCGCACGGGAGAAAGCTGGTCGCGACGAGCGCGACGCCGTTCGAGACGACCTCGAGCTTCATGCGGTTCAAGACAAAAGTGCCCGCCGGTGGGCACGCGACGGTGCTCGTCGAGGAGTACGAGATTTCCTATTCTCGTAGCGCGTACGCGTCGCTCGACCACACCCAAATCGACGGCTGGCTCGAGGCGCGCCTGCTCGAGGTGACCCACGCGACCGCGATGAAGGAGGCGCTCGGGCTGTTCG
>JAAFHV010000452.1 GCA_013297655.1 Myxococcales bacterium | reverse complement strand
TCGGCACCAACGACCTCACCCAGTGCACGATGGGCCTCTCGCGCGACGACGCGGGGAAGTTCTTGCCCGCGTACGTCGACACCGGCGTGCTCCCGAAGGATCCGTTCGTGTCGATCGACCGCGACGGCGTGGGCGAGCTCGTGAAAATCGCCTGCGAGCGCGGCACGAAGACACGCCCCGGGATGAAGCTCGGCGTGTGCGGCGAGCACGGCGGCGATCCCACGAGCGTCACGTTCTTCCACGGGGTCGGTCTCGACTACGTGAGCTGCTCTCCGTTCCGAGTCCCCATCGCGCGCCTCGCCGCCTCGCAAGCCGAGATCGAGAAGCGCACCAAGACGACGGCCGGCTCCACCGCTTAGCGCATGAAGAGCGACGACCCTCGTAAGTCTCTGGCGAGGGACACCGTCCTCGCGCACGGCGGCCGGCACCCCGACGACTACGGCGGGGCGGTGAACACCCCCGTCGTGCGCGCGTCCACGATCCTCTCGCCCACCCTCGCGGCGTGGGACGCGAAGACGCGCGACATGATGGCGGGCGTGCCGGGCACCTACTACGGGCGCTTCGGCACGCCGACCCACCGTGATCTCGAGGACGCGCTCACGGCGCTCGAGGGCGCGCACCGAACCGCGCTATTTCCCTCCGGTTACGCCGCCTGCGCCGCCGCGATCCTCTCGACGACGAAGGCGGGAGGGCACGTGCTCCTCCCCGACAGCGTGTACTTCCCGGTCCGCAAGGTCGCCTCCGGGCTCCTCGCGAAGATGAATGTAAGCTGCACGTTTTACGATCCCGCGATCGGCGCGGGGATCGAGGCGCTCCTCCGCCCCGAGACCGACTGCGTGTACATGGAGGCGCCGGGCTCGCTCACCTTCGAGATGCAAGACGTGCCCGCGATCACACGCGTATGCCGCGCGCGCGGGGTGCTGACCGCCCTCGACAACACCTGGGCGACGCCGCTCTATTTTCGGCCGATCGAGCACGGGGTCGACATGAGCGTGCAAGCGGCGACGAAGTACGTGGTGGGTCACTCCGACGCGATGCTCGGGTACGTCGCGTGCGCTTCTTCCGCGGTCTTCGACGCGCTCGCGCGGACGAGCATGGACCTCGGGTACTCCGTGTCCGCAGACGACGCGTTCTTGGGCGCGCGCGGCCTCCGCACCATGAGCGTGCGCCTCGAGCGGCAAGGACGCACCGGGCTCGCCCTCGCCGAGCTCTTCGCGCAGCAGCCGGAGGTCGAGAAGGTGCTCCACCCCGCGCGTCCGGACTTTCCTGGTCACGACCTCTGGAAGAGGGATTTTTCCGGCACCTCCGGGCTCTTCGGGGTCGTCTTTCGACCGATGTCGCGCGCGCGGTTCGCGGTGTTCGTCGACACCCTCGAGCACTTCGGGATCGGCGCCTCGTGGGGCGGCTACGAGAGCCTGGTGATGCCGATGAACCCGAAGCCGCTTCGTACGGCGACCGCGTGGCCGCACGAGGGCCCCTGCCTCCGTGTGCACGCGGGCCTCGAGGACGAAGGCGATCTCGTCGCCGACCTGGTGCACGCGTTCGCGGTGATGCGCGCGCTCCCTTGAGCGAACACGCGCCGCTCGAGACGCGCCCGCCCCGGGTGGGACGAGCGCATGCATCATGCATCTTTTACTTGGCTACGCGGCGCTCTCCGCGAGGGCTTCTTCCGCGGCGCGAATCGTCGCGTCGATGTCGGCCTCGGTGTGGGCTCCCGAGAGGAACGCCGCTTCGTATTGTGCCGGCGGCCAGTACACGCTGCGCGAGAGCAACCCGCCGTGGAAACGGCCAAAACGCGCGGTGTCGCTGTTCTTCGCGTCGTCCCACGAGCGCACCGGCCCCGGGTTGAAGAAGAGCGTGATCATCGAGCCGATGCGCTGCACGCACGCGGGCGTAGAGGTCTTCTTTATCGCCGCGACGAGGCCTGCTTCGAGGCGCGCGCCGAGGCTCTCGAGCTTCTCGTAGAGGGCGGGCTCGAGGAGCGCGAGGGTGGCGAGGCCGGCGCTGACGGCGATGGGGTTCCCGCTGAGCGTGCCCGCTTGGTAGACGGGGCCGATCGGGGCGACCTTTTCCATGATCGCGCGCTTGCCGCCGTAGGCCGCGAGCGGCATGCCGCCGCCCACGATCTTGCCGAGACAGGTCATGTCCGGCGCCAGGCCGACGCGCCCTTGGTACCCCCCGCGCGACAGGCGCGAGCCGGTCATTACCTCGTCGAAGATCGAGACCGCGCCGTGCTCGTTGCAGAGCGCGATGATCGCCTCGAGGAACCCCGGCGCAGGCGTGACGAGGCCCATGTTGCCGACGACGGGCTCGACGATCACGGCGGCGATGTCTTTTCCGCGCGCGGCGAAGAGGGCGCGGAGCGCGGCTTCGTCGTTGAACGCGCTCGTGAGCGTGTTCTTCGCGGTGCCGTCCGGGACGCCCGCCGAATCGGGGACGCCGAACGTGGCGGCGCCAGAGCCGGCCTTCACGAGGAGAAAATCGGCGTGCCCGTGGTAGCAGCCCTCGAACTTCACGATCGCTTCGCGGCCGGTGTACCCACGCGCGACGCGGAGGGCGGCCATCGTCGCTTCGGTGCCGCTCGAGACGCAGCGAACCATTTCCATGCTCGGGTAGTGCTCGATCAACGTCTCCGCGAAACGAACCTCGAGCTCGGTCGGCGCGCCGTAGCTCGTGCCCCTCCCGATCGCCTCCGCGATCGCGGCGAGCACCTTCGGGTGCGCGTGGCCCACGATCATGGGGCCCCACGAGCCGATGTAATCCGTGTACTTTGCACCATCGGCGCCGTAGAGGTACGCCCCCTCCGCCCGCGAGATGAACACGGGGGTGCCACCGACCGCACGGAACGCGCGCACCGGGCTGTTCACGCCCCCGGGGATCACCTTCACGGCGCGTTCGAAAAGGTCCTTCGAGATCGAGTCGGCCATCGTTCTTTTTCGCTCCTGGCGGGGAAAATACCACGCGCGCGCGAGCCGGCGGGTCGCGATCACACGCCCACCGCGCAGACCGTCACTTCGGGACGGTGAACACGTAGGCGATCGTCTGCGGGGTGCCGACGAAGGGCGTGGTCTTCACGCGCATGAGCTGGCCGCGCACGCAGGTGCCCGTCTTCGTGCCCTCGAACGGCACCGTGAGGCCCACGTTCGTGACCTGCCCCGTCGGCGCGAACGTAACGCTCGCGCTCCCTTTCCCGTTCGGGCCGCCCTCGGATTTGCACGCCGCCATCACGCCGTTCGCGTGGTCGAGCTTCGTCGTCGCGGCGGCGACGTCGAACGCCCCGGGCGGGAGTGGGACCGGCGTGGTGGCGCTCGGCGTCGGCGTGGTCGGTGTCGGCGTGGTGGCGCTTGGCTTTGCGGGTGCGACCGAAGGAGCCGCCGTCGGCGCGGAAGGCGCCACGCTCGGCGCGGGGACGTCCGTCGCGGAAGCTGTCGCGACCGGAACATCGGGCGCGCTCGATGGCGCAGGAGCCGACGCGCTCGCGCTCGGTGGCGCAGGAGCCACCGTCGCCGTCGACGACGAGGGGGCCGGCGGCGGCGTGTCCTTGTCGTGTCCCGGTCGCATGAACAACACGATCACGACCACCGCGACAGCGACGAGGACGACCGCGCCGATCGCGATCGCGTAGAGCCCCGCCTTCGAGGTCGGGGGAACCGCAGGTGAGAGATCTTCGGCGAATACGGGCGCTTGCGCTTGTACCGGGGGACCGGAGGATCGCTCCGGCGGGGGCCCCTCCGGCATCCCGACAGGCGGCGTCACGAGCGAAGGCGCGACCACGACCGGCTGCGCCGCGAGCGCGACGGTGCGCTTCTCCGGAGGGAT
>JAAFHV010000450.1 GCA_013297655.1 Myxococcales bacterium | reverse complement strand
GCGTCACGGCCGAGATCCATGCATTCTTCACGAATTTTGCTCCTCGTTCGTGGGCTCGTCCGCGTCTTCCGTCGGCACGCGGTACTCTTCGTTCAGCCATTTTCCCAAGTCGATCGATTGGCAACGACTGGAGCAAAATGGGAACGCGCGATTTTCCGGGCGCGGACCGGCGGCGGCACTGCAAATGGGACATTTGCTCACGAAGGCGAGCTTACCACGGGAAATACGGCGAAGGGCCCGCCCGCGAACCGCGAAGCGAGCCCTTCCCCCACGCGCGCCTGCCGCGATCACTCTTCGGCGGCGGCAGCTTCTTCCTCGGGCAGAGGCGATACGGGAGTGGGCGCGACGGCCTCTTCCACCACGCACGAGCGCTCGAGGATCTCGGCGACGTCGAGCTGCTGGATCGTCTCTTCCAAGCTCTGGCTCTTGAGGCCGTCGGTGAGCATCGTCATGCAGAACGGGCAGCCGCTCGCGATCGTCTTCGCGCCTGAGTCGACGAGCTGAAGCGTGCGCTTCACGTTCACGCGGGTGGTGTTCTGCTCCTCCATCCACATCTGCGCGCCACCAGCGCCGCAGCAGAGGCCGCGCTGCTTGTTCCAGTACTCGGGCTCGACGAGCTCGACGCCGGGAATGGCGCGCAAGATCTCGCGCGGAGACTCGTAGACACCGTTATATCTACCGAGATAGCAACTGTCGTGATAGACGACCTTGCCGGTCACGGGCTTGGTGGGCTTGAGCTTGCCCATCGCGAGCAGGCCCATGAGAAAATCGGTGTGGTGCACGACCTCGAGCTTGGCGCCGAAGTCGGGGTACTCGTTCTTGATCGTGTTGAAGCAGTGCGGGCACGCGGTGATGACCGTCTTCGCGCCGCCGGCCTCTTTGTACTGATTGAGCACCGCGGCGTTGGTGTCCGCGAGCATCGCGAAGAGCACCTCGTTGCCGGCGCGACGAGCGGGGTCGCCGGTGCAGGTCTCTTCTTGACCGAGGATCGCGAAGTCGACGCCCGCCGCCTTGAGAAGCTTCGCGGTAGAGCGCGCGATCTTCTTCGCGCGATCGTCGTAGCTCGCCGCGCAGCCGACCCAGTAGAGGACCTCGGCGTTCGGCTTGTCGCTCATCATCGGGATGTCGAGGCCGTCGGACCAGGCGCTGCGATCCATGCGCGAGAGGTTCCACGGGTTGCCGTTGACCTCCATCGCCTGGAACGGCTTCGCGAGCTCGTGCGGGAACTCGCCCTTGATCATCACCAGGCTGCGCCGCATGTCGACGATCTTGTCGACGTACGAAATCATCACCGGGCACTGCTCCTCGCAGGCGCGGCAGGTGGTGCAGGCCCACAGGATGTCCGGGTGGATGATGTTCGGCACCAGATCGGTGATGGTGAACGCGGGCGCGGTGTGCGAGCCCTCGATCTCTTCCATCACGCGCTCGGGGCTCTTCTCGCCTTCGATGCCGAGCTCGGAGAGCACGGGATCTTTGCCGCCCCAGCGCATCTCCTTCGCCGTCCACATCGGCTCGTTGTCGTAGAGGTGATCGCGGAGCGCGAGGGTGAGGTGCTTCGGGGAGAGGATCTTGCCCGTGCGATGCGCGGGGCAATTGTCCGAGCAGCGACCGCACTCGGTGCACGTGTAAAAGTCGAGGATCGCCTTCCACGAGAACTGGTCGATGCGCGCGAGCCCGATGCCGCCCGCGAGCGGATCTTCCATTCCCGACACCGCCTCGAGCTTCTCCATGAGCTTCTCGGTGTTCTCCGCGAGCGGCTTCAGGCGGCCCGGGGGCTCCATCTCCTTGAAGAACACGTTCGGGATCGCGGTGATGACGTGGAAGTGCTTCGAGTGCGGGAGCAGATTCAGGAAGATGAGGACGAGCGACGAGTGCGTCCAAAACCCAATCTGCGCGAGCGCCACGAGCGCACCGGGACCGAACGACTTGAACGCCGCCGCGAAGGCCGAGCCGGCCGGCGAGGGGAAGAACGAGAAGCTCGCGTGCGCCTCCGTTCCCATCGGGTACGGCGCGGTGATCGTCGCGATCTTCTGGCACTGCGCCACGGTCGCGATCATCGCGTCCGGGGCGCAAAACTCGCCCTGACGGGCGGCGAGGGCCATCGAGGCGCCGTCGTACATCATGTCGGTGATCATCATCGTGAAGATGATGCCGAGGATGAGGATGGCCTCCTTGTTGAGCGTCATCCGCTTCTGCGGGCGGAACACGCGGAAGTAGAAGAAGACCGAGACGCCCGTCACGGTGAGGATCGCGACGAGGTCCTTCGCGAACTCGTACACCTTTCCGATCGGCTGCGACGGCCCGAGGATGAACAGGTTCCACGACGGGTAAATCCCGCGCCCCCACAGCACCAGCGTGCGCAGCGTGAGGGTGAGAAACCCTACGAAGATGAGCTTATGGGCCCACCCCGCCGGCTGGTAGTAGTCCATCTTCTGCTGCTTGAACGCGTAGTTCCAAACGGCGAGAAGGCGGTCCTCCAGCTTGTCGAAGCGGTTGTCGCTCGTGCCAATTTGCATGAGCTGCCAACGGCGGATCGCCGACCACGCAAAAACGGCGTGAGCAATGGCGATGAGCGCGATCATGACGGGGGGGTTCATGGAGCGTTCTTCCATATAGGGACGTAGCCCAACGCGTCAAACCCCGATCCCTCATCGCGCGCGTTTTCTCCAGGGTTGTACGCGGGCGAGTCGTCCCCTAGAGGTGCCCTGTGAGCGAGCGATCCCGGGACATGCGGCGCCGTCGTCACTCATTTTGGAGTGACGCTGTCGCGCTAAGCGCCTCGCTCATGATCTCCGGGTGCGCGAGCCAGGTGCCCGCCGAAAGAGGGGAGGTCCGGGTGCCTCCGGCGGTGGCGAGCGTGCCCGAGGGCGATCCGCTGCTCCGCGCGACACTGGACGAGTGGCGCGGGGCGCACGATATGCACGACCACGCCCGCCTCGAGAAGCTCTACGCGTCGCACGTTCGTTACCAGGGATTTTCCCTCGATCGCGACGTGCTGCTGCGCCTGAAAGAGGCCGAGTTCTCCCGCTCTCCCGCCACACGACGAACGGTCACCCACGTGCGCGAGGATCGCGCTCGGCCCGACTTGCCGGTGCTCCACTTTCGCGCGACCACCAAGGGCACGAACCGCATCTTCGACGACGAGACCACCCTCACGCTCTCGTGCGACCGCCACGCCGCGCGCGACTGCGACGGGGTGCCCTGCCGCGCGGGAGAGAAACCCTACTGCGAGGTCGTCGGCGAAGAGAGCCTCGGGTTCGCCGACGCGATCGCTCGCGGCCGCGCCCTCATGAGCCGCCCGGGATCGTGTCCCGCTGCGCTGGTCGAGATGGCCGCGTCGTCCGCCGACGCGAAAGAGCTCGTGGGCTCCCGCGAGCTGTCGCTCGTGGCGATGCCGGTCGCGATGCCGCCCGAGTCGACCCGCTACGCCGTCGTGATCCTCGGTACGAGCTTCGAGCCGAAGGCCCTCTACGAGATCGAGCCGCTCACGTTCGAGATGACCGAGGTGCTCCCCGGCGACGTCGTGCAAAAGCCCGATCCGGCCAAGCGCGAGCACGCCAAACGCGCCTGCGGAGGCCCGCGCTAGCCTCCATTTTTCACAACGAATTCAATAGACTACGCCTATCCACGAGGAGGCGCGTGCCCTCGGCGCGGCAGCCCGGGGAGACGCCCTTGGAGCTTCTCGGAGCACGTCGGCGCGAATCGGCGCGGTGGACGGATTTTCTGCGAGGGCGCGAGAACCCACGGTATGAGCTTTTGCCGTGGGCGCCGCCCTTCCCTCGCCACGAGGTGACCTCTCGACCGCCGCGAAGCTCGTCGCCGCGGCGAGCGTCGTCGTGCTCGCTTCGTGCGGAGAGCTCACCACCGAAGTCGACGAGCCCACGCGCCTCGTGACC
>JAAFHV010000449.1 GCA_013297655.1 Myxococcales bacterium | reverse complement strand
CGCAGAGGGTGAGGTAAGCCTCGTCGCCGAGGAACTCCACGAACAAGTCGCCCTCGTGCTTGCTCGGGATCGGCTCGCCCTCGGAATACGTGTAGAGTCCAACGAAGCAGCTCGGGACCTCCCAGCCGTTCAAGATGGGGTGGCCACCGCGGGCCTCCAGCTTGTCGCCCGGGAGCGCGATGACGCGCTTGATGAAGTCTTGCTCCGGGTGCTCCGGGAACGCGAACACCATCACGTCGCCACGCTCGGGCGGCATGCTGGAGAAGAAGCGCGTCTTGGTGAACGGGATCTGCGGCCCGTAGCTGAACTTGTTCACGAAGATGTGATCGCCCACCTGCAGCGTGGGGATCATCGAGCCGCTCGGGATCTTGAAGGCCTCGACGATGAACGCGCGGAGGCACAGCGCGACCGCGATCGCGACGAAGATGCTCTCCACGTACTCGCGGATCTCGCTCTTGCGGAACCGACCGAGACGCACGTCGACCTCGCCGTCGGCGCGGAGGAGCGCGTCGACGAAGGAGCGCTCGTGGAAGGGCTGCGCGCGCATGGTCGTGTCGAGCTCGTCGAGCGACTCACGCAGCTTCGTGCGCTCCTTCGCGGAGAGCTCGCGGGTGAGCGCGCTCTTGTTCGCGTCGAGGATCGACTCCGCTTCGTCGAGCAGCGTGCGCGCGCGTTCGAAGGCGCTCCGCAAGCTCTCCGCGACGCCGTCGGGGAGCGGGGTGTACGCGTGGCTCGCGAGGGGCAGCCTGTGGCGCGCCATCCAGAACGCGAGCTCGAACAAGGTGAGCGACGCGATGCCGACCGGCACCGGCTGCTCGCGCACGAAGCCACGGATGGCGGAGAGACCTCCTTCGAGGATGGCGCCGCTCGACGGGGTCGCCGCCCACACCAAGAGGCACGCGAGCGCGAATGGAACGAACACGAACCAGAGCGCCCAGTAGAGCGTGCGTAGACCACGACGGAGCGGCGGCAACGGGGCCATCGGGGCCTCTGCGCGCTTGTGCTTCTTGCGACGCAGGGAAGGCTCGTCGGCGTCGGCGGCGGCGGCTTTTTCGGGCCCCTCGTCTTCGTCCTCGTGGTTCTCGGGGAGCGCTTCGGCTTCGCCTCCGTCGTCGCCACGAGTGGAGTCGGTGGCGGCCTTGGCGTCGGCCTTGACGTCAGCTGCCGGCGTCGGCGCGGGAGGCGTCGACGGCGTCTCGGTCTTGGTCGCGGCGCGCGACGACTCCGGGGGCGCGGAGGCCGGCGGTGAAGAAGCGGGAGACGCGTCTTCGCTCGGGGCGCTCGAGGCGACCGGGCCGTCCGCGGTGGTGTCGTCGGGTGTGTCGGATGCGGACTTCACGGCGCTTCGCCGACGGACACCGCGTAGTTCACGACGGCGGCGCGATCGTCCAACATGTTTTGCGGCGGGTTCACGACGCCCGCGGTCGGCGTGTTGTCGACAATCACGTAGTAGTGGCCTTTGGGCAGCGAAAACGCCCGGTTATACTCTTGTCCCTGGCGCAGCACGTCGGCGATGCGCGGGTTTTGGGCGAGCGGCCCGTGCGAGGGATAATCGAGATACAAGCGGAGCGAAGCTTCGCCCTCGATCCGCGAGACGATGAACATGTCGAGCTGCGGGGCGCCGTCGAGCTGGGCGCGAACGAAGAGCGCCTGCCCTTCCCCCGTGATCTCGAACGGACCGATGAAGTCGCGCTCGTTCTGGTGCACCTCGGTGCGGGTGTTCTCGAGCACGAGCTTGTCTTGCCCGCGCATGTTGAACGCGTGGAACGGCTGCTTTCCGAGCTCCACGATGCCGAGCGAGACCTCGTCGCTGCCATCTTCGTCGTGAATGACGGTGAAGCCCTCCGCGATCTTTTGGCTCACGAGCTGGCGCCCGAACGTCTCGCCGACGGGGGCGAGCGCGTTCAAGAAATTGGCGGTCGGGCTCTCGATCTTGCCGAGGGTGAAGTTGGAGCTCATCACCTGGCGAGGCCGGAAATAAGCGTAAATGTCGCACTTGTCCTCGGCGACGAGGAAGTCTTGGTTGTAGTGCACGGCGCCCTGCATCTTGAACGTGATCTTCTTGGACACGTTCGTGTAGGCGTAGCCCTCGCCCTGGAAATCGACGAAGAGGTCGCCGTTGTCCATCTCGCGCTCGGAGCACGAGCGCGGGTAGAAGCGACCGATGACGGGGGTGTCGTCGCTCAGCTTGAGCGGCGCGCTGCGGGCCGTCATTTGCTTGCAGAGCTCACCCATTCCGGCCTTGAGCATCGAACGCCGCATGGTGCGCGACGAAGGATCGTTCAGCGTGCCGCGAAAGCTGCAGACGCCACAGGAGCCGCAACCGACGGTGAAAGAAGCGAGAAGAGTGAGGAGGGCAATGGCTTTGCGCACGGAAGCTCGGGGGGGGGCGTGTCGCGGGTTCGTGACCGTGTTTTGGCTCGGTGCGTCGGCTCGGAACGACGCCACCGAAGAGCGCCTTCGGCACGATGCCGGTGACGACCAAGAGGCGGGACGCAGCATAGCGCTACTTCGGTTCCGGCGATCCATGTACTGTAGAGCACCATGGGAGATGCCTGGGAACATGCGGCGCAGCGGCAGCCGCGCGCGACCGGCTTCCCCGAACCGACCGACCGAAGGGTGGAGCTATGAACGCGGGTAAGGTGGCGGTCTTGGGTGGCGGGGCATGGGGAACGGCCCTCGCGAAGGTGCTCTCCGACAAGGGCGACACCGTGTCGATGTGGTGCCGGTCGCCGGAGCTCGCGACGCAGATCAACGCGACCCGGTCGAACCCGAAGTACCTTCCCACCGCGCAGCTCGCGCCTACCCTCACGGCGACGACCGATCTCCGCGAGACGCTGGAAGGCGCGACGCTCGTGCTCTTCGTCGCCCCGAGCCACGCCACGCGCGAGGTCGCCCGCCTCGCCGCCCTGAGCCTCCCGACCGACGTGCCGATCGTGAGCGCCACGAAGGGAATCGAGAACGAGTCGCTCATGTTCGTGGACGAGATCCTCGCCGAGGAGCTGCCACGGTCGTGCGAAGGCCACCTCGCGTTCCTCAGCGGCCCCAGCTTCGCGAAGGAGCTCGCCGCCGGCCTCCCCACGGGCGTCGTCATCGCCGCCAAGAGCGACGCCGTGCGCATGGAGGTGATGCGAAGGTTCCATGCACCCTACATGCGCACCTACGGCAGCAAAGACGTCATCGGGGTGGAGTGCGGCGGTGCCTTGAAGAACGTGGTCGCGATCGCCTCTGGCGCCGCCGAGGGCCTCGGATTCGGCCACAATACGCGGGCGATGCTCATCACCCGCGGCCTCGCGGAGGTGGTCCGTCTCGCGATGGCGCGGGGGGGCGAGCCGCTCACCCTCGCCGGTCTCGCGGGCATGGGCGACCTCGTCCTCACGTGCACGGGCGAGCTCTCCCGCAACAAGACGGTCGGGGTGGAGCTCGGCCGCGGGCGCCGCCTCCCCGAGATCCTCGCGAGCCTCGGCCACGTCGCCGAGGGCGTGAAGACCACCAAGAGCGCGTTCGATTTGGCAAAGAAATTGGGCATCGATATGCCCATCGTGCGAGAAACTTACGCTGTGCTTTACGAGGACAAGCCCGCTGCCCAAGCCGTACGCGACCTCATGGCGCGCGAGCTCGGCGACGAGTTCGACTCCTGATCCGCAGATCTTCGACGACGAGGCGCTTCATGAAGAGGTCTTTCTTTGCGCGGGCCCTCGCGGCCCTTCTCCCCCTCACTACCGCGGCCACGCTCGGCGCGACGGGCACCGCGCACGCGCAGTACCCGCAGCAGCAGCCCTATCCCCAGCAGTACCCGCAGCAGCAGCCCTACCCGCAGCAGTATCCCCAGCAATACCCGCAGCAGTATCCCCAGCAATACCCGCAGCAGTATCCCCAGCAATACCCGCAGCAATACCC
>JAAFHV010000045.1:27259-44860 GCA_013297655.1 Myxococcales bacterium | reverse complement strand
CTCCGCATCGGCGACGTCGCGAAGGTGGTCGACAGCCAGAGCGACGTCGAGTCCCTCGCGCGCTACGACGGGCAAGACGTGGTCGTCATGTCGATCGTGAAGCAGTCCGGCACGAACACGATCGAGGTCGTCGACTCGATCTTGAAGAGGCTCGACGCCGTGCGATCCACCATCCCGGGCGACATGGAGCTCGTCGTCATCCGCGACAACTCGCAGACCATCCGCACCAGCGTTCACGCCGTCACCGAGCACCTCATCCTCGGCGGTCTCCTCGCCGCGCTGGTGGTGCTCCTCTTCCTCGGCAACGCCCGAAGCACCATCATCGCCGCGATCGCGATCCCGGTCTCGATCGTCGGCACGTTCGGCCTCATGTACCTCCAGGGGTACACGCTGAACAACATCACGCTCCTCGCGCTCGCGCTCGCGGTCGGTATCGTCATCGACGACGCGATCGTCGTGCTCGAGAACATCATTCGCTTCATCGACGAAAAGAAGATGAAGCCGTTCCCAGCGTCGATCCTCGCGACGAAAGAGATCGGCCTCGCCGTCATGGCGACCACGCTCTCGCTCATGGCGGTGTTCATCCCCGTCGCCTTCATCGGTGGCATCCCGGGGCGCTTCCTCAAGAGCTTCGGCTACACCATGGCCTTCGCGGTCGGCGTGTCGCTCATCGTGAGCTTCTCGCTCACCCCGATGATGTCGGCGCGCCTCCTCCGGCCCCACAGCGAGAACTGGCTCACGCGCGCCGTGAACGCGTTCTACAAGCCGATCGAGCGCGTCTACATGGCGATGCTCGGGTTCTCCCTCAAGCGTCGCTGGGTCATCATGCTCGCGTGCGCGGCGAGCCTCGGCTCGTGCGTCCCGATCGCCAAGTCGCTGCCCTCGGGCTTCTTGCCCCTCGACGACAAAGCGAAGTTCCAGGTCACGCTCCGCGCCCCCGAGGGCACGAGCTCGGAGGCCACGCTCCTCATCGCCGAACGCGCCGCGGCCGAGCTTCGCCTCCTCCCCGGCGTGTCGCACATCCTCATCACGGTGGCGGAGGACGACCAGAAAACGCGAAACTATTCGCAGATTTACGTCGACCTCGTCGACCCCAACGACCGCAAAGAGACGCAGTTCGATCTCATGGACCGCGCCCGCAAAGAGGTCATCGCGAAGCTGCCCCCCGGGCTCCGCGTGAACGTGGCCGAGGTGCCCGACTTCAGCGTCGGCAGCAACACGCAGAACAACCAGATCGTTCTCTCGGGCGCCGACTTCGGACTCCTCGAGCAGTACGCAAAAGAGATCACCGACAACCTCAAGGAGTCGAAGCTCGCCGTCGACGTGGACACCACGAACCTCCCCGGTCGTCCCGAGGTGAAGGTCTCGATCGACCGTGACCGCGCCGCCGACCTCGGCGTGAGCGTGTCCGACGTCGCCGCGACCTTGCAGATGCTCGTCGCCGGCGTGAAGGGCTCCACCTTCCCCGAAGGCGGCGAGGAGTACGACATTCGCCTCCGCGCGGAGCAACAGTTCCGCCTCGACGCGACAGCGATGAACCTCATGAACGTGCCCTCGGTGAAGTACGGAAACGTGCCACTCGCCTCGGTCGTGAAATGGAAAGACAGCACCGCGCCCTCGCGCATCAACCGTTACGGCCGCGAGCGCCAAATCACGCTCCTCGCCAACGCCGCTCCCGGCAAGGGCGACGACGCGGTCGTGAAGAACATCCAAACGAAGTTCGCGGAGCTCAAGCCGCCGCCGAACTACAGGCTCCAGCTCACGGGGCGCGCCAAATCGCAGGCCGAAACAGGCGCCGGGTTCGCGCTCGCCCTCGGGATGGCGTTCGTCTTCATGTACCTCATCCTCGCGGCGCAGTTCGAGTCGTGGCTCTACCCCGGCATCATCTTGGCTTCACTGCCGCTCACGGTGCCGTTCGCGTTCATCTCGCTGAAGATCTTCAACCAAAGCCTCAACATGTTCTCCATGCTCGGGCTCCTCGTGCTCTTCGGCGTCGTGAAGAAAAACAGCATTCTCCAGGTGGACCACACGAACCATCTTCGGTCGCTCGGCCTCGATCGCCACACCGCGATCATGGACGCGAACCGCGACCGTCTCCGGCCCATCCTGATGACCACGATCGCGTTCGTGGCCGGTATGGCGCCGCTCATCGTCTCGAAGGGAATCGGCTCCGGCTTCAACCGCGCGACGGCGAGCATCGTCATCGGCGGGCAGACGCTCTCGCTCCTCCTCACGCTCCTCGCCGTCCCGGTCATCTACAGCCTGGTCGACGATCTCCGTGAGTGGGGCACGAAGCTCTTCGCGAGCCGCACACCAGTCGATCTCGGCGAGAAGGAGCTCGACAAGCTCCTCGGGGTGGGCGAAAGCCACACGCCGGCCGCAGAGCCCTCCCCCGCGGAGTAGTCCCGCAGATCCGAAACGAAGAGCGGCGCGCCTCGCAAGAGACGCGCCGCTTCTTTTTGTTCGTCGCGCCGGCGCCGTGCGAAATGCCAGGTCGAGCACGTCCGGACGGTCGCGCAGCCCGCCGCACTGTATTGGTAAGTGCAAGAGCGAGCGGGCCGAAATCGGACCTGTCAAAATGTGCCGCTCGCGAACGGCAGCACCCAGGACTGCGGCGCGACCCAAGGCCCGAGGAGCACGCCGTGCGTGTTCCCTTCGCCCGCCCGAGCGGCGCGGGGAAGTTGGTGGACGTGGCTCTCGTAGGCGCCGAGGAGCGTCGGCATCCCGACGCCGATGAGCCCAACACCGACTAGCGACACGTAGGCGAAGGGGGTGAAGTCGACACGCTCCGTCCCTATGCCCGAGGCGGTTAGGTATACGAACGCAAACGGCCCTGCGAGAATGAGCGCCGCGCCCAACCCGGCGATGATCGTGCCCATCAAGAACGTCGACCTTCGTGCCGGCTCGACCTGGAGCAGCACGGAGCGAGCGTCGGCGAGCTTGAAAGGGGCGGAGGCGCGAATCCCCGGACCTTCGAGGCGAAGGTCTGCCCCCGCGGGCAAGACCATGTCGCATGGCAACGAGCAAGCGCGCTGATAGCGACCATTGGCTCCGCGCAGTTGGAGTGACCCCTCGGAATGGCCGATCGTGGTGACGCGCACGCCTTCGGGGCCGGGCCGGGCGGGCCCCTCGGCGAATGCCATGCCGGATGGCAACAGCAAAAAGGCCGTAAGCGTCAGAATGCTTCGCACGGGAGCCCCTCCGTCACTTGAGTATCGATCGGGCCTGGTCGGCAGAGCAGGAGATTGCCATCGACGACAACGAGGACGACGCCTCCGAGCGTTACTGTCGAGCCAGCCTGGCAGCCCGCCACGGCGATGGCGTCAGCGTCCGTGACGGGCTCCAGGCGAAGACGGCCAAGGTCGAGCGCGTACGTTTGCGACGCGCATCGAAGGAACGCCTTTCGCCCTCGCTTCACGAGGCCAGCGGTTGGCTCCGGAAGCGTGATGTTGCTCTCCTCCACGAGGTAGCGCTGCGCGACGCGCATGTTGGGAGCCGAGGTGCCGCTACTTTCGACTTCGACGTGGGTGGCCGTCTCCATGAGGAGCTCGACGAAGGCCTCTGTCTGCCCGTCGCTCGGTCGCGCTTCGACCCAATCGCCGCCGTGGCCCGTCGCGGCGATGCGAAGGCGAATCATGCCTCCCTCCGCGACGTCCTTGAAGGCAACGAGCCAGTGCCGGATCAGTCTTTTCCCCGATCGCTCGACGAACGGGGGTGGGTCTGGACGCCACAGCAAGCGCATAGATGGTGCCCATTCCGAACGGAGCCGACGGCACCCGGCGAGCAGCCCCTTCACGACGACTTCCGACAAGACCGGTGGCTCGCCTGGTGGCGCTACCCGGCGGGCGAAAACTCCTGCGCTCGTATGAGCGATGAGGAGGCCTTCTCTCGCACGACCGCCTTCCACGCCGGAAACACGAATTCGTGCGCGAGCGCTTGGGAATCGCTCGTAATCGAGCCGCCAGTCTTCCGCTGGTTCGACGGTCGTGCTCGTGAATGTCCGCGCAGGAACGTTCTCGGGTCGCGCATCAGCGCCGGGCATCGTGATCGTGTGCTCGACGATAGCCACCTGGGCCGACGGCTCGTGCACGACGCGGAGCTGACCGCAGTCCACCCGTGTCGACCACTCGGACGCCAGGCTCGGTGATGGAAGGCAGACCTTCGTGGCCTGAACGGGCGGAGCGAGCAACGTGCCCAGCACGAAGAGCCCACGGGCATCGACGACAGCGTCGACGATGCGATTCCTCGGCAGCGACGGAAGGGAGACGATCGAGCGAAATGCAACGCCGTCGTCGGTCTCTCCGATGCGCTCGATACGTCCGCCCGGCTTTGCATCGACAAGTTCGCCGGAAGCGATGCCCGCTATCACAGGTGAGCTTAGGACCATCGCCTCGACAAATCCGGGGCCGAAAAGCCCGCCCGCCGGCATGCCAGCCCAGAAGAGGGCGCACTTAAAGGAGTCCCAGTCGGAAACGTTCGTATCGAGGACGATGCTCGTCACGAGCTCGCCGGTGTCGGACGACGGCTGTAGACGTGTTTCGTACTCGAGATCGACAGAAAATGACGCAACACCACAGCCCTTTTCAGAGAGAACTCCTATCGCACCGCGAACCCCCCACGCGCCGTCATCGTACTGCAACCATTCGCTGGCGGCAGGCTCTTCTATCGCGCCGATATTGGCCGAGACGACAGTGTCCGTGAGCTGTCGCTCGAAGGTCGTCATAATCACGTTAGCGGGAACGTGAATCAACCATTGACCTCCGAAGGTGAGCGCATGATTCGAGGGCGGCCGTTGGTCGACGTGCTCGCCCTTCCCGAACAAGCGTAACGTTACGATTCCATCGGATCGCATGAGGAGTGCCGTCTCGATATCGCTTTCCCCAACGGGCAAAACCTCGCCGACGAGGCGCTGGGATGGGATGAAGGCCTGGTTTCCGCTACCAATCGCGATCTCGAGGAGATCGATCTCCAAAGCGCCGCCTCGGGCGCGAACATCGAGCCACGCGCTCCCGCGACTAACTTTCGGCTCGGCGTCGTTTGCGGCGCGAAGCTCGTCGATACTGAAGTGTCGGACCTCCACCTCGGCGCGGATAACCAATCCACGAGCACGACGCCTGACGGCCTCCGGCCCCTCCTCGAACACGACATGGTTCCAGGCAACCGCATGTACGAGCCTGGTAGTACCAAGTCCAGCGAGAGTGGGAAACGGAGTGCCGATCCGCGAAAGAAGGTGTTCGACGAGGTGGCTGGCGCTCTCCTCGCGGAGCTCGATCTCGAGATTCGTCATGTAGTCCCTCCCTCCGCACCCGATTGGTGCATTTCGCCCGGGTCGTGTTCCCGACGTCCGAGCCGGGAAGCTACGGCCCGGCTTAGGGCATGTCAACGCGATTCACTCGGCGCGACCGCAGCGTATGCATTCTTGATATCGTACCATCATACATCGCGCACCTCGCCAATCGTAGATTCAGCGTGATTCTTCAACTAAATAAGCGCAATGCGAGCCTTCAACGTTTCATTGGCTCGCGCCAGGCCATGCATGTCCGTGGCTACGACTGCCTCCCGCGCAGCGTCGCTCCCGTCGAACGCTATCGCGCCCGACACCTACGCGATCGGGCGACGCAGCCAAGTCCCCCGTAACCACGAGTCCAGTGATCGAGTTCCTTCCGAGCGGCAAACGGCCACAACGCATGGAGGCTCGCCTCGTCGCGTGGGCTCACCACGCCATGCGGTTGCCCACCGCACGCCCCGCCGAGTCGTCGGCCGCGGAGTAATCCGCCGAGACTCGCAGCGCTCACGCGCTAGGGAGGTGTTTCTGGAGAAACGACGCGACCTCGGCGGCGAACGTGTCGAGATCGGCGAGACCTCGCGAAGCGGCAGCGAAGACGATCGTCACGTCGACGGCGGCGTAACCATCGGCGACGAGGTTTCGCAGGCCCGCGGCCTTGCGCATCGCGGCGGCGGTTCCTTTCGTGATCACGCCTTGCTCGTGCAGGCGGTCGAACGCATCTGCGAGGGAGCTCGCCGGTCGCCAGCCTTCGTCGGAGACGAGATGGCTGGCGATGTCGGATGCAGACTGCACGGACAACATGAGGTTGAAGGAGACGAGATCGAGCGTGTCCTGATCGGCCAGGAGCTCCGCTGCGCTCGAAGGCGTGTGCTTGCGAACACGCGCGGTGCGCGCGCCGAGCTCGGAGAGCTTCGCGACGACGATCTCGACGCGCACCATCAGCGTGCCCCCTTGGCCAACTTGGCCAGGTACCCGTCGCGCATGCGCTCGTACCAGGTGCGGTCCAGATCGAGCTGGAGGAGCGCGTGGGAGCGCCACTGCGCATAAGCGCCGCGAACGCCTTCGTGGAGGAAAATGCCGTCTTGGACGATCGCGGAGAGGAGCGGGTACCCCGCTTCGGCGAGATTCACCATGTCGACTTCGAGCCCCGTCGCACGCGACAGCAGCGCCGCGAGCTCGAGACGGTCGACGTCCCCGAGGACCGCGACGTCGACGTCGGAGTCGGCGCGAGGGTTTCCGCGCGCCCGCGATCCGAAGAGCATCGCCACGGCGATGTCGGCTCGGCCCGCGAGAGCGGACTTTAGCGCTGCGACGACTCCCTCGGCGGGCATGCGTCGAAGTTAGCACGCACACCGTCCCCTACCGGAGCGCGGGCCTGCGCGATCCGGCGCAGTGGCCGGATTGGCACAAGCCGGCACTCACAAAACCCCTATTTTTCCCGAAGATCCGACGGCACGTCGGTTGCTGAAGGGAGTGCATGCGACACACGGTCTTCTTCCCTTCGCTCTTGATCGCTCTCGCCCCCCTCGCGATCGGCTGTAGCTCGGATCCTTCGGTGCCGACTCCCGCGGAGTGCCAAGAGCTCGCTGCCGCCACCGCCGCGACCCCCGCGGACGAGAACGCGATGAAGGCGTTCACCTCGGAGGCCGAGCTCTCGAGCTACATGGGCGAGATCGAAGCGACGCAGAAGAAGATCTCCGCGTGCGAATCGGCGCGAAGCGAATCCGCGTCCGACTCCCCGTCGATGAATGCAGGTTCGGCGGCGTCCCCGACCTCGCCGGCTCCGGCGAACGAGGGCATCACGAACAACCAAGAATCGGGCGCCGACGAGGGCGGCATCGTCAAGAACATCGGCGACCACCTCGTGGTGCTGCGGAAGGGCCGCCTCTTCGCGGTCGACGTGGCGGCGGCGCCTACCCTGAGCGACTCCATTCGTGTCGCGCCGACGGACGGCCTCAACAATGGCGTTTGGTACGACGAAATGCTGGTGAAAGGCGATCTCGTCTACGTCGTCGGCTACCGCTACAGCTTGCCCCAGCTCTCGGGTGGCGGCGCTGCGGCGCGCGGAGCGACGGAGATCGACACGTTTCGTCTGACGGCCGGCAAGCTCACCCGCATTCGCTCGATGTTCCTCGAGTCGAACGATTATTACTCGGGCTCGAACTACGCGAGCCGCATGGTCGACGGCAACCTCGTGTTCTATATGCCGCACCACATCGGTCGGCAGAACGAGGCGCTCGCCTATCCGCGCGTGCTCGAGCTCGGGCAGGACGGCGCGCTCCGCGCGGTAGGCCCGATGTTCGGCGCCCTCGATGTCACCCGATCCCACGAACGGTCGTACTCGCCCACGTTCCACACGGTGGTGAAGTGCTCGCTCCCCGCCGACGGCACCCTCGAGTGCCACGGCAAGGCGATCCTTGGCTCGTGGTGGCGTGAGCACTACGTGTCGGCGGGCTCGCTCTACCTGTGGTCGCAGAAGCACGCCTACCGCATGAGCCTCACCACCCAGGACGTGACCACCCACGCGGGGACCGGCTTTCCGCGCGATCAGTTCTCGTTCAAAGAGACGGCGGATGCGCTCCTCGTCTCGGTGCAAGAGAAGGACGGCGCCGCGCTCACGAAGCTCCCGCTCGCCGCGTTCGACAAGGTCGGCAAGCAGACCCCGGTCAGCGTGCCGCTCGGTCTCTCGTACGTGTCGGAGAACCGCTTCGTGGGCGACAAGCTCGTCGCCGCGGGCAACCTCCCTTCCCGTGTGGGCTCCGATCCGTACGCGGCGGAGCTCGTCACTGTCGATACGAGCACGCTCGCCGTCGCGCGCATCCCCCGCAAGAACGTGGTCCGCATCGAGCCGCTCGACGGCGATCGCGCCCTCGTAGCCTCCGATGGACCGAACGGCCTCGTGCTCTCGGCGCTCTCGACGAACGATCTCCTCGCGCCGGCGAGCGACATCACGATCACTGGCGTTTCGCAGGGCGAGAGCCGCAGCCACGGGTTCTTCTTCAAGCCTGCCGCGACCGGCGGCGGCACCTTCGGCTACGCGGTGACGAGCAACGGTCGTAACGGAGGCTTCGGGAGCGGCATCTCGAACCTCGGGTTCTTCTCGGTCGCCGCAGATCGTGGGCTATCGAAGATTGGAATCGTGTCGTCGAGCAACGTGGAGGGCAGCTGCGAGACCTCGTGCACCGATTGGTATGGCAACACGCGCCCGATCTTCCTTCGTGAGCGGGTGTTCGCGCTCATGGGCAGCGAGCTCGCCGAAGTGTCGCTCGCGAGCGGAGCGACCCGCGTTGGCGCCGCCGCCGAGCTGAAGCTCGAGCCAGGCGAGGCGGTCCCGGCGCCGTTCTGAGAGAGGCGTCGTGGAGTGAAGGCCGTGCGTTCTGCCGAGGTGGCAAAACGCGCGGCCTCTCTCGTTTCGAACGCTCGCCGACGAGACGCCTACGGAAGCGTGTCCCACGCGAGCGCACGATCCCACGCGAGCGGATCACCGCCGAGGGCCAACCACGTTTCTAGGAGCTCGGCAGGAACGGGAGACACGAGCTCCACGAGCTCGCCGCGAATGGGGATCCGCACCTTCGCGCAGTGGAGAAATACGCGAGAAAAACCGAGAGATTTCCCGCTCGGCAAGGTGAGCCGGGTGGGCCCGCCGTAGGTCTTGTCGCCGAGGAGCGGCGCGCCGAGGTGGCTTGCGTGCACGCGGAGCTGGTGCGTACGCCCCGTGATCGGGCCGAGCGCGAGCAGCGCCCCACCAGCCGCGACACCGACCGTGGCGTAGCGCGACGAAGCGGGCTCGCCCTTCGGCTCGACCTTTCGGAACCGCGGATCGGCCGCCTGCGCGAGGCGCGCCTCGCAGAGACCCGCTTCCGGCGTGGGCGCCTTCGCCGCGATCGCCACGTAGCGACGCGTGTACTTTCCCTCTTCCCTCGCCTTCGCGAGGGCCTTCCGCGCGTCGGGGTTCGTCGCGAAGGTGACCACTCCGCTCACGTCGCGATCGAGACGCGACGTGGGATGGAGCGCGACCTCGGGGATGCCGGAAGCACGCGACGTGGCGGCGAGCAGGGTGTGGCTCTTGGTCTTTCCGTCGCCGATCGTGGGGAGACCGGCCGGCTTCTCCACCACGAGCACGCCTTCGGTTCGATGCAAGATGCACACATCTGGAAGCGCGTCGGCGCTCTTCCGCGTGAGCGCCACACGAGCGCCACGGGGCACCGGCGCATCAAGGCTGGTCGCCCTCGTTTTCCCTATGAAGACGCGACCTTCTGCGATCGCGGCGGCCCCGTCACCGAGGTGGGTCAAGACCTTCTCGAGGGTGGTGTCGGCGTCGGCGACGTAGTGCACGACCTTGCCCGGCGCTTGGCGCGTGTCGCGCGTTCGGTCTCGCGGATCGTTCCTCACGTGGTCTCGGGGAGCACTTCGACGGTGCCGCGGTCGCCGTCGACGCGGACCCTGTCGCCGGTCTTCACGACGAGGGTCGCGCGCTCCAGGTTCACCACGCTCGGCACGCCGAACTCGCGCGCGACGACGGCGGCGTGCGACAGCGGACCACCGAGCTCGGTCACGACCCCGGCCGCGAGCAAGAAGAGCGGCGTCCAGCCCACGTCGGTGGTGTGCACGACCAGGATTTCTCCCGGCTGGAGCTGCGTCATCTCCGCCGGCGTCATGAGCACCCGCGCGCGGCCTTCGACCACGCCGGAGCTCGCGGCGATGCCTTCCATCACGCGCCCACCCGCCGGCGGCAACATGACCGAAGGAGGCAACCCCACGAACGTGGGCGGCGGATCGGGACGCGACAAGTCTCGCGCGAGCTCGGCCCGGCGCGCTCGAACGAGGGGAGCCAAATCGCGACGCGAGGTGCGAAGCGCGCCGACGAGCTCGTCCGCCGTGAGCATGAACACGGACTGGATTTGCGCGAGCGGAGAGCCATTTTTCTGGAGGACGCGGAAGTCGTCCGCGAGCTCCGGAACGAGGCGCAAGAGCCGGCGATCGGCGTCGAGCGCCACGTCGCGCACCATGCCGAGCACGCGTGTGACCCAGGCGCGCATGCGCTCGCGGAGGCGCGCCGCTTTTTGCGCGCGCGCGACGAGGTGACGCACGAGGGTGAGCTCCGCGACGTTGAGCTTCTCTTTGAGCCGCTGCATCTCCGCGTCGGCATCTGCCCGCGAGCGCGCGAGGGTGACCTCGATCTCGCGAGTTTCACCGCGGAGGGCGACCCGCAACATGGTGAGCACCGCGCGCGGATCCTCGCGCCAACGCGGGGTGGAGAGCTCCGCCTCGCGTACGGCGCGCTCACCGTAGAGATCGAGGAAGCTCACGAGCGCGCGGCGGGTGGGCCCCTCCGGGATCGCGTCGAGGGTGACCGTAGTCTCCCGAAGGAGTGCTTCTTTTGCGTCTGGCTCGCGGCGCGCGATCTCCGCGACCCGCAACATGCCAATCCCGGGGCGCGCGCTCTCGAGATCACGAATGCCGCGCACGAGCTCCTGCGCGAGACGATCGGCGTCGCCTTTTGCGACCCGCGAGAGCAGCATCCGAAGCGCGACGTGCGTGCCGAGCGAGCTCGACGCGCAGGTGAGCATCACGGTGCCGGTGCGCTCGAGGAACGCTTGTACGTCACGAAGACGCGTCGCGAGGCCTTCGTCCGGCAAGATCGCGAGGTCGAGCGCGGCGTGCGCGCGGCGCATCTTGTCGGCGTACGTCTCGAACGCTTCCACGTCCGCGTCGAGGCGCACCTGCTCACGGAGCAACTTGGCCGCCGTCATCGGCAGTCGCGCGTAGAACCCGGCGCGGGAGACGTCGCTCACGTCGCGCTCGAGCTGGTCGGCCCCCGCGCCGCCGCCGAGCAGCATCAGGGTGCGCGGATCGAGGCCCGGCACTTGCGCCGCGATGCGCATGAACTGCGACAAATTCAAGTAAAAACGGCCAAACACGTTGCCGACGAGCTTCGCGTTTCGCGGCACGCTGCAGCCGAGCGCCCCGAACGCGCTGCGGAACCCCGCCTCGCTGAAGGCGCCCGCGATCGACCACGTGAAGTGCGAAGCGACGCCCGGCAGCGCTTCGCCGACGTTCACGTTGCTCCACACCGTGTCGATGTCGCCGCCCTCGGGGAAACCACGCCCGGTGACCGGGCGCGCCTGCACGAGGATGACCTTGTCGCCCTCGCACGCGAGCTCCACGTCCCACGCCACGTCTTCGATCGACTCGAGCTTTTCGGCGATCGCGGAGAGCTGCGCGATGTGCGTGTCGCGGAGCGCGGGCCGATCGGGGAACTCCGCGTCGCGCTCTTCGATTCCTGCGTCACCGATGATGGTGACCTTGTTTTTACGTACGATCGTCTGCTGCATCACGGTGCCGTCTTTGGCGAGCCGGAGCAGATCGGGCGACGTGACGCCGTCGACGACGGGGGCGCCGAGGCCGAAGCCCACGTTGATGACCCGCTCGCCGCGCACCGCGCCGGGCGAGAGCACGCGCGTGAACATAACCCCCGCGGCCTCGGCCTGGACCATGACCTGGATGACCACGGCCATGCCCACGTCGCGCACGCCATGAGCGGCGAGATACGCGAGCGCGCGGCCCGAAGCGATGCTGGCCCACACCTGCCGAACCGCGTCGGCGAGGGCGGGCCCACCGCGAACACCGAGCTTGGTCTCCGCGAGACCGGCCATGGAGACGAGCGCGCCGTCCTCGCAGGTGGCCGAAGAGCGCACCGCAAAGCCCCATTTTGCCGTGTCTTTCGACTTCTCCCAGAGCGCCTCGAGCTCGGCTTCGAGCCCTTCGGGGAGCTTGGCCTTCAGGATCTCGTGCCGCGCTTCGTCGGCGCGCGCGTACACGTTGCGACCCGACGCGACCCGAAGGAGGGAGCGAGGCTCGCAGAACGGGGACAAATCACGGATCGCGGTGGAGAACGCGTGCTCGGGCAGGATCCACGTGAGGGGCACGTCGAACCCGTGTTTTCCCAGCCACGCGAGGCGCGCGGCCTTGCCCCCGACCTTCGCGGCGTCGGCCCCGTCACGTCCCAACACCTGGAGGGGTACGAGCCAAGGTTTCCCCTTGCCCGAGCCTTTGCGGTCGTCCTTCGACATTCGCGCGGATGGTAATTCTTTTTCGTCCGCGACGCGCCCTCATCGCGAAAGCTCGCGGAAACGGCCAGCAATGGAGCCGCCTTGGCCCCGCCGGAGCGTGGACGCTCGGCGCTAGGAAGGAGCGAAGCGTCGACCCCCTCTAGCTCCACGGCTGCCGGGTTGGCTCGATCGACGCACGGCGCGCGTCGCCTCGGCTCGTTCGAGGGCGGCACATCTCACGGATCGCGCGGGCTCCTTCGCCTCGCCGGCCGCGACGTTCTCGGCGACCGTGGCCCGCGAGAGCGAACGTCTCGCGGGCCACGAACGCTCGAGCGTTCACTTGAGCTTGTAGGTCGTCGTGAGCGAGTCGATCGCTTCTTTCGCGCGCTTCGCGATCTCGGGCACCTTGCTCTTCTCGTACTTGCGCATGAGGGCGAGCGACTCCTTGTCGCGGCGCTGGTAATAGATGTTCCAGAGGGACATTCCGCGCACCTCCGGCTTCACCGTCGCGTCGTTCGTGACCTTCTCGAGGAACGCGTAGTTGCGCTTGCACTGGGGATTTCCCCCCGCCTGGCCCGTGACTCCGCCGATGAACTCGAAGCAGATTTCGCGGAACGTCATCGCGAACGGGTTATCGAACTGCTTGTTCTTCACGCGCGTCTCGCCCTCGTCCAAGAGCGCGTCGATGTATTCGCCTTTGCACTTAATCGCGGTGTACGCGGCCTCGGCGGCGGTCGAGTTGCTCGCGTCCGAGAGGTAGCCCTTCGCCCAGGGGCAGATTTTGTTCTTCTCGGAGTCGGTCCACTCGTACATCGAGCGCGGAGCCGAGAGCGCGGCGACGGCGAAGTCTTTCTCCTTGGCGACCTCTTGGAGCTTGGGGAACGCCTCCATGCGGCCGTATTCCATGAACGTGCGATACGCGGCGTTTCGCGCGTTCGTGTTGATCTTGTCGGTCACCTTGATGACCCTGCTGCCGAGGCCGGCGATGAAGCCGAGATCCACCGCCGGCGGCGCGAGGCGATAGGCGATGCCGTCGTCCTTCGCGAGCTCGTCGAGGAACGCGTTCGCCACCGCCTTGGTCGCGTTCGATTTACGCGAGTCCTTGTCCATCGTGCTGAACGTGTTCGCCGCCTCGGCGACCGCGACCGCGCGCATTTTGGCGTCCTTGCTCGAGAGGAGCGACGCATACGTCTCGTAAAGATCCTTGGGGCGCTCTTTCCGGATGAAGTCCGTAATCGCCTGATCTTCCTTGTTCTTGCACGAGTACACGGAGGCCGAGTCCACAGAAACGGTGCAGCCGTCCGGGATCTTCTTGAGGAGCTCCATGAGCGCCCGGTTCGGCTTGAGCGGCGCGGCCGCGGGCGTGTCGTGCGAGTCGTCCGTGCTCTCCGAGTGCTCCGACGTGTCGGTGCCCGTGTCGGCGGCGTCCTTGTTCTTCTTTTTGCAAGCGGGGGTCGCCACCGACAGAGCGGCGAGAGCAAGCACCAACGCGAGGCGTGTCTTCATTCAGTTATGGCTCCGGAAAGAGATCCGAGGAGCCTACCGTGGTCGAGCCAGCCACGTCGATTGGCATTCGACGTGACCCGTGTGCCTTGCTGCACGACCGCGATTCGCTTGGCCATTTGGCCTACCGCGCCGCCCGCTGAGCGGGCGGGTCGTGGTCATTTTGGCTCGGCGACGAGCCGTCCGGCACCGTGTTCGAGGCGGATCGTGGGCACATGCTGGACCCGCGCGACGACGGCGACTGAGGTGACCGCGGACCGCGGTGACGCAGCGGGACCACCCTTCGCTCCGCCGACGTAGGACGGCCCGGGCACACCCACCGTTTGGCGCATCGCGATTCACGTCCCGCTCTCGGTTCCCTCGCTACTTGCAGTGAACCTCACACGCCTCGCTCAGCGGAATACAGCCTGCGCGAGATCCAAGACAGCACCGCTGGTCGGCCAAGCAACCCCCGCGGATACCGACACAGTTGCAGGCCGGGACCGACTCGCCGTGGTGCAAGATGCAGCGGCCGCGGCAAGCCGTGCCATTGCAACACGTTCGCTTCTCGTACGTCGGAGTGCCCGGCTCGGCGTCGAAGAGGCACTCCGACCCACCATCGATCTCGACGCCGACATCGGGGGGATACGTCAGGGGATTGAGGTCGACGAGCGCGCCGTCGGGGTGCCGTGGCCAGGGCGCACCATCCGCGAGCGTTGGGCCGCGTCTGCCTTCGTTCGGATTGTCCTCCTCCTCCGGGTCAGCATCGGCGCGCGCCGCAGCGTCTGCCGGTGCGTCGTTGGCGGAGTGACACGATGCGACAGCGGCGGCCTGCAAGCAGAAGAAGGCGGCAATCGCGAGACCGGTACGTAGAGAACGAGTTGCCATCGTTTTTCCTCTCATCACTTATCGACAATCCGCGGAGCATGCTCTTCGTGTGGTGCAACAGATCGCTTCGGGCAGGTCGGCGCAGCCGCCGACGATCCCGTAGCAAACGCAGCCGCCGTCGACGCACTCCCCAAGGCAAGCCACGCCGGCACAGCAGGAAAAGACGCCGCCTGGAGACACGCCGCAGGGGAGCGCGGCGTCAGCGCGGGTGGTGACGTCTGCGACGGCGCCGTCGGGCGTTCCGCCGCTCGCATCCCCCTCGCGGGGGCTGGCAGGCAGACCGGGGCCCGCGTCGCCAGTGGGTGCAGCGACTTCGTCGACGGCCGGGCGCCCACCGCAGGCGGTGAGCAGAACAGCGAGGGCGAGCGCCTGAGCCGGATTGTTCATAGACGGATGGCCTTCAAGTGCACGTGCGTGGAGAAGAAGGACTGCTGCGAGTAGCAGCCCTCGATGAAGTCCGAACGATCGGAGGTCGTAAAGGTCCGCAGGAACCGCGGAACCTTGCCCGACTGCACTTCGAGAAGCGCCATGTCGTTGTAGTCGCCCCAGTAGCCGCCTAGCGACGACCCACCTCGCGTATCCGGGCAGACGTAGCCGAGAGAAACGATTTGAGTGGGGACGATGTACCTACCCGATGTGGCGTCGCCTCCGAGGCCGGTACGGTCGACCGATACGCGATCTCCACCGGCATCCCCGGCCCGAGTGAGGTATGTCAGCTCCCACCGTCCGGGCACCCCGAGGAACGGGAGGCCTTGGAACGCGGTGACGGCCGGTTGGAACTGGTCGCTCGTCGACGATTCCGTCGACCAGCCGGGTGTGGCGCGACACCCTCCCCCCAGTCCTCGGGGGCAGGCCCATCCTTCTACGAAGTGAGTGCCGTTCGCGCGAAGGCGTGTGGTAAACACCCGAACGGCGTCGCTACTCTCCGAGTCGGTCGCGGGACCAACGTCGAAAGTGAACTCCGGCGCCGTACGCATCTTTGAGCTGGCGAATGGTATGGTTTGGATTTCCGTCGTCGTCGAGCCGCTTGCGATCCTCGGCGTGCTCCACGAACCGGCCGACCAACGAGAGACGAGCACCCGCTTCTCGGAAGACAACGCTGCCGCATACAAATCGCCCGTTGCGCGGTCGATTCGGAGTCTCGGATGGGAGCTCATCGGGTTGCCGGCGAACGGATTCGGCAGTTTGCGGAGCTCGCCCACGTTTTCGTTGTCGGCTTGCCAGACATGAATCTCGAGCAGGGTAATGTCGATAAACCCGAAGAAAATACGTCGGTCCGTTCCTCCGTTCGCGTCGGAGCCGGCGACGGCAGTGCCGCCATCGTAAAAATCGTTGTTCTGGTGAACGCAGTGCCATAGCGCGAACGAACGTCCACCGTCGGACGACTTCGCGATGCACGCACCCCCGAGGACCCGGCCGTCGAACCCGCCCACGATTTCGCCTGAGGCAGGCATCTTCGAAGCTGGGACGGCGAGGTTCGACATGAACACGTAGCGCTCATCGGGGTGAAGCGAAGCGATCGCGGGATCTCCCCACATGACCGGCCACTCGTCGGTGGCGGGGACCTTGCCACCGTACACGAACGACCGGCCCCTATCGGCCGAGTAGGACCAACCGAATTGGGACGCCCCTCGGCCGACGATCCGGTCGGTGTCGGTGTACCTTACTTCGCGGCCGCCATCGTCGTTGAACGCGATGGAGACCGTGGTCTTCCCCTCGAAGTTCGCGACCGCGATCGCTGATTCTGTCTGATTGCCGACGAACTGAGAGGAGTCGGGGGTAATCGCAGAGACTCGGACCCCCTCGAGCGCCTCGCTGCCTCGCGCCCCGAACATGCCAAACCGAAGCTGGCTGAAACGACGAAGGGGGCGACCATCACAAACCACTTGGGGCTCAGCCCAAGGTTCCGTGTCATCATTTTTCCGAAAACGACTTTCTCGCTCGGTGCCCGCCGACTGCGCTTCCACACGCGTGTCGTTGGCCATCGTAACGTACCCCGCGCGCAACCCGTGTCAAATCGGAAAAGCGCGAGCAGCTTCCGTTCACCGGTGGAAGTGCCGAGCCACCCGAGCGCGCGCTCGGCAAGACGGCTCGGGAAGCTGCTCGCGACCCATCTCGGCTGTCGGTCGGAAATCGTTGCCGGCTGTGTCCGCTTTTGGGTCGACGAGATGGCCGCTTTTCGCAGAATCGCTGCGGCTCGCCGTGCTGAGCCCCCTGAAACGGCTGTCCCAACAAGCCCCCCGGCCTCGTAAGTGCGCAATATCTCGTTCGATCGCTGCTCGGAACCTTCGGAAACCGTCGGATTTGCGTCGATCCTCGCACTTCAACATGTGGAACCACCGTGATCGGCGCATTCCACGGCGTTTCCACACGCAGAACCGACGAAATATGCGCATTCCACGGAGGTTCCACATGTTGAAGGAGCGAGAAATGCGCATTCCACGGAGGTTCCGCGCGCGGAACAACTGCAACATGCGCATTCCATGGAGGTTCCATGTCGCGGCGCCCCGACCTACGCGTTCGACCGGTCGTTTCCACTCGCCCGACCGAATCTTTCGCCCGTTCGATATGGCACTTGAAAATCGAAGCGAACCCAACGACCCGTCCGGTCGGAGGGAATCAACGTGCAGCTCCCGAAAGAAAACTCTCACTACTCCAACGTCACTCGCGCCACTCGTTACGTATCGCGAAGGCTCCGCCGAGCTGGCAAGGCAGCCCTCGCGAAGGACACGCTCGCCGCAGGCGTCGCCGTTCGCGAAAAAGGCCGCGCCTGGGAAGACACGGAAGACGCCGTGCAAGACGCGCTCGCCGACCGCGACGGCTCCGACGACGATCTCGACATCATCGCCCGCTCGGTGCGCACCGCGCTCGTCGGCCGCTCGCTCACGGCGG